>JAKIXW010000011.1:1934-33361 GCA_022708865.1 Acidobacteriota bacterium
CCGCCACGCCATCGATGTCGGCGGTATCGCCCTCGGCGATCAGCCAGCCGTCGAGCAGCCCGTTGCCCGAGCGCGCGCCGTAATGCCGACCCACCGCCTCGGAGGTGGACTCCACCCCGATTACCGTCAGGCACTCATCAGCCATGCCCCGCAACGGCTTACCGCCGATGATGGGGGAGTAGCCGACAATGGGCGCCGAACCCGACCGCAGCGCAGACCGGATCCCGGGCACCGCCAGGATCGCGCCGATGCTCACCACCGGATTCGACGGCGCGAAGAACACGATGTCCGCCTCGTCGATCGCGCGGACCGCTTCGGTTGTCGCCGAGGCGGATTCGGCGCCGATGAACGCGAAACTGTGCGTGGGCACCTGCGCGCGGTAGCGCACCCACCACTCCTGGAAGTGCACGGCCCGCTGCTCGCCGGTCTCCGGATCGGTGATGACGACATGCGTCTCGCACCGATCGTCGGTGGCCGGCAGCAGCCGCGCACCGGGATTCCAGCGCTTGCACAGCGCCGCGGTGACATCGGTCAGCCCGTAGCCGGCCCGCAGCATCTGAGTGCGCACCAGATGCGTCGCCAGATCGCGATCGCCCAGCCCGAACCAATCCGGTTGCACGCCATAGGCGGCGAGCTCCTCCTTGGCATGCCAGGTTTCGTCGCGATGGCCCCATCCGCGCTCGGGGTCGATGGCGCCGCCCAGGGTGTACATGCACGTGTCCGAATCCGGGCAGATTCGCACGCCGTGCATCCAGGCGTCGTCGCCGACGTTGACCACCGCGGTCAACTCGTGATCCGGCCCGAGCAGTTTGCGAACGCCAAGCAGGAATCGCGCACCGCCGACCCCGCCGACCAGTACCGTTACCCTCACACCGCAAGACACTAGTTGGCGGGCAAGAACAATCCGGCACGCCCTGAAGGGGCGCGTGCGCATCGTCACACGACACGCCAAGCCGGCGACGCGCCGAAAGCTGGGAAATAGTGGTATGAAATTTCGGCCTAGCGCTTGACCGCAACCTTCATCGCGTGTCTAATCACATCAGTGTCATTTCCCGGCCAGCTAACCGATCCTGGTGTCGCAGACCGAGATTCGATCACATGTTCGAATTGGGTTGGCCACAGCTTCATCACGGCCTGGAAATTACTGACAGCACACAAGGATTGACGAAACAAAGGTGAGGAGGCGGAACATGTCCTTTCAGCACCTTATCGGCGCGATCGGCCCGATCCCGCACACCAACATCGATCCGGCACCCGGGGGGACAACGGAGTTCGGCCGTCCTCATCTGAGCCTGGTGCCGGACGCCATCGAGCCCGCCGAAGAGCTCACCGACAGCGAATGGCAGGAGCGCGCCCTGTGCGCTCAGACCGACCCGGAAGCGTTCTTCCCCGAGAAGGGCGGTTCCACCCGCGAGGCCAAGCGCATCTGCCTGGGCTGCGAGGTCAAGGACGCCTGCCTGGAATACGCCCTCGCCAACGACGAGCGCTTCGGCATCTGGGGCGGCCTGTCCGAGCGGGAGCGCCGGCGCCTCAAGCGCGGCATCATCTAGCCGCGAACGAAGTCGGGTCAGTCCTCGAGCGTCGGATCGATTACCGAGGGTTCCACCCCGAGATAGGTGGCCACCTGCGACACCAGGATGTCGTGCAATAGGTCGGCCAGATCCAGCGTGTTCTTCACGCGACGCTCTATCGGCTTGCGGAACAACACGATTCGCGCCCGCGTCGAGTTACCCCGAACATCCACTCCGGCCGGGATCAACCGCGCCAGCGCGATTGGGCCGTCGGCCACCACTTCCGGGGGGAATTGAACATTCTGCGGGTCCCGCGGCGCGATGCGCGGAATCTCGTCGACGGCCACGTCCAGCTTTGTGAGCCGATCCTGCCACTGCCGTTCGATGGGTTCGTAGGCCTCCAGCACCGCCATGTCGAACCGCTCGGAGCGACTCCGCCAACCGGGCAGGCTCTGCGGCAGCAGCGGCCCGCGGAGCTCGCGACCATGCCGCCGGGACGCACGAGTGCCGGGGTAACGCCTCACCGGGCGATCGTAACGGTTCCACATCGGCCGCAGATGGCTGCGTGTCCGCCGCCACCGAAGTGTTTCCGCACGATAACCTCACGGCGTGAATGTTCCCCGTCGCTGCTGCCGGCCCGGGTGCCCGCACTACGGCGTCGCGACGCTGACGTTCGTCTACTCGGACTCGACGGCGGTCGTCGGCCCGCTGGCCACCGCGCGCGAACCGCATTCCTGGGACCTCTGCGTCACCCACGCCGGGCGGATCACCGCCCCGCGCGGCTGGGAACTGGTCCGCCATTCCGGGCCGCTGCCGTCCTACCCCGACGACGACGATCTGGTGGCGCTGGCCGACGCCGTGCGCGAGGGCCGCGACGGGAACGCGGTGCCGGCCGCCGGCTTCGTCCCGGTAGCCGACGGATTCGCCGAAACGCACGCCGCCAGCCTGCTCGCGCCGCCCCTCGACCGGCCCAAAACCACAGGTCGCCGCCGTGGGCATCTGCGTGTTCTGCCCGACCCGGCGGACTGAGCAACGACGGCGGACCAACGGCTAGGCTGGCAGCAAACGTCCCCGCTATCAGGAGTCAGCATGTCGCGATCCGCCTCAGCGGTTGCCGCCGTCATCAAGGCGTACGACGTGCGAGGTCTGGTCGGAACCCAACTCGACGACGCCTTCGTCGCTGACGTCGGCGCGGCGTTCGCTCGGCTGGTGCGCGCCTCGGCCGACAGGGTGGTGATCGGGCATGACATGCGGGAAAGCTCGCCGACGCTGTCCGAGGCGTTCGCCGACGGCGTGCGAGCCCAGGGGCTCGACGTGGTCCGCATCGGGTTGGGATCCACCGATCAGCTGTACTTCGCGTCCGGACTGCTGGATTGCCCCGGCGCGATGTTCACCGCCAGCCACAATCCCGCCAAGTACAACGGCATAAAACTGTGCCGGGCCGGCGCGAAACCCGTCGGCCAGGACACCGGGCTGGCCACCATCCGGGAAGAACTCGTCGCGGGCGTGCCCGCACACCACGGACCCGCCGGTACCGCCACCGACCGCGACGTCCTGGGGGAGTACGGCGAATTCCTGCGCTCGCTGGTCGACGTCAGTGCGCTGCGTCCGCTGCGGGTGACCGTCGACGCCGGCAACGGCATGGCGGGCCTGACCGCGCCGGCCGTCCTGGGCGCCATCCCCGGCCTGACGCTGATCCCGCTGTACTTCGAACTCGACGGCTCGTTCCCCAACCACGAGGCCAACCCACTGGACCCGGCCAACCTGGTCGACCTGCAGAAGTTCACCGTCGAGAACAACGCCGACATCGGGCTGGCCTTCGACGGCGACGCCGACCGCTGCTTCGTGGTGGACCAGAACGGCCAGCCCGTCTCACCGTCGGCGGTCACCGGGATGATCGCCGAACGCGAACTGGCCCGCGAGCCCGGCGCCACCGTGATCCACAACCTGATCACCTCACGCGCGGTGCCCGAACTGATTGCCGCCCATGGCGGTACGGCCGTGCGCTCCCGCGTCGGGCACTCCTACATCAAGGGTCTGATGGCCGAGACGGGTGCGATCTTCGGCGGCGAGCATTCGGCGCACTACTACTTCCGCGACTTCTGGGGTGCCGACTCGGGCATGCTCGCCGCGCTGCACGTGCTGGCGGCGCTGGGCGGACAGGACGGCCCGCTGTCGGACCTGGCCGCCGACTACCAGCGGTACGCGGCGTCCGGCGAGATCAACTTCACCGTGGCCGATGCGCCGGCGTGTGTCGACGCCGTATTGAAATCCTTTGCCGATCAGACGGTTTCGATCGACCGGCTCGACGGCGTGACGGTGGATCTGGGTGCCGGCGTCTGGTTCAACCTGCGCACCTCCAATACCGAGCCGCTGCTGCGCCTCAACGCCGAAGCCCCCGACGAGGACCAGGTGGCCCGGCTCGTCGCGCAGGTCAGGCAGGTGCTGGACGGGGCGGCGCCGTGAGCACCACCCGCATCCCCAGCGACCTCAACGACACCGAGGCGCTGATCAACGCCGACCACGACGGCTTGCTGCGCGCGGTGTCGATGGCTGGCGCCCAGGTGCGGTCGATGGCCGCCGCCGTCGACGAGGGTGTCCTGGACGACCTGCGCACCGGCGACCGGCCGCGGTCGGTGATCTGGGTGGCCGGACGCGGCCCGGCCGAGACGGCCGGCGCGATACTCGCTGCGACACTGGGCGGTTCGGCCGCCGAGCCGATCGTCACCGCACCCGAGGTTCCGCCCTGGATCGGGCCCCTGGACGTGCTCGTCGTCGCCGGCAACGACCCCGGCGACCCGGTGCTGGCCGCGGCCGTGGCAACCGGTGTGCGGCGCGGTGCCCGGGTGGTGGTGGCCGCACCCGCCGAGGGCCCGCTGCGCGACGCCGCCGCCGGCCGCGCGGCCGTGCTGGCGCCGCGACTGCCGGTTCCCGACGAGTTCGCGCTGTCGCGCTATCTGGCCGCCGGGCTGGCCACGCTGCACACCGTCGACCCGGGGATCCGGGTCGACCTGGCCGCCCTGGCCGACGAACTCGACCACGAGGCGCTGCGCAACAGCGCCGCACGCGAGGTGTTCACCAACGCGGCAAAAGCTCTGGCGCAACGACTTTCGACCGGCGGCGTGGTGCTCGCCGGCGACTCGTCCGCCACCCTGGCCCTGGCCCGGCACTTGTCGGCGGTCCTGCTGCGGGTCGGGCATCGGGTGGTGGCCGCGGCCGGCCTGCCGGACGCGCTGGTGGCGCTGCGCTCCGGTGCCGGGTTCGGCGGTGGCCTCAGCGACGTCGACGCGCTGTTCCACGACGAGCAGATCGACGGCCCGCTGCCCGAACGGCTGCGGGTGCTGGCACTGACGCTGACCGCCGAACGGTCCGCGCTGAGCGCCCGGGTGGAACACTTCGCGGAGGTCGATGTCGTTGGCGCCGAAGATGTTCCGGACGCCGCCACCGATCCGGTGGCCGTCGGCAGCGCCGAACAGCAACTGGCCCTGCTGGCGCTGCGCATCGAAATGGCCGCCGTCTATCTCTGGCTGGCCGAATGACGGTGGAACTGCTCCGCGGAGCGATCCGGACCTATGCGTGGGGATCGCGCACCGCCATCGCCGAATTCACCGGACGCGAGGCGCCCACCGCGCACCCGGAAGCCGAACTGTGGCTCGGCGCCCACCCCGCCGACCCGGCCCACGTCGAGACTCCGGACGGGGAACGCTCGCTGCTGGCCGTCATCGCCGCCGACCCCGAGGGGCAACTCGGATCCGCGGTCCGCGAACACTTCGGCGACGCGTTGCCATTCCTGGTCAAGGTGCTCGCCGCCGACGAACCCCTGTCGCTGCAGGCACATCCGAGCGCAGCGCAGGCCATGGAAGGATTCGACCGCGAAGAGCGCGCCGGCATCCCGCTGTCGTCGCCGGAGCGCAACTACCGCGACCGCAGCCACAAGCCCGAGATCCTGGTTGCACTGGGTCCGTTCGAGGCGCTGGCCGGCTTCCGGCCCGTCGAGCGCACCGTCGAACTGATGCGCGCCCTCGAGGTGGCCGACCTCGACCCGTTCATCGCGCTGCTGCACGGCCAGAGCGACGCCGACGGCCTGCGGGCTCTGTTCACCACGTGGATCACCTTCCCACAGCCCGACCTCGACGTCCTGGTGCCCGCCGTGCTGGAAGGCGCGGTTCACTACCTGCGTTCCGGCGCAACCGAATTCGAGGCCGAGGCCAAGACCGTCCTCGAACTGGGGGAGCGGTACCCGGGCGACGCCGGGGTGCTGGCCGCGATGCTACTCAACCGGATGCACCTGGATGCCGGTGACGCCATCTACCTGCCCGGCGGTAACCTGCATGCCTACCTGCACGGCGTGGGCGTGGAGGTGATGGCCAACTCCGACAACGTCTTACGCGGCGGTCTCACCCCCAAGCACGTCGACGTCCCCGAGCTGTTGCGCGTCCTGGACTTCACTCCGGCCCCGCCGCAGACCCTGCACCCCCCGGTGGAGCGGGACGGCTTCGAGCTCGACTACCGCACGCCCACCGACGAGTTCGCGGTCTCCGTCCTGACGCTGGACGCCGAGCACGTCGGCCATGAGGTCGACTCCCCGTGCGCGCATGACGGTCCGCAGATCCTGCTGTGCGCGTCGGGCAGCGTCGACGTGGCCGCCAAGAGTTCGACCGTGCGGCTCGAACAAGGTTCGGCGGCATGGGTTTCCGCCGACGACGGACCCATCCGGCTGCGCGCCGGTGCACCCGCGAAACTGTTCCGCGTCGCGATGGGGACCTGACCGAGTACATTCGGCAAATGACCAGGTGGCGCAGGAAGACCGTCGAACAGACCATCGCCGACACCGACGAGCCGGACACCCGGCTGCGCAAGTCATTGACGTGGTGGGACCTGACAGTCTTCGGCGTCTCCGTGGTGGTGGGCGCCGGCATCTTCACCGTCACCGCCTCCACCGCCGGCAACATCACCGGGCCGGCAATCTCCCTGTCGTTCATCCTGGCCGCCGTCACCTGCGGCCTGGCCGCACTGTGCTACGCCGAGTTCGCGTCCACCGTTCCCGTCGCCGGCAGCGCGTACACGTTCTCCTACGCCACCTTCGGTGAATTCGTCGCCTGGATCATCGGATGGGACCTCATCCTCGAGTTCTCCATCGGCGCGGCCGTGGTGGCCAAGGGGTGGTCGTCCTACCTGGGCACGGTGTTCGGCTTCTCCGGCGGGGTAGTCGATCTGGGCTTCGTCCAATTGGATTGGGGCGCACTGCTGATCGTCGCCATCGTGGCTGCTCTGCTGGCGTTCGGCACGAAGCTGTCGTCGAACTTCTCGGCCGTCATCACCGCCATCAAGGTGGCCGTCGTCCTGCTGGTCGTCATCGTCGGCTCCTTCTACATCAAGACCGCCAACTACACGCCGTTCATCCCGCCGCCGACGCCCGGCGACACCGCCGGCACCGGCGTCGACCAGTCGCTGTTCTCACTGCTGACCGGTGCGGCCGGCAGCCACTACGGCCTCTACGGGCTGCTCGCCGGCGCGTCGATCGTGTTCTTCGCGTTCATCGGGTTCGACGTCGTCGCCACCACCGCCGAGGAGACCAAGGAGCCGCAGCGCGACGTCGCCAAGGGCATCCTGGCGTCACTGGCCGTCGTCACCGTGCTCTACGTCGCGGTGTCGATCGTGCTGTCCGGCATGGTGCCCTACACCGACCTCAAGACCGGACCGGACGGCAAACACGCCAACCTGGCGACCGCGTTCGCCGCCAACGGGGTGCACTGGGCGGCCACCGTCATCTCGATCGGAGCGCTGGCCGGGTTGACCACGGTGGTCATGGTGCTGGTGCTCGGTCAGACCCGGGTGCTGTTCGCGATGTCGCGCGACGGACTGCTGCCCCGGCCGCTGGCGAAGACCGGTCCGCACGGCACGCCCGTCCGGATCACCGTCCTGGTGGCGGTGCTGGTGGCCGTGTCGGCGTCGGTGTTCCCGATCGACAAGCTCGAGGAGATGGTGAACGTCGGCACGCTGTTCGCGTTCATCCTGGTGTCCGCGGGCGTGATCGTCCTGCGGCGGTCCCGGCCCGACCTGGAGCGCGGATTCACGGTGCCGGGCGTGCCGTGGCTGCCCGTCGCCTCGATCATTGCGTGTCTCTGGCTGATGCTGAATCTGACTGCGCTGACGTGGATCCGGTTCCTGATCTGGATGGTGCTGGGGGTGGCTGTCTACTGGCTCTACGGTCGCCGGCATTCGCGCTTCGCGACCGATCAGCCAGCCACGCCGAGGCGTTGAATCGGACGGTACGGGCCACCAGCCGCGGCGACGGCACCATCCACAGGCTGTCGAGCAGACTGAACCGGCGCAGGAACCACTCGCCCAGCACGGGTTCGGTCTCGGCCGCCCCGAGGAACTGGTCGAACAGATTGCCCACCGGCCGATACCACGGCGGACGCTTCCCGGAAGCCCCGTGCAGGATGTGATCGCCGATCGCATTCATGTGCCACACCGGGAAGGTGTTCTTCGCGACCGCTCGGCGGAAATTCGCCGACAGGTCGCCGTCGCGCTCGGCCAGCAGTCGCTGGAGTTCGCGCGCCTGCAGTGAGGTCATCGTCATGCCCTGCCCGTAGGTCGGGTTGAAGCTGACAACCGAATCGCCCACGGGCAGGATGCCGTCGGGGAAGCGGTCGAGCTTGTCGTACCGCCGCCACCGGCTGGTCGGGTACTTGTGGATGGCGACCTCGCCCACCGGTTGGCCGCTGCGGATCGCCGCCGCGATATGGCCAGGCAGGATCTCGTCGGCCAGGGCGCACATCTCGTCGAAGTTCTTCGGCGCGTCAACCTTCGCGACGCCGAACGTGGTGAGCGTCCAGATCCCGTCCTCGTAGAACAGCATCCCCAGGCCCACCGGCTGCTCCCGGGAGGCCCCGGCCACGACGATCTTCTCCTGCAGCCCGTCCGGAATCTTGACCCGCAGCGTGGCGTAGCCGATGCCGACGTCGACGGTGACCTCGTCGGGGCGGCGGTAACCCCACTTCTCCAGCCACACCGGCAACCGGGTGCCGCGACCGGTGGCGTCGATCACCAGGTCGGCCGTCACGGTTTCGCCAGTGTCGAGGTGGACCCCGGTCACCCGGCCGCCTTCGAAGACCGGTTCGTTGACCGCAGCTCTCACGAGTTCCACGTTGGCCGGCGCTGTCGCCCGTCGCCGGATCTGCCATTCCAGGAACGGCCGACTCGGGATGTAGGCGGCGAACGGCTCGTCCAGGGTCCGGCTGACATGCAGCACGTGACCCGCCGCCCCGAAGTGGATGAAGTCGGGACGGTCCTCCACCTTCGGCACACCGGCGTCAACCATGTCGTCGAGCAGGCCGGGGAACAGATTGTCGAACTCCTGAGCCCCGCGGCTCATCAGCAGGTGGACGTGACGGCCCTGTGGAACGGCGGACCGCTGCTCGGGCCCGTCGGGGAGCTCGTCGCGCTCGTAGATGGTGACCTTGTCGTAGAAATCGGCAAGCACCCGCGCCGAGCAGAGGCCGGCCAGGCTCCCGCCGATGATGACTGCGTGATCGGTGTCACTACCCATTGAGCCCGACGCTACACGGGCCGGTGAGTGTCGACTTATGACACGCGATACAGAATTTCGCGTGCGCTTTCCCGACGCTCGTCGACCCAAGCGCAGCCCGCGTTGCGCAACGCGTCGACCGTCCGCTGCACCAGCAACCACGTCCGGTTGTTCAGCAGGTCGGAGGTGACGTGGATGATCGTCCAGCCGAGTTCGGCCAGCGCGATCCGACGCTCCACATCGGCCGCGCGACGCTTGGGGTCCGTCCAGTGCCAGTCACCGTCGTACTCAATGCCGACCTGAACTCCTCGTACCCCATGTCGATTCGGGCAACGAGGTAGGAGGTGGCGTCACGGACCCGGATCTGTGTCTGCGGACGACGTAGCCCTGCGTCGATCAGGGCGAGACGGGTACGGGTTTCCGGGGGTGACTCGGCCCCGTTATCCATGAGGTCCAGAACCTCACGCAGCTGGACGGAGCCGGGCGCCCCGCGGTAACGGTCGAGGAGAGGCATGACGTCCCGCGCGGTGAGTCCCGTCGCATGGGCGAGCATGTCGCACCGGACCAGCGCCTCGGTCCGGTCCGCGCGCCGGCCCAGGTCGAAGGCCGTCCTCGCCGGGTTCGTCACGCACATCCCGCGAATGAATGTCAGCTCGTCGGCTGCCGGCTCGAACCGGTGAACCGTGAGACCCGGGCATCCCGTAGCCAGCCGCATCAGCTCGGGAAGGGCCTCGTCGTCGATGTACCGGTCGCCGTGCAGGAGCGCCGCGGTGGTCCCGGAGAGCGGCGCTCGGCGACCACCGAACAACCACGCGGCCTCAGCCATCAAGAACGGTGTCAATTTCGCGTCTTCAACGATGTAGACGTTGTGGAAGATCCGCCGGTAATGGCGCAGCGTGCGGCGGGTCAGGACCCCAGCCGCGACCGCCTCGGTGCCCAGGAACGGCCTGCCGTTCGCGGGATTCATGCCCGCGAGCGAACCAACGCCGGCGGCTTCTGTCACTTCACCCGGGGTGGGCGTCGAGTTATGGCACGCGAAACGACCTCGAGCGTGTCATTTCTCGACCGCGACGCCCGCTGACTTTACAAAATACAACTCTATGTCTAGACAGAAGACAAAAGCGTCGATATAGTCCAGAGAATCAAGTGACGGCACTCACACGAGAGGGACGCGATGACGACGATCGAGAAGCAAGAGGTCTGGCGCGACAGGAAGCGTTACCTGTGGCTGATGGGCCTGATCGTGCCGACGGCCCTGTTCGTGATGCTCCCCGTCGTCATCGGCCTCAATGCGCTCGGCTGGCACGCCGCGGCGGGAATCCCGTTCTGGATCGGGCCGATCCTGCTGTTCATCGTCCTGCCCGCGCTGGACTACAAGTTCAAGCGGGACGGTCAGAACCCGCCCGACGAGGTGATGGAACGCCTCGAGAACGACAAGTACTACCGGTACTGCACCTACGCCTTCATCCCGTTCCAGTACGCGTCGATCATCACCGCGGCGTACCTGTTCACCGCGACGGACCTGTCCTGGCTGGGCTTCGACGGTGGCCTGAGCTGGCCGGCGAAGATCGGCCTTGCGTTGTCGATCGGCGTCCTCGGTGGCATCGGTATCAACACCGCGCACGAGCTCGGCCATAAGAAGGAGTCGCTGGAACGCTGGCTGTCGAAGATCACCCTCGCGCAGACGGGCTACGGCCACTTCTACATCGAGCACAACCGCGGCCACCACGTCCGCGTCGCCACCCCGGAGGACCCGGCGTCGTCGCGGTTCGGTGAGACGTTCTGGGAGTTCCTGCCGCGCAGCGTCTTCGGCGGTGTGAAGTCGTCCTGGGAGCTCGAGGCCGCACGCCTGAAGCGGGCGGGCAAGCCGGTCTTCCATCCGTCCAACGACGTGCTGAACGCCTGGGTGATGACGGTCGTGCTGTACGCGGTCCTGATCGCCGTCTTCGGCCCGGCCCTGATCCCGTTCGTCCTGATCTCGGCGATCTTCGGGTTCAGCCTGCTGGAGAACGTCAACTACCTCGAGCACTACGGTCTGCTCCGGCAGAAGACCGAATCCGGCCGCTATGAACGTTGCACGCCCGAGCACAGCTGGAACTCCGATTTCATCGTGACCAACCTGTTCCTGTACCACCTGCAGCGGCACAGCGATCACCACGCCAACCCGACCCGCCGGTACCAGACGCTGCGGTCCATGGACGGTGCTCCCGAACTGCCGACTGGGTACGCCTCGCTGATCGGGCTGACCTACTTCCCGCCGCTGTGGCGCAAGCTGATGGACCACCGGGTGCTGGAGCACTACGACGGCGACATCACCAAGGTCAACGTCCACCCGCGTCGCCGGGCGAAGATCATGGCGGCCTACCAGTGACCGCCTACGTGTGCCCCGTCTGCGAGTACACCTACGACGAGGCGAAAGGTGCTGGGCGGGAAGGATTTCCCGCCGGCACTCGCTGGGACGACATTCCCGACGACTGGAACTGCCCCGACTGCGGGGTCCGCGAGAAGGCCGACTTCGAAGAAGCGAGGAGCTGACATGACCGACTACAAACTGTTCGTCTGCATGCAATGCGGGTTCGAGTACGACGAAGCCAAGGGCTGGCCCGAGGACGGCATCGCCCCCGGCACTCGCTGGGACGACATCCCCGACGACTGGAGCTGCCCCGACTGCGGAGCCGCCAAGAGCGACTTCGACATGGTCGAGGTTGCACGCGGCTGACCGATGGCCAGAACCGCTAGTCTCGCCCTTGTGAGTTCTCCGCGTGGCCGCATCCCGTACGCCGAGGCGTCCAAGGTGCTGCTGCGCGACCTGGTGCTCGACGCAATGCGCGACCTACTGGGAACCAAGGACTGGTCGGCGATCACGCTGGCCGACGTCGCCAAATCCGCCGGGATCAGCCGGCAGACCATCTACAACGAATTCGGCTCACGCCAGGGCCTGGCCCAGGGATACGCACTGCGGCTGGCCGACCGCCTGGTCGGCGCCATCGGGGACGCGATCGGCCAGAACGTCGGCCAGGTGTACGACGCCTTCCTGCAGGGCTTCCGGGCCTTCTTCCAGCAGTCGGCCGCCGACCCGCTGGTGATCTCACTGCTGACCGGCGCCGCCAAACCCGATCTGCTGCAGATCATCACCACCGATTCCGGGCCGATCATCAGCCGGGCGTCGGCCAAGCTGGCCGACGCTTTCCGCAACAGCTGGGTCGATACCAGTGCCGAGGACGCCGGAGTGCTGGCCCGCGCCATCGTCCGGCTGGCCATGAGCTACGTGTCGATGCCGCCCGAGTCCGACCACGACGTCGCCGACGACCTGGCCCGGCTGATGACCCCGTTCGCCGAACGCTATGGCGTCATCCACACCGGCCGCAATTGAAGACAGTGTCGCCTTACCGCTACGGTGGCAGAGGTATTCCGTGGCTGGCAGTGCGCCGAGCGCCTGTCCCGCGAGCCCGCAGGCCCCGGATGTCGGCACGGCTGTCGCGCCGTGCGTCCTTATGACCAACGATCGACCCGAAGGGCTCTACATGACTGCGCTGACCGCAGACACCCGCAATGGCATCGACTTCAAGGTCGCCGACCTGTCGCAGGCCGAATTCGGCCGCAAGGA
The DNA here is from genome assembly GCA_022708865.1 of Acidobacteriota bacterium. Classification (GTDB taxonomy): domain Bacteria; phylum Actinomycetota; class Actinomycetes; order Mycobacteriales; family Mycobacteriaceae; genus Mycobacterium. The sequence goes on from JAKIXW010000011.1 coordinate 14,587, forward strand.
GATCCGGCTCGCCGAGCACGAGATGCCCGGCCTGATGTCGCTGCGCCGCGAATACGCCGAGGTGGCGCCGCTAAAGGGTGCCCGTATCTCCGGCTCGCTGCACATGACCGTGCAGACCGCCGTGCTGATCGAGACACTTGTGAGCCTCGGCGCCGAAGTGCGCTGGGCGAGCTGCAACATCTTCTCCACCCAGGACCATGCCGCCGCCGCGGTGGTCGTCGGCCCGCACGGCACCCCGGAGGAGCCCACCGGCACCCCGGTGTTCGCCTGGAAGGGCGAGACCCTCGAGGAGTACTGGTGGGCCGCCGAGCAGATGCTCACCTGGCCCGGCGAGCCGGCGAACATGATCCTCGACGACGGCGGTGACGCCACCATGCTGGTGCTGCGCGGCGCCGAGTACGAGAAGGCCGGCGTCGTGCCGCCCGCCGACGACAACGACTCCGCGGAGTGGAAGGTCTTCCTGGCGCTGGTCCGCGAGAGCCTGGAGAAGGACAAGAGCAAGTGGACCACCATCGCCGAGTCGGTCAAGGGCGTCACCGAGGAGACCACGACGGGCGTGCTGCGGCTCTACCAGTTCGCCGCGGCCGGTGAGCTGGCGTTCCCCGCGATCAATGTCAACGACTCCGTCACCAAGTCCAAGTTCGACAACAAGTATGGGACGCGCCATTCGCTGATCGACGGCATCAACCGTGGCACCGACGTCCTGATGGGCGGCAAGTACGTCCTGATCTGCGGCTACGGCGACGTCGGCAAGGGCTGCGCGGAGTCGCTCAAGGGCCAGGGCGCGCGCGTCGCGGTCACCGAGATCGACCCGATCAACGCCCTGCAGGCCCTGATGGAGGGCTTCGACGTCGTCACCGTCGAGGAGGCCATCGCCAAGGCCGACATCGTCATCACGTCGACGGGCAACAAGGACATCATCACCATCGACCACATGAAGGCGATGAAGGACAAGGCCATCCTGGGCAACATCGGTCACTTCGACAACGAGATCGACATGGCCGCCCTGGAGACCTCCGGCGCCACCCGGATCAACATCAAGCCGCAGGTCGACGAGTGGGTGTTCGGTGAGGACGGCAAGTCGATCATCGTGCTGTCCGAGGGCCGGCTGCTCAACCTGGGCAACGCCACCGGCCACCCGTCGTTCGTGATGAGCAACAGCTTCTCGAACCAGGTGATCGCCCAGATCGAGCTGTGGACCAAGAACGACGAGTACGACAACGAGGTCTACCGGCTGCCGAAGCACCTCGACGAGAAGGTCGCGCGGATCCACGTCGAGGCCCTCGGTGGTTCGCTGACCAAGCTGACCAAGGACCAGGCCGAGTACATCGGCGTGGATGTCGAAGGCCCGTACAAGCCGGACCACTACCGCTACTGATCTCTCCGCGAGCAGACGCAGAGGGCCCCTTTTCCGGGTGGAGAAGGGGCCCTTCGCGTCTGCTCGTCAGGGTTGCCCGCCCATCAGCTGACCATTACACCAGGGGCCCAAAACGATAACTACGAGATCCGTAGCCAACTGCCGTGATCCGTTTGTTACTCTCCGGTAGTGAAATCGCCCGGGGTGGTCATTCTTGCTGTGCTTTTAACGCTCATCGCAACGGCTTTCGCGCCGTCGGCGGCCGCGAACGACTGGGATCCGTACTACAACGAGGACGAATACACTGCGTTCTACACGCCACCGAATCCGTTGCCGCCGGGCCAGCCGGGCGACCTACTCCGCAGTGAACCCTCGCGTCTGGTCCTCGAGCCGTCCGGCACCATCGGCACCTACAACGCCACCGGAACCCGGATCATGTACCGCAGCACCGACGCTCGTGGCAACCCCGACGTCGTCACCGGCACATATATCGAACCGACGAACGCCTGGCCCGGCAAGGGCCCGCGGCCGCTGATCGTCTACGGCCCCGGCACCCAGGGTCAGGGCGACCAGTGCGCGCCGTCGCGGACGTTCAACCAGGGGATCCATTGGTCGCCGAACGTGGATCTGATGGTCAACTACGAGGGCGCCTTCGTGAACACGATGGTGAACCGCGGATTCGCCGTGCTGATGACCGACTACGAGGGCCTGGGCACCATCGGGGTCACCCACACCTACGTCAGCCGACTCTCCGAAGGGCACGCAATGCTCGACGCCGCGCGGGTGGCCCGCAAGCTGCCGGGCACGTCGCTGACGCCGGACGGACCGGTCGCCTTCTGGGGCTACTCGCAGGGCGGCGGCGCGGCGGCCTCGGCGGCCGAGCTGGCGCAGACCTACGCACCGGACGTGAACGTGGTGGGCAGCTACGCCGGCGCACCGGTGGCCGACCTGATGGAGCTGTTCCCGTACACCGACGGCAGCCTGCTGGTGGGCGTGGTGGGTTACGCGCTGAATTCCATCATCCAGGCCTATCCCGAACACGAGGCCGAGATCCGGGCGGTGCTGACGCCGCGCGGTGAGGACATGCTGGCCAAGGCGAAGGAGCAGTGCATACCGCAGACCATGGCCGATTTCGGCTTCCGGCACCTGCAGCCCTACTTCAATCGGCCGATCGACCAGCTGCTGAAGAACCCGGTGTTCACCCAGCTGTTCCAGGAACAGCGCATCGGCAGGCTGAAACCCAATGCGCCCGTGCTGATCAACAGCAACCGGTTCGACCCGCTGGTGCCGTGGACGGCCGCCGTACAGATGGGTTGGGACTGGTGCGCCCAGGGCGCCGACATCGAGTTCCGCACCAACGAGGAACCGCCGTTCCTGAACAAGGCGATCATCAACCACGCCCTGCCGATGGCGGTCGACGGCGAACCGGCACTGCAATGGATCGCCGCCCGGTTCAACGGCGAACCGACCACACCCAACTGCGGGCAGTTCCCCTGAGTTAGCCTGCTGGGCGTGCTGATCGTGATCGAGGGCCTCGACGGCGCCGGCAAACGCACGCTGGCCAACGGGCTGCGGGCCGCCCTCGAGGCGTCCGGAAAGTCGGTGGCCACCATGGCTTTTCCACGGTATGGCCAGTCGGTGCATGCTGACGTGGCAGCCGAGGCGCTGCATGGCCAGCACGGCGACCTGGCCGAGTCGGTATATGCGATGGCCATGTTGTTCGCTCTGGACCGGGCCGGCGCCCGCGATGATCTCGACCGGCTGCGGTCGGGTCACGACGTCGTGTTGCTGGACCGCTACGTGGCGTCCAACGCCGCCTACAGCGCCGCGCGGCTGAACCAGGGGGCCGACGGCGACGTGGTTTCCTGGGTGGGGGAGCTCGAGTTCGGCCGGTTCGGCCTGCCGAAGCCGGATCATCAACTGCTGCTTGATGTTTCGGTCGAACTTGCCGGCCAGAGGGCCCGGCAGCGGGCCGCCGACGATATGGCCCGGACTCGCGACGCATATGAGCGCGACGGGGGACTGCAGCAGCGCACCGCAGCGGTGTACGCGGAGCTGGCCGCCGCGGGCTGGGCCGGGCCGTGGGCGACCCTGGGCCCCGACACCGTCGCCGCCGACGTCGTCGCCACCCTGACCCCCTGACCGACCGCGAGCAGACACGAAATCGCCTGAATTCACCCGAAACAGGGAACTCTGCGTCTGCTCGCGAGAGAAACGCCCGTGTGGCAGCCCGGAAATGTCGCAATCGAGTGACACCATGGACAACATGAGGCAACGGATCCTTGTCGTCGATGACGACGCTTCACTGGCCGAGATGCTCACGATCGTGCTTCGCAACGAAGGTTTCGACACGGCCGTGGTCGGCGACGGCACCCAGGCGCTCACCGCGGTGCGGGAGCTGCGCCCCGATCTGGTGCTGCTGGACCTGATGCTGCCCGGCATGAACGGCATCGACGTCTGTCGCGTCCTGCGCGCCGACTCGGGTGTGCCGATCGTGATGCTCACCGCCAAGACCGACACCGTCGACGTCGTCCTGGGCCTCGAGTCCGGTGCTGACGACTACGTCATGAAGCCGTTCAAGCCGAAGGAACTGGTGGCCCGCGTCCGGGCCCGGCTGCGTCGCAACGACGACGAGCCCGCCGAGATGCTGTCGATCGCCGACATCGACATCGACGTGCCCGCCCACAAGGTCACCCGCGGCGGCGAACAGATCTCGCTCACCCCGCTGGAATTCGACCTGCTGGTCGCGCTGGCACGCAAACCGCGCCAGGTGTTTACTCGGGATGTGCTGCTCGAACAGGTGTGGGGCTACCGTCATCCGGCCGATACCCGGCTGGTGAACGTCCACGTCCAGCGCCTGCGCGCCAAGGTCGAGAAGGATCCCGAGAATCCGCAGGTGGTGTTGACCGTTCGAGGAGTGGGTTACAAGGCCGGACCGCCGTAGGCCATGATCTCGCGCCGTGATGATGCAGAGCGCAGCGATAAGGAGGAGCGGCGCTCGTGATCCTGCGCACGAAACGACGGGTCCGTGGTCCCTGGGGACGCACGGGCCCAGTGGTCAGCGGGCTCAGCGTCCTGAGCCGGGCCGTCGGTCTCGCGTGGCGACGGTCGCTGCAGCTGCGGGTCGTGGTGCTCACCCTCGGGATGTCGCTGGCGGTGCTGCTGGTTCTCGGGTTCGTGCTGACCAGCCAGATCACCGACCGGGTGCTCGAGGTCAAGGTGCGTGCGGCCACCGAGGAGATGGACCGGGCGCGCACCACCGTCGGCGGGATCGTCGGCGGTGAAGAGGCCCGCTCCCTGGACTCCAGCCTGCAACTGGCCCGCAACACGCTGACCTCCAAGACCGGCCCGTCGTCGGGATCCGGCCTGGCCGGCACGTTCGACGCGGTCCTCCTGGTCCCCGGCGACGGCCCGCGGGCTGCCACCTCCGTCGGGCCGGTTGATCAAATACCTACGGCACTAAGGGATTTCGTCAAGGCCGGCCAGGTGTCCTATCAGTACTCCGAGGTCCATACCGACGGATTCGCCGGGCGCGCGCTGATCATCGGCAGTCCCGCGTCGGCGCCGGGCACCACCGGCATGGAGCTCTACCTGATCTTCCCGCTGACCAACGAGGAGAGCACCATCTCGCTGGTTCGCGGCACCATGGCCACCGGCGGCCTGGTCCTGCTGCTCCTGCTGGCCGGAATCGCGTGGCTGGTCTCGCGGCAGGTGGTGCTGCCGGTGCGCACCGCGTCGCGCACCGCCGAACGATTCGCCGAAGGACACCTGACCGAACGGATGCCGGTGCGCGGCGAGGACGACATGGCCCGGCTGGCGGTCTCGTTCAACGACATGGCCGAGAGCCTGTCCCGGCAGATCACCCAACTCGAGGAGTTCGGCAACCTGCAACGCCGCTTCACCTCCGACGTCAGCCATGAACTGCGCACCCCGCTGACCACGGTTCGGATGGCCGCCGACCTGATCTATGACCACAGCGAGGACCTGGACCCCGCGCTGAGGCGCTCCACCGAACTGATGGTCAACGAGCTGGACCGGTTCGAGTCGCTGCTCAACGACCTGCTGGAGATCTCCCGCCACGACGCCGGCGTGGCCGAATTGTCGGTGGAGGCAGTCGATCTGCGCGCCACCGTCAACAGCGCGCTGGGTAACGTGGGCCACCTGGCCGACGACGCCGGAGTGGAGCTGCTGGTCGACATGCCCGCCGAGGACGTCATCGCCGAGATCGACGCCCGTCGGGTGGAACGCATCCTGCGCAACCTGATCGCCAATGCGATCGACCACGCCGAACACAAACCCGTGCGCATCCGGATGGCCGCCGACGAGGACACCGTCGCCGTGACCGTCCGCGACTACGGGGTGGGCCTCAAATCCGGTGAGGAGAAACTGGTCTTCAGCCGGTTCTGGCGTTCCGACCCCTCGCGCGTCCGGCGCTCCGGGGGCACCGGGCTGGGCCTGGCCATCAGCATCGAGGACGCCCGACTGCACCAGGGCCGGCTCGAGGCCTGGGGCGAGCCCGGCAAGGGCGCCTGCTTCCGGCTCACCCTGCCGCTGGTGCGCGGACACAAGGTCACCACCAGCCCGCTGCCGCTCAAGCCCATGGCGCCCGAGCGTAAGGATCCGAAGGTGACGGTGTGAGCGGCCAACACCCGCGAGTGTGCACTCAATTGCAGAATCGGGGCGGCAAAACACATATGGCTGCACGTTCGCGCCTCCTGTTGACGGTGCTGATTACGTTGCTGGCCGTACTCACCGGCTGCGCCGGGGTGCCCAGTTCGTCGGCGCCCCAGGCGATCGGCACCGTCGAACGCCCCGCCCCGCAGTCGCTGCCCAAGCCCACCCCCGGCATGGAACCCGATCTGCTGCTGCGCGAATTCCTCAAGGCCACAGCTGATCCCGCGAACCGGCACCTGGCCGCCAGGCAGTTCCTCACCGACTCGGCGTCGGCCAACTGGGACGACGCCGGCAGTGCATTGCTGATCGACAAGGTCGTGTTCGTCGAAACCCGAAGTTCCGAACGGGTTTCGGTGAACATGCGGGCCGACATCCTCGGATCCCTTTCGGACATGGGTGTTTTCGAGACCGCTGAGGGAGCGCTGCCCGACCCCGGGCCCATCGAGTTGGTGAAGACCTCCGATGGCTGGCGCATCGACAAGCTGCCCAACGGCGTGTTCCTGGACTGGCAGCAGTTCCAGCAGACCTACAAGCGCCACACGCTGTACTTCGTCGATCCCACCGGCAACACCACCGTGCCCGATCCGCGTTATGTCGCGGTGTCCGACCCTGATCAGCTGGCTACCGAACTGGTCTCGAAACTGATTGCCGGACCGCGCCCGGAGATGGCCAAGGCCGTTCGCAACATGCTGGCCGCGCCGCTGCGCATGCTGGGCCCGGCGACCCGGGCCGACGGCGGCAAGACCGGCGTCGGCCGCGGCTACGGCGGTGCGCGCGTTGAACTGCAGAGCTTGCCGACCACCGACCAACACAGCCGGTTACTGCTTGCCGCACAGATCATCTGGACGCTGGCGCGCAGCGACATCAAGGGCCCCTACGTCATCAACGCCGACGGCGGGCCGCTCGACGACCGGTTCGCCGAAGGCTGGCAGACCACCGACGTCGCGGCCACCGACCCCGGCGTGGTCGACGGCGCCTCGGCCGGACTGCACGCACTGGTCGGCGGATCGCTGATGTTCGTCGACGGTCAGCGGTCCACCAGGGTGCCCGGGTCGTTCGGCTCGATGACCGACCAGGCCTCCGCCGCGTTGTCCCGCGACGGCCATGACGTCGCCTCGGTGGTCGCCCTGCGCCCCGGTGCGCCGGACAGTGCGTCGTCGCTGTGGATCGGCGCCGTCGGCGAGGGCGCGGTGCAGGGCGCCGACGGCCGCAGCATGTCCCGGCCGACGTGGGCACTCGACGAAGCGGTCTGGGTGGTCGTCGACGGCAACAACGTGGTGCGCGTCATCCAGGAGGCCGCGTCGGGGCAGCCGGCTCGCATCCCGGTCGACTCGACCGCCGTCACCGCCCGGTTCCCGGGCGTGATCGACGAACTGCAGCTGTCCCGAGACGGCACCCGCGCCGCCATGGTGATCGACGGGCAGCTGACCCTGGCCTCGGTGGAACAGACCGCGGGCGGTGAGTTCGCGCTGACCTACCCGCGCCGGCTGGCGTACGGGCTCGGTCCGTCGGTGGTGTCGGTGTCGTGGCGCACCGGCGACGACATGGTGGTCACCCGCAACGACTCCGCCAACCCGGTGGCCTACGTCAACCTCGACGGCGTGAACTCCGATGGCCCCGGCCGGAATCTGTTGGCGCCGGTCGGGATCGTCGCGGCCAACCCATCGGCGGTCTACCTGGCCGACGCGCGCGGTGTCATGCAACTGTCGGGGTCTGGCGCCGAGGACGACCAGAGCTGGACCGACGTCCGGCCCTTCATTGCCCCCGGCGCGTTGCCAGTATTGCCGGGATAGCGCGTTCTCGTTGCTGTTGCACGTTAAATCGGCAGTTCAGCGGGGTGAATTGTGGAGCGCCTGTCAAGCCACTAGCGTTTGCCGCTGTGAGTGGATCCGGTAACGGCGGTGTCTTGAATGTGGACCCGGCAGCGTTGCGGGCCGCGTGTGAGGCTTTGACTGCCGGCGCGCAGCATCTGCAGGCCGGCCTGCGTGATCTCGACACCGAAGCGCAGCAAGCGCTCGGAGCGTGGGAGGGGTCGGCCGGCAGTTCGTATGGGGATGCCTGGCGGCAATGGCACGACGGTTCGCTGAAGGTGCAGCAGGCGCTGGCGACCATCGCCGAACGACTTGGCCGGGCGGGGCAGGCGTTCGCCGACAACGAGCAGACCTCGGCGGCGAGCTCGAGAGGTCTGCACCGTGGCTGAGGCATTCGCGGTAGATCTGGATCAGCTGGCCGGCATCGTCGAACGGATGGCTTCCTACCAGGCCACCGTCGACTCGATGTTGGACGAGTGCGACGCCGTGGTGGCGAACTTGCACTCGAATTGGCACGGGATCGCCAGCGACGCGCACGATGCCGTCCACAATCAGTGGAAGGAGGGGGCCGACATGATGCGGAACGCGTTGGCGCAGTTGCGAACCGCGGCCCACCACGCCCACAACTCCTACCGCGGAGCGATCGAGGCGAACCAGAAGACCTGGGGCTAAGTCGCTATGGGTGAACCGTTGCGGGTTGACCCGGCGGCACTGTCGGGTGCCGGGTCAACGGTCACCGAGCTGAGCAATGGACTGACGGCCGCGTTGGGTGCGCTGACTGCCGCCTACAACGCCAACACCGGACAGGATGCGGCCGGAACGTCCTTCGGCTTCGCCTACCAGGAGTCGGCCCGGGCCTTGGTAGATGCTGTCGCCAAGGGAGTCAATGCATTACGCCACATCGGCTATCGGATCCAGGGCTCGGCGACCACCTATTCCCGGGCAGAGGCGGCCGCCGATATCCGAGGCGGCGCAGCTCCGCTACCGCTGCCGGCCGAGCCAGCGGCGTTCGCCGCGCCCAGTGGTGATCCAGATGTGAACGGGCCCGGCCGAACTCCGCCCGTGTTGTGGTATCTGGTCGAGTTCCTGATCGGCGATCTGTGGCCCAATGGTGAACCGAACCAGCTGCACGCGGCTGCCGCAGCGTGGAGCGCGCTGGCCGGCCCGCTGTACGCCGTGACGGGTCAGGACGCCGGACCCTACGGCGTGATCGACGCTCAGCAGATCCCGGAGAAGGAGCGAATGAAAGCCGCGGTGCGCGATGTGGGCACGGCGATGTCGTCGCTGGCCGGCGAGGCACAGACGATCGCCAGCGAACTGAACCAATTCGCTGCCGATGTCGAGCACACCCAGAACGCGATCCGCGACCTGTTGCACAAACTCGAGTCCGTGGTGGGATCTGTTGTCGACAAAGGGATTCTGGGCACCGTCTTCGAATTGGTCACCGGCGACGCCGAGGAGAAGATCCACGAGGTCGCCGACGACATCGCAGCCCTGATCGCCCACCACAAGCAGGAGTCGGCGGCCCGCAAGGACCTGCTGTCCCGCCTGGTTGGCAGCATCAAGAATTACTCGCGCGCCATGGAGATATTCATGCGCGTCGAACTTGTCCAGTACCTCGGCGAGGACGCAGGACGCGTTGCGGCCAACGTCTACGACGCGGCGACGGACACCGGCGTGGGTGTGACGCTTGGCGCGGTCAACACCGTCGGTGGCCTGGCGACCGGGTTCGATCCGGTGGGCGACCCGAAGGGGACGTTGGCCATGATCGAAGGTCTCGGGAAGATGGCGATGATCTTCAACCCGATGACGGCACCGGTGGCGTTCGCGACGGATCCCCAAGGCTCGCTCGATATGGTCAAGAACGTCACGCATTTCGACGACATCTTCACCAGCAACCGTCCTTTCCTCGGGATCGGCGAGCTGGCGTTCGACATCGGTACGGCCATTGTTCCGGGCGGGGCAGAGATCAAGGCGGGTACCGGTGCGCGGGTCGCGGGGGAGGCTGCCGAACGGAGCGAAATCGCCGCCGCCGAGCGGGTGGCCGGTGAAGCCGGTGGAATTGCCTCGGCCGCAACGGGTTTACGTGGCGTTGCGCGCGATGTGGAAGGTGTGGCGCCCAAGCTCGACGACCTCGAGCGAACAACCCTGGGCAGCGGCAAGCCGCCGTCGGGAGCTCCTGGCCCGTTGCTGAAGCCGCCCGAGGCCGGGGTGCCATCGGTCGGTCGCGAACCTGGCCCGGGTGCGGGTGGGAAGCCGACATCACAGCCGGTCGAGGGACATGGAGCTGGAGGTCCGACCGAGCGGGTACCGGGAGACCCGGCGGCCGGCAATCCCGGGTCTGGAGTGGTCGATGTGCCAAAGCTTCCGGGTGAACCAAGGCCCTCGATCGTCGATGTGCCTCCTACGTCGGCCGAACGACAAGCAATGGCACGTGAGTTCCAGGAAGCGCACTCGGCGTCGGCGGCCGCGCCAGCTGAATCCCCTGGGGGAGGCGGATCGGGCCTGCCGAGTATGTCTGAGGGCGCCGGCGGTCACGGCGCTGAGGCGACGTCCCCGGCGGGGAGTGGGGCGGGTGACCGTGTGCCCGTCGCGGTGGGAGCGCATGGTGCAGAAGGAGCAGCCGACGGCGCGGGGCATGGGCCGCACTCAGGTACTAGCCACGGCGGCGGTAGCGATTCACACGGCGGATTGGGCTCTGTTGGTGGCGGTAGGGGTGGGGGTGGAGAAAATGAGCACGGTGGTCCTGTGGACCACGGTTCGGGGAGTGACCACGATGGTTCGACGAAACACGAGGACGCCGCAAGTCCGACCGGTGCGAATAGCGGTCAACAGATGCAACCTATTGAAGGTCATGACTTCGCTTTCACACCCGAGCACGCACTCGAACGGCTACACGACCCTGGTGATGAGATTGCTCGCTTGCGTGAAGCCGGTTTGCCCACAAGCCTTTTAGATGATTACGAGCCTTTGGCAGGGCGGACGATTGACGAGTATCGTGACGAGTTTACAATTTCCGGACGTGATGGGCACCTTAGATGGGATTGGGATCGTCAAGCCCCAAACGACGGCTTCGCTGGCGAGCCGACAGTGGCCCGGAGCATTCCGGAGGGGCATGAGTTAGATCGGGTGGGATCGAACGGCGGCGCCTTCTTGGCGGATAGTGGTGCACCACTTGGCAGCCGCGGCATGCCGCCTGGAATCGCCGACGACTATCACAGATTCGTCGGGACCGGCCAACCGATCCCGGAAGGTGTGCCCTGGGAGGTCCGCTTCGGCCCGGCGAAAGGGGCCTTTGGCCAGCCCGGGGGAGCTAACCAGTGGGTGGTCATCGATACGACAGATGGGTCGCAGGTACCGGTGCGAGAATTGATCGACCGCGGGCTCTTGGTCGAGAGAAAAGATTTCGGAAGTTGAGGACTGACCGATGAATGCCAGAGAACTTGGTCTCAGCGACCCGCGCGTCTCGGAGTTTCTGAGCGAGTATGAGAAATGGCGGCGAATCTACGGGTATACAGACATGCCTTCCAGGGACGCGCCGGATTGGCAGGCAGGTCGGCTGTATCTGCGCGAAGGGTTTCCCTATCCCGGTTGGCGTGGATACATCGTCGACGGCTCGGAGGGCGGATACCGGGTCTTCACGGTGACCACGGAGCGGCGTAACGAGCCGCTCGAATCGTTGGTAGCTACATTCGCCGACATGGGCGATGCGGGAAAGTACATCATCTGGAAGGTGGGCAGTTACTTACGAATTGACCTTGGTCTGCCTTCCCTCACTCAGCGCTGGACCAAGGAGGGGCTGGACCATCGCGTCCAAGTCGAACGGTTGGCGGAGTTCGAGTCAAAGTTCGAACTCAAAGCTGATCCCGCTCGTTATTTCGTCATGCGTATGGGGGGCGTACAGCCGGAGAATCGACTTTTGCCGATGACCTATCAAGAGCTTGACGCGAAACTTTTAGAGGGCATGCCCGAGTCGGTGACGTCACGGCTGTAGATGCGACCGGTTCGACCGACGTGAGCGTACGCGCGGGTGCTGGGCGTGGGGGCTGAACGGATTTACGCCATCTGAGAAGCTTGACGAGGAGTCAGGCTGGTCACTGGCGAAGCCCGTCTGACCGTGTCCAGCGCTGCCAAGCCGACCCACACTCGCCGCCGGAGTTTATTCGTAATCATATTGAGGGAAACAACTTTGGTGACTGAACGATTCAAAGATACCTTCTTCTCACGAGAGGATCGCTACTCGTTGGGCATCGACAGGCGGTGGCCGGATCACTCCGGGTTCAAGGATGGGGTGTACTCAGTGGCTGACAGAATCCCCGTGGGAAAACTGTTTGACCGCGTTGGCCTCGTGGAGGATTGGACGGGCGACTTCATGTCTACAGCGGGCGATAGCTATCCGACCCGGTCGCTAGCTCCCGGAAGCGCCGGTGAATATCATCTTTTCGAAGGAACTGGGGTTCCGCTGCCGCCCGAATGGGAGCTTCGATATGGCGAGGCCGGACCTGCGTTCGACCAGCCGGGCGGTAGTACTCAGTGGGTTGTGGTGGATGAGTTTGACAACAACGTATTGATTGATCAGCTGCTCAAAGGCGGTTACCTTCGCCGGGTTCCGAGAGCCGGTGGGTGAGGAGTGGAGACCGAATGACATTATCGACGGGCGACAACATTAGCGCGTTCACCGGCGATGCGGTCCACGCATTTGACCGCATCCGAGATATCCAGAGGCGCGCGGGAGTGCGGGCGTACGACCCTGCCGAACAGGAAGGTTCTCGGCTCTACTTTCGCAGTCGGTACCGCGAAGGAATTGAGCAGGGGTGGGCTGACTGGACAAGTCGCGGTGAGTGGTCTGGCTACGCAATCGACTGGGGACGGGGAAACGGATTTGAGGTCGTCTTCACACGGAAGCCAGAGAGGGCATCTAGTCGCGCGGAGAGCGTACAGGCTATCTTCACTCGCCTGGAGGACGCCGCAAAATTCATCATCGCCAACGTCGGCGACAGTCTGAGGGTCGACTGCGGCCTTCAAACACTGTTCCTGCATTGGCAAGAAGTCGGCCTCGATGTACGAATCGGTCAGACCGCACCGACTGACGATGATATGCAACGCATGATCGAAATCCTCCCGGCGGGCAAGGAGGGATTGGTGCGTGAGCACTTGCAGAAGTTTGGTCTGCGGGCTGACCCAGCCGCGCAATCCATCGGATTTCCTGGTGTTAGGCCGTACATGAATGTCATTCCGGTCACGTACAAAGAGTTGGAGAATGAGCTTCTCGACGGGCTGCAGTTCCAAAACTGACCGCTCGGCTCACTGCGCCGATCACGAAGTCTCGAGCGGTTCTGCTGGGAACGGTCTCCGAGGAGCAGGTTTTCGCGATGACACCTGAGGTTTGGCGTCGATGGTTCCAAGGTTGTGGGTGATTCGGCTATCTCGAGGAGTGATATGGCGAAACGATATGAGGAGACATGCTTTTCGAGTGATCACGAGTATTCGATGGGCAATGATCTGACGACTGGTGGCCACTATCTCGCGATTCCTGTGAGTAACGGGATTGTGGAATACGACGAGCAGTACTACCTGCTGCCAGAGCAGTACGAGGAGTTCTTGAATGATCAGCCAGCCGTACTGAAGTTTGTTGAGGAGTGCCGCACACGACAGCATGACGATCAGCTGATCTATGTGCCGAGCGAGAACCGCGGCGAACCGCTCTAGCGGCCGCTAGTTCTTCGTTGTCAATCCGGCTGGACCGTACATCGCGGTGACGCTGGCCGAGCTCAACGCCTGACCGCCCCTCACAAATGCGCCAACAACCGCTCGGCGAACACCTCCGGATGCTCCCGATGCATGAAGTGCCCACCGGGCACTTCTTCAATGATGTAGTCGCCCTCGAACATCCGCCCGAGCAATGATCAGAACCTGTGGATGAGCCTCGGCGAGGCGGCGTAGGAAAGGGCGCAGATCGTCGAGCCCGGCGAACACCACGGTGGGCACCGTGATTCGTGCCTTCAACGACGCGGAGGGAATCGGTGAGAGCTTTCGGTAGTAGCCGAATGCGGCGTCAAGGCTGCCCGGATTCGCGAAGCACTCTCGGACGGCGTCGAACTCCTCGGGGTTGGCATTCCAGGTCGGCGACCACCGCCGATAGACCGCGGGTAGCATCTCGAAGTCGTTGCGGGCGAAGCGTTTCGCAGCCGCCGGGAGCTTGAACGTCGCGAAATGGCGGGCACCCCAAAGCTATCCCGGCGTGGGCACCAAGGTCGCCGGATGCGGAATGGCGATGGTGATCAGCTTCGTCACTCGCTCCGGGCCCAGCGCGGCCGCGCCGTAGGTGGCCGCACTTGCCCAGTCGTGACCGATGAGCACCGCACGGTCGGCTCCCAGCGCCTCGATCAGCGCGAGCGGATCGCGCGCCAGGGTCTCCTGATCGGCGTCCTCGGCGGGCACCCCACTTGGGTGATAACCCCGCATGAACGGACTGACGGCGCGATACCCCTTGGCCGCGATCCGGGGGCGCACGTCGTCCCAGGTGTGCGCGGTGTCCGGGAATCCGTGCAACATCAACGCCAGCGGGCCCGAGCCCTCCTCGAGGTAGGCGAACCGCAGCCCGTTCGCCTCGGCGTATCCGATTCCCGCGGTCATGCCCTCGGGACAGTACTCGGAATCCGTCGGCCCGAGCAGTCACACTCACCCCATGCTGGACCTGCTTCTCCCGCTGCAGTGCGGCGGCTGCGGGGCGCCTTCCACCCGATGGTGCCACGACTGCGCGGCCGCCCTGGCCGTCGCCGACGATCAGCCGCACATCGTGACCCCGCGCATCGACCCCGACGTCCCCGTGTTCGCGCTGGGTCGCCACGCCGGGCCACGCCGCCAGGCCGTCGTCGCCCTGAAGGAACGCGGCCGCACTGACCTGACCGCTCCGCTGGCCCACGCCCTCGCGCTCGGCCTGCACCGGCTGCTGAACTGGGGCATCCTCGACACCCCGCTGACCGTCATACCGGCGCCGACCCGCCGGCTGGCCGCGCGCCGGCGCGGGGGAGACCCCGTCACCCGGTTGGCCGTGAAGGCCACCAGCGCGCACCCCGGTATCAGCGTCGCCCCGGTGCTGCGATTCCGGGCCGGCGTGCGCGACTCCGTCGGCCTGGACAGCGCGGCCCGCGAACGGAATACCGCCGGGCGGATCCGCTCGACAACGCCCGTCGCCGGCGATGTCCTGCTGGTCGACGACATCCTCACCACCGGCGCCACCGCGGCTGAATCCGTGCGCGTCCTGCGCGCCGCCGGGGCGCATGTGACGGGTGTGTTGGTGCTGGCCGCGGCCTAGTTCGCGGCGTCGGTGTCGACAAAAGTCACGCGAAACGGCAGCTCGCGTGCGGTATGTCGACGGTCGCGGCCGCAAACCCGTCGGATAGTGCCGCAGGACCTTGTAACAAGTGCCGAAAGTTCTGGCAACAGGTGCGCGAAAAGGTGGCACCGGTGGGTGAACAAGGACTACCTTCGGTGCCAACGATCCATGAACGCGAGACGCGATTGCGGCGGGCGCGAAGGAGGTGGTACTCGACCCCCTGGCGCCGCGGAGTTGCGCGTGACCATCCGCTAGGCCCGCAGCGCATGTTCTGAATTGCCCGGGCACGCCCCCGCGTGCCATGCGACAACGAATCGAGATGTCAAGCATGTCAAGTCAATTCGTGGATGCCCCCGAAGTGGTGGATGAGACCGAAGCCCCCAGCGCAGAGGTGGTGGTGAAGGGTCGCAACGTCGAGGTGCCAGACCACTTCCGGGCCTTTGTCGCGGAGAAGCTCGCTCGGCTCGAACGCTTCGACCGGACCATCTACATGTTCGACGTCGAACTCGACCACGAGCGCAACCGCCGCCAGCGGAAGAGCTGCCAGCACGTCGAGATCACCGCCCGCGGGCGCGGACCAGTGGTTCGTGGCGAAGCCTGCGCCGACAGCTTCTACGCCGCCCTCGAATCGGCGATCGCCAAACTGGAAGCCCGGCTGCGCCGCCACAAGGACCGCCGCAAGATCCATTACGGCGACAAGACGCCGGTCTCGCTGCACGAGGCCACGGCCGTCGTGCCCCACCTCTTCGAACCCGACGCGGTCGCCACGCCGGCCCAGATCGACGCCGTCGATGACCACGAACCCGGCCAAGTGGTGCGCGTCAAGGAGCACCCGGCCACGCCGATGACCGTGGACGAGGCGCTCTACGAGATGGAGCTCGTCGGCCACGACTTCTTCCTGTTCCACGACAAGGAGTCCGACCGCCCGTCGGTGGTGTACCGCCGGCACGCCTTCGACTACGGGTTGATCCGCCTCGAGTGATCAACCCCTGACCGGACACCCGGGCGGGCAGATCACCGACCTGACCGGGGCATAACACCGCGTCACCTACGATGGGTCGCGAAACCACGCTACCTACCGCTTCTAGGGGATCCCGCTGTGTCCGTCCTGTCGAAAGTGCTGCGCCTGGGTGAAGGCCGCATGGTCAAACGACTCAAAGGGGTCGCCGACTATGTGGACACCCTGTCCGACGACGTCGAGAAGCTGACCGACGAGGAGCTGCGCGGCAAGACCGCCGAGTTCAAGGCGAGGGTGCAGAAGGGCGATTCGCTCGACGACCTGCTGCCCGAGGCGTTCGCCGTGGCGCGCGAGGCGGCGTGGCGCGTTTTGAGCCAGCGGCCGTTCCAGGTGCAGCTGATGGGCGGGGCCGCGCTGCACTTCGGAAACGTCGCCGAGATGAAGACCGGTGAGGGCAAGACCCTGACCTGTTTGCTGCCCGCCTACCTCAACGCGCTGAGCGGCAAGGGCGTGCACGTCGTCACCGTCAACGACTACCTGGCCAAACGCGACAGCGAGTGGATGGGCCGGGTGCACCGCTTCCTGGGCCTCGACGTGGGTGTGATCCTGTCGCAGATGACGCCCGAGGAACGTCGGGCCGCCTACGCCGCCGACATCACCTACGGCACCAACAACGAGTTCGGTTTCGACTACCTGCGCGACAACATGGGGCACTCCACCGAGGACATGGTGCAGCGCGGCCACAACTTCGCCATCGTCGACGAAGTGGACTCGATCCTGATCGACGAGGCCCGCACCCCGCTGATCATCTCCGGCCCGGCCGACGGCGCGTCGAACTGGTACACCGAGTTCGCCCGCATCGCCCCGCTGCTGGAGAAGGACACCCACTACGAGGTGGACCTGCGCAAGCGCACCATCGGCGTGCACGAGATCGGCGTCGAGTTCGTCGAGGACCAGCTCGGCATCGAGAACCTCTACGAGGCGGCCAACTCGCCGCTGGTCAGCTACCTGAACAACGCCGTGAAGGCCAAGGAGCTGTTCCACCGCGACAAGGACTACATCGTGCGCGACGGTGAGGTCATCATCGTCGACGAGTTCACCGGCCGCGTCCTGCCCGGCCGTCGCTACAACGAGGGAATGCACCAGGCCATCGAGGCCAAGGAACACGTCGAGATCAAGGCCGAGAACCAGACGCTGGCCACCATCACGCTGCAGAACTACTTCCGGCTCTACGACAAGCTGTCCGGGATGACCGGCACCGCCGAGACCGAGGCCGCCGAGCTGCACGAGATCTACAAGCTGGGCGTCGTGCAGATCCCGACCAACCGGCCGGGCGTCCGCACCGACCAGACCGACCTGATCTACAAGACCGAAGAGGCCAAGTACATCGCCGTCGTCGACGATGTGTCCGAGCGCTACGAGAAGGGTCAGCCGGTCCTGATCGGCACCACGTCCGTCGAGCGCTCCGAATACCTTTCGCGGCAGTTCACCAAGCGCAAGATCCCGCACAACGTGCTCAATGCGAAGTACCACGAGCAGGAGGCCAACATCATCGCCGAGGCCGGCCGGCGTGGCGCGATCACGGTGGCCACCAACATGGCCGGCCGTGGCACCGACATCGTGCTCGGCGGCAATGTGGATTTCATGGCCGACAAGCAGCTGCGCGACCGCGGCCTGGATCCCGTCGAGACGGCCGACGAGTACGAGGCCGCCTGGGATGACACCCTGCGCCAGATCAAGGACGAAGCCGGGGCCGAGGCCGAGGAGGTCCGCGAGGCCGGCGGGCTGTACGTGCTGGGCACCGAACGGCACGAGTCGCGCCGCATCGACAACCAGCTGCGCGGCCGCTCGGGCCGCCAGGGCGATCCGGGGGAGTCCCGGTTCTACCTGTCGCTGGGTGACGAGCTCATGCGGCGGTTCAACGGCGCCACCCTCGAGGCGCTGCTGACCCGCATCAACCTGCCCGACGACGTGCCGATCGAGGCCAAGATGGTCACCCGCGCCATCAAGAGCGCCCAGACGCAGGTGGAGCAGCAGAACTTCGAGGTTCGCAAGAACGTCCTCAAGTACGACGAGGTGATGAACCAGCAGCGCACCGTCATCTACGACGAGCGCAAACGCATCCTCGAAGGCGAGAGCCTCGAGGGGCAGGTCCAGGAAATGCTCGGCGATGTGGTGACGGCGTACGTCGACGGCGCCACCGCCGAGGGCTACTCCGAGGACTGGGACCTCGAGAAGCTGTGGGAGGCGCTGCGCACGCTGTACCCCGTCGGCATCGACCATCACCACCTGATGCACGGCGGCGACGTCGGCGAGCCCGGCGAGCTGACCCGCGAGGAACTGCTCGACGCCCTGCTGGATGACGCGCGCGGCGCCTACGCCCGCCGCGAGGCCGAGATCGACGGGCTGGCCGGCGAGGGCGCCATGCGGCAGCTCGAGCGCAACGTGCTGCTCAACGTGATCGACCGCAAGTGGCGCGAACACCTCTACGAGATGGACTACCTCAAGGAGGGCATCGGGCTGCGGGCCATGGCCCAGCGCGACCCGCTGGTCGAATACCAGCGTGAGGGCTACGACATGTTCCAGGCGATGCTCGACGGGATGAAGGAGGAGTCCGTCGGATTCCTGTTCAACGT
>JAKIXW010000120.1:0-10781 GCA_022708865.1 Acidobacteriota bacterium
GTGCTCGAACTGGTCTTCGAACACGCGATCAACCCGGCCTCGACCGTCGACTCCGATGCCAGTGCCTTCACCGTCGCGTTCGGTGCGCCGCTCATCGAAGAAGCAGCGAAGGGCTCGTTCCTGCTGCTGATGATGACCGGCCGACGCCGGCTCGAGCTCAACTCGCTGACCGACTGCCTGGTCTACGCCGGCCTGGTGGCCGCCGGCTTCGCGTGGATCGAGGACATCTTCTACATCGCCAACGCCGAGACGCTGGCCGCCTCCCTGGCGACCGCGGCCCTGCGGTTGGTGATGGCGCCGTTCGCACATCCGCTGTTCACCACGTTCACCGGCATCGGGGTGTACTTCGCGCTCAAACGGCGCAACCCGTTGGCCAAGGCGGGCTGCATCCTGCTCGGCTATCTGGCCGCTGTACTGATGCACGGTGTGTGGAACGGATCGGCGCTGTTCGGTATCGGGACCTACTTCGGCGTCTACGCCTTCTTCATGGTCCCGATCTTCGGGCTGGTGATCGCCCTGGCGGTACACAGTCGGCGCCGCGAGCAGCGCACCGTCGCCGCGAAACTCCCCGGCATGGTGTCCGCCGGGCTGGTGACCGCCAACGAGGCGACCTGGCTGGGCTCGCTGGCCACCCGCAAACAGGCCATTGCCGCCGCACAGAGCTTCGGCGGAAAGAACGCCGCCCGCGCGGCCAAACGGTTCGCCGCGCAGGTGGTCGAGTTGGCGTTCGTGAAAGACCGCATCGACCGCGGGTTCGGCAGCCCCGAGGTGGACGCGCTGTTCAACGAGGAGACCCAGGCCCTGCGGGCGACACGGGCGGCCTACGACCCGACCCTGCGCGCCCTGGCGGGTTACCGAATCGTCGCGCCGCCGCGCTGACCCCGGGCGATGGCGCTGACCACGACATAAGGGGGACGCGAAGCTCACCGCGCCGTCGGCACCTGTGGTTCTCGATCTCGATCTGCCCGAAGGAATCGGACAGTCGAGCCTGCACCACCGGCGGATCGCCCCATTGATCGGGCGCGAATCCAGTCGCCGGCGCTCCGAAGACGGCGGCCACCCGGTGCCGCAGCCTCAGTGTGCCGCGGCGTCCCAGCTGCGCCCGTATCCGACCGACACCTCCAGCGGCACGTCCAGCGGATAGGCGCTGCCCATCTTGTCCCGGATCAGCGCCTCGATCTGGTCGCGTTCACCGT
Organism: Acidobacteriota bacterium; assembly: GCA_022708865.1. Taxonomy (GTDB): domain Bacteria; phylum Actinomycetota; class Actinomycetes; order Mycobacteriales; family Mycobacteriaceae; genus Mycobacterium. The sequence goes on from JAKIXW010000120.1 coordinate 1,197, forward strand.
CGGCGATCTCCAGCAGCAGTTCGTCGTGCACCTGCAGGAGCATCCGCGAGCCGAGCCCGGCCGCACGTAATGCTTTGTCCACGTTGATCATCGCCACCTTGATGATGTCGGCCGCGCTGCCCTGGATGGGCGCGTTGAGCGCCGCCCGCTCGGCGGCCTCGCGCACCTGCCGGTTGCTGCTGTCCAGCTCCGGCAGATAGCGCCGACGGCCGAGCACCGTCGAGGTGTAGCCGTCCTTGCGGGCCTGCTCGACCACCGACTGCAGGTAGTCGCGCACTCCGCCGAACCGGGCGAAGTACTGGTCCATCTGCCCCTTGGCCTCCTCCGTGGAGATCTTGAGCTGGGACGCCAGCCCGTAGGCACTCAGCCCGTACGCCAGGCCGTAGGACATCGCCTTGACCCGGCGTCGCAATTCTGGTGTGACGTCGTCGATCTCGACACCGAATGCCCGGGAGGCGACGAACGAGTGCAGATCCTCGCCCGTATTGAAGGCCTCGATGAGGCCTTCGTCGCCGGACAGGTGGGCCATGATCCGCATCTCGATCTGGCTGTAGTCAGCGGTCATCAGTTCGGCGTAACCGTCGCCCACCACGAAGCCGTCCCGGATCTCGCGGCCGGCCTCGGTCCGGATCGGGATGTTCTGCAGGTTCGGCTCGGTGGACGACAGCCTGCCGGTGGCCGCAATGGTCTGGTTGAACGTGGTGTGGATCCGCCCGTCGGCCGCTGTCGCGGCCAGCAGGCCGTCGACGGTGACCTTGAGCCGGGTCTTGTCACGGTGGGTCAGCAGGTGCTGCAGGAATGGGTGACCGGTCTTGTCGAACAACGATTGCAACGCATCGGCATCCGTGGTGTAGCCGGTCTTGGTCTTCTTGGTCTTCGGCATTTCCAGTTCGTCGAACAACACGACCTGAAGTTGTTTGGGCGACCCGAGGTTGATCTGTTTGCCGATCACGGCATACGCGGCCTCCGCCGCGTCGCGGATCTGGTCACCGAACTGGCTCTGCAACTGGGTCAACAGGTCCAGATCGACCGCGATGCCGGTAGTTTCCATGCCGGCCAGCGCGGACTGCACCGGCAGCTCCATGTCGGCCAGCAACGACGCCGAGTCGATCCGGTCCAGTTCGGCGTCGAGGGCCTCGGCCAGGTCGACCACGGCCCGGGCGCGCAGGATCAGCGTCTGCACGGCCTGATCGTCCACGCCCTCTTCGTCGTCGAGCAGCGAAAGCTGTTGCTGCTCAGGGCTATCCGCCCGCAGCTCGCGACGCAGGTAGCGCAACGAGAGGTCATCGAGGGCGAAGCTGCGCTGCCCGGGGCGCACCAGATACGCGGCCAGCGCGGTGTCGGACGTGACCCCGGCCAGATTCCAGCCGCGTCCGGCCAGATCGTGCATCGCCAACTTCGCCTCGTGCACGGCTTTCGGCTTGGTCGCGTCGGCCAGCCACCGTCCGATCGCCCCCTCATCCTCGGGGGTCAGTACCGCGGTGTCGATGTAGCAACCGTCGCCGTCTGCCGCCGCGATCGCGATGGCCGTGGCGTCGCCGTCGAACGCCAGATGCGTTCCCACCACCGCGATCCCGGCCCGCTGGCCGTCGCTGACGTGTTCGTCGAGCCACGCGCCGACCGTACCGGCGGCCAGTGCGCCACCGCGGACGTCGAACCCCTCGTCCACCTCGGGGTCCGCCGAGGCCAGCGTGTCGAAGAGCCGGTCGCGCAGCACCCGGAATTCCAGGTCGTCGAACAGCCGGTGGATGTGATCGCGGTCCCAGGGCTGCATCCGCAGTGTGTCGGGTGTCTGCGCCAGCGGCACGTCCTTGACCAGGTCGGTGAGCTCGCGGTTGAGGATCACCGCGGACAGGTGCGCGCGCAGGGCATCGCCGACCTTGCCCCGGACCGTGTCGACGTTGTCGACCAGACCCTGCAGCGAGCCGTACTCGACGATCCACTTCGAGGCCGTCTTCTCCCCCACGCCCGGGATCCCGGGCAGGTTGTCACTGGGGTCGCCGCGCAGCGCAGCGAAATCCGGGTACTGCGTCGGGGTCAGGCCGTACTTCTCGACCACCGCATCCGGGGTGAACCGGGTCAGTTCGCTGACACCCTTGCGGGGATAGAGCACGGTGACGTCGTCGCTCACCAGTTGCAGCGAGTCGCGGTCGCCGGTGACCACCAGCACCCGGTAGCCCTGGTCCTCGGCCTGGGTGGCCAGGGTGGCGATGAGGTCGTCGGCCTCGAACCCCTGCTCGGCCAGCACGGTGATGCCGAGTGCGACGAGTACCTCCTTGGTGATGTCGATCTGGCCGCGGAATTCGTCGGGTGTCGCCGCCCGGCCCTCTTTGTACTCCGGGTACTTCTCCTTGCGGAACGTCTGCCGGGACACGTCGAAGGCGGCCGCGATGTGGGTGGGGCCCTCGTCGCGCAGCAGGTTGATCAGCATGGCGGTGAATCCGTAGACCGCGTTGGTGGTCAGCCCGCCCTTGGTCTTGAAGTTCTCGGCGGGCAGCGCGTAGAACGCCCGGAAGGCCAGCGAGTTGCCGTCCAGCAGCATCAGGGTGGGCTTCGTGTCGGCGTCTGGCGTGGCAGGACTCACGAAGTCAACTCTAGGCACCCCGACCGACAGACAAAACTGGAACACGTTTCAGTTCGGCCACCGATCTCCGTTACGCTGACCCGGTGCCAGAAGCTACCGAGACCCAGCCCGCGATCGACGGCTGGTGGGATATCGACGAGGCCGGACTTCCGCATCTGATCGGGTCGAAGTGTCTGCAGTGCGGCACCTACGTCTTCCCGCCGCGCGCCAACAACTGCCCCAATCCGGCCTGCGACAGCGACGTCCTCGAGCCCGTCGCGCTCTCGCGGCGCGGAAAGATCTGGAGCTACACGGAGAATCGGTATCCACCGCCGCCGCCCTACCCGGCACCGGACCCGTTCGAACCGTTCGCAATCGCCGCGGTGGAGCTGGCCGACGAGGGCCTGATCGTGCTCGGCAAGGTGGTCGACGGCACGCTGGCCGCCGACCTGAAGGTGGGCATGGAACTCGAACTGGCACTGACGCCCCTGTATGTCGATGACGACGGCGTCCAGCGGCTGACCTACGCGTGGAGGATCCCATCATGAGTCCCGATCCGCTGTACATCCTGGGTGCGGGCATGCACCCGTGGGGCAAGTGGGGCCGCGACTTCACCGAGTACGGCGTCGTCGCCGCGCGGGCCGCACTGGCCGAGGCCGGGCTGGACTGGCGCCAGATCCAGCTGGTGGCGGGCGCGGACACGATCCGAAACGGGTACCCCGGCTTCATCGCAGGGTCGACGTTCGCCCAGAAGCTCGGCTGGAACGGCGTGCCGGTCAGTTCGAGCTACGCAGCCTGCGCCAGCGGTTCGCAGGCCCTGCAGAGCGCCCGCGCGCAGATCCTGGCCGGCTTCTGCGACGTGGCGATGGTGATCGGCGCCGACACCACCCCCAAGGGCGCGTTCGCCCCGGTCGGCGGCGAGCGCAAGAGCGACCCGGACTGGCAGCGCTTCCATCTGATCGGTGCGATGAACCCGGTGTACTTCGCGCTGCTGGCGCGTCGCCGGATGGATCTGTACGGCGCGACCGCCGAGGACTTCGCCCAGGTGAAGGTCAAGAACTCACGACACGGCCTGCAGAACCCGAACGCGCGCTACCGCAAGGAATCCGCCGTCGAGGACGTGCTGGCCAGCCCCGTGGTGGCCGACCCGCTGCGCCAGCTCGACATCTGCGCGACCTCCGACGGCGCGGCCGCGCTGATCGTCGCCAGCGCCGACTTCGCCCGCAAGCACCTGGGTTCCCTGGACGGCGTGCCGTCGGTGCGTGCGGTCAGCACCGTGACGCCGCGCTATCCGCAGCATCTGCCCGAATTGCCGGACATCGCAACGGATTCCACCGCGGTGATGGCCGCACCCGAGCGCGTGTTCAAGGACCAGATCCTGGACGCGGCCTACGCCGAGGCCGGCATCGGCCCGGACGACGTCAGCCTGGCCGAGGTCTACGACCTGTCCACCGCACTCGAGCTGGACTGGTACGAGCACCTGGGCCTGTGCGCCAAGGGTGAGGGTGAGCAATTGCTGCGCAGCGGTGCCACCACCATCGGCGGCAAGGTACCGGTCAACCCGTCCGGCGGCCTGGCCTGTTTCGGCGAAGCGATTCCGGCCCAGGCCATCGCCCAGGTCTGCGAACTGACCTGGCAGCTCAGGGGTCGGGCCACGGGTCGTCAGGTCGAGGGCGCCACCGTTGGGGTCACCGCCAACCAGGGGCTGTTCGGCCACGGCTCATCGGTGATCGTCGCCCGGTAGCGGCGTTTCCTGACGAGCGTGCGTGTCAGTCCGCCAACACGCCGACGAACGCGGGCTTTTGTGCACCCTCGGCGGGTTCAATGACCGTCATGACCGAGACGGTGACGGTCCGCGTGAAGCCGGGTAGCACGAAGGGCCCGCTCCTCGAGCGCGGCGCTGACGGGGACCTGACGATCTACGTCCGCGAACGCGCGGTGGACGGACAGGCCAACGCGGCGGTGATCCGGTTGCTGGCCGAACATCTCGGGGTATCGCGCAGCCAGGTGACACTGACTTCGGGCTTGACGAGCCGCCTCAAGCGATTTCGCATCACCTGATCCAGTCCGCCGAAGGTGCGCAGAAGTCCCGTTGCAACGGCGTGTCGGCGGACCGACACGCACGCTCGCGGAGAATGGTCAGGCAACGCCCAGATAGGCCGCCCGCACACTGTCGTCGGCCAGCAGATCCCGCGCCGGCCCGGAGCGGGTGACGGTGCCGGTCTCGAGGATGTAGGCCCGGTCGGATCGGCTCAGCGCCTGCTGGGCGTTCTGTTCCACCAGCAGGACCGTGGTGCCCTGCTTGTTGATCTCACTGATGATCTTGAAGATCTGCGAGATCACCATGGGCGCCAGGCCCATCGACGGTTCGTCCAGCAGCAGCACCTTGGGCCGGGCCATCAGGGCCCGGCCGATGGCCAGCATCTGCTGCTCCCCACCCGAGAGCGTGCCACCGACCTGAGACCGGCGTTCGGCCAACCGCGGGAACGTCTCGAACACCCAGTCCAGTCGCTCGTCGTGCTGCGCTTTGTTGTCGAATGTTCGCCCGTAGCAACCCATCTCGAGGTTCTCGACCACCGTCATGCCGGGAAACACCCCGCGGCCCTCCGGCGCCTGGATCAAACCGTCGATGACCCGCTTGTGCGGTTTGACCCGGGAGACATCCCGGCCGTCGAACCACACCGACCCCGACGTCAGCGGCCGCAGACCGGAGATAGCCCGCATCATCGTGGTCTTGCCGGCCCCGTTGGCGCCCAGCAGGGTGACCAACTCCCCCTCGTGCACCGTCAGCGAAACCCCGTGCAGCGCTTCGATTCTGCCGTAGTTCACCACGACATCGCGGACCTCCAGGAGCACCCGGCGGTCGTCACTCGAGTTCGTCATCGGGCACTCCCAGGTAGGCGGCGATCACCGCTGGATCCTCTCGGATCTCGGCGGGCAGGCCGTCGGCGATCTTGCGGCCGAACTCCAGCACCACGATCCGGTCGGTCACACCCATCACCAGCCGCATGTCGTGTTCGATGAGCAGCACCGTGTAGCCGTCGTCGCGGATCGCCCGGATCAGTTCGATCAGGGCGGCCTTCTCGCTCGGGTTGAACCCGGCGGCAGGCTCGTCCAGGCACAGCAGTTTGGGCTCGGTGGCCAGTGCCCGCGCAATCTCGAGGCGCCGCTGATCACCGTAGGGCAGGTTCTTGGCCTTCTCCTCGCCGCGGTGCGCGATCCCGACGAATTGCAATAGCGCGGCGGCCTTTTCGATGGCGCTGTGTTCCTCCCTGCGGTGCCGTGGCGAACGCAGGACGGCCCCGGGCACCGAGGTGCGGTGCCGGGCGTCGGTGGCCACCACGACGTTCTCGAGCGCCGTCATCTCGCCCCACAGCCGGACGTTCTGAAACGTCCGGGCGATGCCGCGCCGGGTGATCTCATGGCGCTTGATCCGGCCCAGCGGCTCGCCATCGAAGGTCACCGAACCGGAAGCCGGCCGGTAGACCCCGGTGATGGCGTTGAAGCAGGTGGTCTTGCCGGCGCCGTTGGGTCCGATCAGTCCGAGGATCTCACCGCGGCGGATCTGGAAGCTCACCGAGTCCAGCGCGGTCAGGCCACCGAACTTGACGGTCAGATCCGTTGTCTCCAGCAGGACCTGGCCCTCGGCGACGTTGACGTCGCGGTGCAGCGCCGCCATCTCCTCGTCGATGACGGGCGTGCCGTCCGGGTTCTCCTCGGGCGCGGTCATGCGGCCGCCTTGGCATCGTCTGCGCCGCGTAGTAATTCACGTGCCCGCTTGCCGTAGGCCAGCAGCTGCTGGCGCACCGGGAACAGGCCCTGCGGCCGGAAGATCATCAGCAGCACCAGCGCCAGGCCGAAGAACAGGTACTTCAGATCGCCCAGGTTCACCCCGAACAGGTGCACCCCCATCAGCCGGTTCGGCAGATAGACGATCACGAACGCGCCGAAGATGACGCCCAGCTTGTTGCCCTGGCCGCCGAGCACGACCGCCGACAGGAAGAGCATCGAGTTGATGATGTTGAAGTTCGTGGGGATGACGAACTGCACCTGGCCCGCGTACAGCGCGCCGGACAGGCCGCCGATGCCGGCACCGATGACGAAGGCCCACAGTTTGAACTTGAACGTATTGACGCCCATCATCTCCGCAGCGTCCTCGTCCTCCCGGATCGCCACCCAGGCCCGCCCCACCCGGCTGCGTTCGAGATTGCCGACGATCAGCAGCACCACGGCCACCATCACCAGACCCAGCCAGTACCACCAGGTTCCGTAGTTCGAATTGCCCATGGCGTTACCGGCCGAGAAGTAGCCGCCGGGAACGCGGTCCTCGCCGAAGCGCGGGTAGGCGATGCCGCCGAGACCGCGCGATCCGTTGGTGACGTCGTTGAGGTTGTCGGCCAGCAGCCGGATGATCTCACCGAAGCCCAGCGTGACGATCGCCAGATAGTCGCCGCGCAGCCGTAGCGTCGGGAACCCGAGGATGAGGCCGGCCAGCGCGGTGAAGGCCATCGCCAGCGGCACACACGACAGCCATGCCCAGTCCTTGCTGAACATCCCGTGCGCACTCAGCTGGTTCCACGGGCTCTGCGGGCTGGTCAGCAGAGCGACCGTGTAGGCGCCGACGGCGTAGAACCCGACGTAACCCAGGTCGAGCAGACCGGCCTGCCCGACCACCACGTTGAGCCCGATCGCCACCAGCGCGATCATCGCGAACTGGGCCATCACCCCGTCGAAGCTGACACCGGGGGTGTTCAGGAAGGACGGTGTGTAGATGGGCAGTAGCGCCATCACCGCGAATCCGACAACCCCGAATCCCCACTTCTGCACCCGGGTCAGTTCATCCCACCAGGTTCGCAGGGCGTCGCCGGGAGCCGAAAGGGTCCGGGCTGCTTCATGTTTCGGGGCGGTCATACGCGCGCCTTCCCGAGGCTCTCGCCGAGGATGCCGGTGGGCCGGATCAACAGCACCAGGACCAGCAGCACGAAGGCGACGACGTCGCGCCATTGGGTGCCGAACAGCATCTGGCCGTAGTTCTCCATCACGCCGAGGATCAACCCGCCCAGCAGGGCGCCGCGCAGGTTTCCGATACCGCCGAGGACGGCAGCGGAGAACGCCTTGATGCCCAACAGGAATCCGCCGGAGTAGATGATGCCCTGCGGCACCTTCAGGGTGTAGAGCAGCGCCGCCGCACCGGCGAGCAGCCCGCCGATGAGGAACGTCGTCATGATCACGCGTTCCCGCGAAACGCCCATCAGCGTGGCCGTCGTCGGGTCCTGGGCAACCGCACGGATGCCGCGGCCGAACTTGGTCCGGTTGATCACGATGTCGGTCAGCAGCGCGAAAACCAGTGCGGCCCCGATGATCACGAGCGTCACGTTGCTGACGTTGGCACCCAGGACCGAGAACTGCACCTTGGGTTGTACCAGGATGATCGGCTGCTGCGCGTTGTTGCCGCCGTACCCGTGAATGAGCTGCGGCAGGATGAAGTGCACGAACTCCTGGATCACGAAGGACATCCCGATCGCGGTGATCAGGAAGGTCAGCGGCCGGGCGTTGCGCCGCCGCAGCGGCCGGTAGGCCACGAATTCCAGGCCGACAGCGGCACTTCCGGACACCAGCATCGCGAAGAGCATCGCGATGCCGAGATAGAACACCGTCAGCAGGACACCTTTGTTGTAGGCGTTGCCGCTGGGGGTGAACCCCAGGATCATGTCCAGGCAGAAGTAGGCGCCGAACATGCCGAGCATGAAGATCTCGGAGTGGGCGAAGTTGATCAGCCGCAGCACCCCGAACACCAGCGTATAGCCGACGGCTACCAGGGCGTAGATCGCACCCCAGGACAGGCCGTCGATCGTCAACTGCCAGAAGCTCTTCAGCAGCCCATCGACATTGAAGTTGATGTTGGCCGCCAGACAGGCGTACTGGTTCAGGCAATCGGCCGTCATCCGGTGGCGGGCTCCTTCAGCTGGTGGAAGTGCAAGACGCGCCCGAGGCCGTCGGGTCTCGGGCGCGTCTCACGCATGAGTGATTACTGAACCTTGTAGATCCAGACCATGGCATCGGTCAGTTCACCGGTGTCGGTCCACTGGTAGTGCCGCGCCACGCCCTGGCCCTGGTAGTTGCGAACGAAGTCCAACAGGTCCGCGCGGGTGATCTTGCCCGAGTCGATGCCCTTGAGCATGATCGTGCCGAGGTCGTAGCCCTCGAGGCTGTAGGTGCCGGCGTCCTGGCCGAACTTCGCCTTGTAGTTCTTGGCGAAGTCGCCGGTGGCCGGGCTGCAGGGGCAGGACAGGATGGCGTCCTTGGACGACTGACCGGCCTGCTTGACGAACTCGGGATCCTTGGTGCCGTCGGCGCTGGCGAACGTCCCGGTGAAGCCGCCGTCGCGCAGCTGCTGCACGAACGGTGCCGCCTCGGCGTAGTAACCGGAGTAGAACACGGCTTCCGGCGAAGCGCCCTTGACCTGGTTCACCGCGGCCGAGAAGTCCTTGTCGCCCTTCTTCACCGAGATGTTGCAGGACGCGTCCGCCACGCCGGCGAGCGTGTCGCGCACGACCTTGGCCAGCCCGAGGCCGTAGTCGGTGCTGTCGTCGACGACGCAGATCTTCTTGTAGCCGAGGTTGTTCTTCAGGTAGTTGGCGATCGACTGGCCCTGCACGCCGTCGTTGGACAGGCCGCGGAAGAACGTCTTCCAGCCCTGCTCGGAGAGCGTCACGTTGGTAGCCGACGCCGTGGTGGCGGCCAGCCCGGCCTGGTCGAAGATCTGGCCGGTGGCCTTGGTCTCACCCGAGAACGCCGGGCCGATCAGGCCGATGGTGAAGGCGTCGTCGACGATCTGCGGGGCCACCTGGGTGGCCTTCTGCGGGTCACCCTCGGTGTCGAAGGTCTTCAGCTGGACCTGGCAGCCGGGGTTGGCCGCGTTGTGTGCGTCGACGGCCATCTGCACACCGTTCTTGATGTTGACGCCCAGGGCGGCGTCGGCGCCGGTCAGCGCGCCGGCCATGGCCAGCGACACCGGCGGG
>JAKIXW010000120.1:10883-11135 GCA_022708865.1 Acidobacteriota bacterium
CCGCCGCTGCCGCTGGACTGCGACTGCTGCTGGCAGCCGGCGACGCCGAACGCCAACAGTGCTGCCGAACCGAATACCACCGCACTTCGCATTGTGCGACCGCGCACTATCCACCTCCAGGTAAGTGTTCACCAAGGCCCCGACGGGCCTGGCCGGCCCCCCAACGCTTCGGAACGAACATAGCCAACCGACGACGGAATCGCGTGGTCTTGGCGCAGGCGTGCCGTCGCGCAGGACGGCAGGCAGGGCAAA
>JAKIXW010000121.1 GCA_022708865.1 Acidobacteriota bacterium
TGTTCGGCCCGAAGATCTGGCCGGTGGTCGGCGTGCCCGGCGAAGTGGTCCGGTCGTAGCCGAGTTCGGTCAGCACGCGCAACGGCGCGTCGATGATCTTGAGCAGCGGCAGCGGGACGAACAGCTGGAGCGGGATCAGCATCGGCAGGACCGGCGTCGAGATCATGTAGTAGTGGGTGTCGCCCGTCTGGCCCTGGTCCAGATAGCCCTTACCGGCGTCCGTCGTATTGAAGTAGTCCAGGTGCAGGAACAGCAGGCCCATCAAGGCGTTGTAGTCCGCCAGCAGGTTCAGCGGGTACTTGGGGAAGTCGGCGAAGAAGTCGTACTGACGAGCGATGTCAGCGGTGGGGTACAGGAACTTGTCGCCGACCACCGGGCTGTTGGTCGGGCTCGCCCCGTTGAAGCTGATGTTGGCAATCGGGAAGTACCACGGGGTGAAGCGCTCCAGCAAACCGCCGTTGGGCCGATTGGGGTTGCCGATGAACGTGAACGTGAGGTCCTGCGGGGCAGCCGCGGGGTTGTTCTTGTACTTCTCGATCAGCGCGGCCTTCACCTGCGAGGCGGCGGTGGCGCTCTGCGAGTACCCGAATATCGAGAAGTCGTTGGAGTTCCCGGCCTGGCCGCCGGGATAGATGTGCGAGACGCACGTCGATGGGCTGGTCAGGCAGTTGTTCAGCTGCGCGACACCGGTCGCCACCGAGGCATCGAACGTCCGGGAGCCGATGAACGGCCACAGCTCGTTCGGGTTCCAGACGACCTTCGTCGTGACGCCCTCGCCGTCGGGCAGGTTGGGCATGATGTAGTTGTCCAGCACGTTCTTGACGTAGCCGGCGGGCTGGCCGTTGGCGTCCGTCAGACCCGACTGCGCGAAGGGATAGCTGGGCAGGCCGCCGACGTTCGGATCCCGGACAAAGGGGTTCACGAACGGCTGTCCGGTACCACCCATGATCAGCGCGGTCGTGCCCATGAGCCCGACGCCGACCGCGGCCGGCGGCGCCCACATGAGCGCCATCACCGACGTGCCCACGAATCCGTTGACGAGCAGGGCGCGTGATGCCTTACCGACCATTCGACTGACCTCCACCCCGCTCGGTGTCCGGCGCCGGCGCGTTTGCCGGCAACCGCAGATTCGGTGCAGGACCCCGATTCCGCAAGACAAGACTCCGTGCACCTTATACTTATTGTGGCGTAGGACACCAACTGAATCGGAACCTTCGACAGTTTGCGCAGGTGCGACCTACACGGCCCACAATACCCACCGGGTGCGATTCCCGGGTGGCTCGCCCGATCGGGTCCCGCCGGATTCGGTTACTGTCATCTGGCTGCGACTACACGGCACGAACGCCAGCGCCAGGTGTGCGCCGGAAGGAGACACGTTCCGAATGATGCGAATCACCGCGGTGTCCCGGGCAGGCATTGCTGCGGTCGCCCTCACGCTGACGCTGGCCGCGTGCGCCTCGGGCACCAAGACCGAGGAGAAGTCGACCTCCACGTCGTCCGCGACGTCCGCGCAGACGACGACATCCGCCCCGTCGCTCGAGTCCACGTCCCCGGCACCCACCTCGGGGACCCCGGCCGCCACCGGGGAGAGCCTCGACGACTACATCGCCGAGAACGGGATCCAGAAGACGGTGATCCGGCGCGGGGAACCGGGCCCGACGATCGATCTGCCCACCCCGCAGGGCTGGGCCGTCGCCGCGCCCAGCGACGACGACCCGTACGGCGGCCTGGTCTACAGCGGAGCGGTCAGCAAGGACAAGCCGCCGCGGATCCGGGCCAGCCTCTACAAGCTCACCGGCAACGTGGACCCGGCGAAGGTGCTGGAGCTGGCTCCAGCCGCCCTCAAGAGCCTCCCGAACTTCCAGGCGCTGGGCTCGCCCGGTGACGCCCAGCTGAGCGGGTTCAAGGCCTCCCAGGTCGGCGGCAGCTATGTCAAGAACGGCGACTCATGGCTAGTGGCCCAGAAGACCACGGTCATTCCGACCGACGGCGGGGTGTATGTGTTCCAGCTGAACGCCGAGGGCCTCGAGAGCGACATGCCCGTCCTGATGGACGGCACCACCGTCATCGACAAGCAGACCCAGATCACCCCCTGACGGTGCCTCCAGGGGCGTGCGGCGCTGCCAGGTCAGGCCCGCGAGAACGCCGACGCCTCGGCGACCTGCTCGGTGGTGGGGCGCACTCCGGTGTAGCGCTCGAACTGTTCGGCTGCCTGTAGCGCGATCACTTCCGCGCCGGTGATCACCTGCTTGCCGGCTCGGTGGGCCGCCACGATCAGCGGGGTCTCGGCCGGCATCGCCACGACATCGAACACCGTGTCCGCTTGCGACACAGCCTCATCGGAGAACGGGCTGTCGAATTCCTCTGGGCCACCGGCCATTCCGACCGGCGTCACATTCACCACGATCGACGCCACCGCGCCGCCGGCGTGCGGCCGCCAGTGATAGCCGAGCTGGTCGGCCAGTTCGGGACCGGCGGTCGGGTTGCGGGCGACCACGACACCGTCGTGAAATCCGTTGTCCCGGAAGGCCGCACCAACCGCCTTGGCCATCCCGCCGCTACCGTGGATAAGCACCGATCGACCCGCGTCGAGGTGGTGTTCGGCGATCAGGCGCTGTACCGCGAGGTAATCGGTGTTCGACGCCGACAACACGCCGCCGTCGTTGACGACGGTGTTCACCGAACGAATCGCCAGCGCGGACCGCTCCACCTCGTCGACCAGATCGAGCACGGCCTCCTTGAACGGCATGGACACCGAACACCCGCGGATACCCAGCGCCCGCACACCGCCGATGGCGGCCGCGATGTCGGTGGTGGTGAACGCCTTATAGATAAAGTCCAGGCCGAGCTGGTCGTAGAGATAGTTGTGGAACCGGGTGCCGATGTTGCTGGGCCGGGCGGCCAGCGAGATGCACAACGTGGTGTCCTTGTTCAACGGCGGTCGGTTCATCTCAGCTCAGCGCCCCATAGACCTGCCGCGCGGCATCGCGGATGCGGTCCTTGAGGTCGGCCGGCAGTCTGACGTCGCGGACCTCCTGCACCTCGATCACCGTCGTCACCACACCGATGTCCTCTCGCTCCCACTTCGCGCCGTACTTGTCCAGGATCGCGCGCATCGGCAGGTTGTCGGAAAGCACACGCGCAGTGAACTTCTCGATACCGGCGACGCTCGCGGCCAGCATCAGCGCCTTCATCAGGAAGGAACCGACGCCGCGGCCCTGGTATTCGTCCCCGACGATGAACGCGATCTCGGCGGCGGTGCGATCGTCGTCGTCGCGGACGAAGCGGACGTCACCGACCATACCGTCCTCGAGATCGCAGAGCACCCAGGCGAAATGGTTCACATAGTCGACCTCGAACAGATAAGCCTTGAGCGACGAGGACAATTCGCGCGGCGACATGAACCGGCGGAACACCGTTTCCGCCGAGAATGCAACCGCGCCCCGTTCGGCGCGCGCACTGTCGCCGGGCAGCACCGGACGCAGCAGCAGCTCGGTGCCGTCGGCGAGATGGATCGGGATCGGCGTGATGAACGCGGCCATTCGCTGACGCGCGGTCCGCACCAACGTGTTGAGCACGCCGGGAAGCTCGATCAACGTGTCGAAGGCATCATCTCGGCCGACCCAGCCCGTGACCTCGCCGGCCGCCAGGACCGTCGCCACCCGCGGTGCGCGCCGTAGCAGCGCGATCTCGCCGATCAGCTGACCGGCCTCGACCGTCATGTGCAGGGTCTCGCCGTCCGTGTTGACGCGCTCGACGGCGCCACTGCCGGTGGCGATGATCAGGAACGAGTGCGCCGTCTCCCCCTGCCGCATGAGCACCTCACCGTCGCCGGCGCGCAGCGGCTCGAGCAGCGCCGCCAGCGGATACAGATCAGCGGGGAAACAGTCGGCGAACACCGACAGGTTCGACAGTTGGGCGGCACGCGCGGTTATCCACTCGGCCACCTCGTTGTCCTCCCATCACGGATTCCGGTGCCCTCCAACGCTATTGGACATCACTACGAGCTGGGCAGCGCGTCGACCGCGGCCGCCACCCGGGTCAGTAACTCATCGACGGATGCGGTGTCGTAGCCCCGCTCGAGCACCGACGACCGGGGGAATCTGATGCCACGGACGTCGGCGGCACAGAGGTGTCCACGGCCGTCGAGCCGGCGCGCGACCAGCTGCAGGAAGTCGTTGACCGACTTCGCGTCGTACCCCCTCCTGCCCACCGGCGTCTTCGGGAGAACGACCTCGCGAACATCGTGAGCCGTGACGCTCCCCGCGGCCTGTGTCATGCCGCCAATCGTACGGGCAGGGCCTTGGGCCGATCTCGACCTGGTGGCCGTCGAGCTGGACGCCGCGATCCAAGTGGCTGCGGACCAGCTGCGGACCAAGCAGCCCGGCGTGGCCTGCGTGGCAAAGAAGAAAACCCCAGAATAACTGGGGCTTTTGCTGTGGAGCTAAGGGGAATCGAACCCCTGACCTACTCGATGCGAACGAGTCGCGCTACCAACTGCGCCATAGCCCCTTGGTCGCTAGCAGGCTACCAGCCCACCAGGATCAATCCGAAACCAGCGGGTCACTGCCCCGATGCGCGTGGCAGGTCGTATTCGCGGGCGAACGACGTGTACTCGAGATGCTCGAAGGCGGGGTCCTCGTCGTCGATCTCGAGCACCGCGGCCCCGGGGCGCCGCAGCCGTGCCGGCACCACGTCCAGCTCGCGGTCATCGGTGTTCTCCACGCCAAGCCGCGCCCGTGACATCCGCTGCATGCGCCGCCGGCGCAGCTGCTCCTCGATGCGGGTCTGACGGCGCAGGTACGCGAGGTAACCCAGCGTCGCGACCGCCAGAGTGGCACATGCGTACCAGGCCGTCGGGGTCCACGCGAAGGCCAGCACGGCACAGAGCAACAGCAGTGCGGCCATCGTCACCAGTGCGCGGCTGCGGAACCGGTACTTGCGGGCGCTGACCGCTGCCGCCGTCTTCGTCGCGTACCGGACCTCGCGACCGGCCACCGGGGCGACTGGCTCGTCGGCCTCGGGCTCGAGGCCGGAGGTGTCCTCGACATACTCGTACTCGTCGGCGGTGCCGTCCTCGTCCTCGGCGCTCTCGGCGGATACCGGTTCGGGCTCCTCGACGGCCGCCTCGGCCACCGGAGCGTCGGCCACCGATGGCTCGGGTTCCGTTTCGGCACTGGCGAATTCAAGCGGCAGCTCATCGGTCTGCGGTTCGACCGCTTCCTCGGCGACCGGCAATGCGCCGGAGTTCTCCTCGACGATGTCGACGTCGAGGTAGTCGGGTTCGTCCCCTTCGGCCAGCGTGGTCACGACCGCGACGGACTGCACCCGCGACGGCTTGCCGGTGACCACCACGGGACCGGTGTCGTCCTCGTCGAAGTCCTCGAAGTCGTCGTCGGCCTCGGGCCGCCAGTGCGGGTCGCTGCGGTGACCGGCGGCCGGACCGCCTCGCCTGATGAGTCGGGCTGCCCGGCTAGTGTTGAGGACCCGGGTCGCCAGGGCGACGTCGCTGGTGCGCCGGACGGTGTCACGCCGGTTGATGAGCATGGGCACCAGCACGAACAGCCAGAGCACGACGAGGGAGATCCACAACAGTGATTGGGGGATGCTTGGCATGGTGGCCTGCTCCTTTCCCCTCCAGGCTAGGTGTCGTGAGCTGCGCAATCAGGACGACGCGCCGAGGTCAATTACACACCTGTAATTCGATTCAGACAAGCACCACGAGCCACAAATATCACATTGGTAACACGGCCGAATTGTGACCGTAGACATCTGCAACGCCTACGGTCGATGAGCGTGCCATATCCCGACGCTCAAACCCACCGCGCGCGGCCGGCATGCACCAACTCCGCGGCCACCGATCCCCTGACCTCCTCGACGGTCAGCCCCACCAGCAGGTGATCGCGCCACTCGCCGTCGACGTCGAGGTAGCGCTTCAGCAGCCCTTCCTCCCGGAACCCGGCCTTTTCCAGTACCCGGCGGCTGGCCATGTTCTCGGGCCGGACGGTTGCCTCCACCCGGTGCAGTCGGACCGCGCCGAAGCAGTGATCCAGTCCCAGCGCCAGCGCGCCGGTGGCCACTCCCCCACCCGTCAGTGCACTGTGCACCCAGTAGCCGATCCACGCCGAGCGCAGCGCGCCGTGCGTCACGTTGCCGATGGTCAGCTGACCGCCGAACTCGCCGTCGACCTCGATGACGTACGGCAGCATCCGGCCGCGGCGCGCCTCCGCGCGAATGGCCGAGCACACCGAAGGCCAGGACGAAATCCCATGGCGCGCATCCCATTCCAACTCGGCGGTGGGCTCCCAGGGTTCGAGGAACGGCCGGTCGTCCAGGCGGAGCCGGCTCCACTGGGCCGCATCGCGCATCCGGACCGGACGTAGTCGCACCACCCCTGCGGGCACGCGGAGTGGACCCACGACCTCGGGCCAGCCGGGGTGCACACTCCCGGCCCGCAGGAAACTCACGTCGAATCAGCCGCGCTGGGCCAGGAAGGCAACGTCGACCGTCTCACCCGTGCGGATCTGCTCGGCCTCACTGGGCACCATCACCAGGCAGTTCGCCTCGGCGAGGGTCGCCAACAGGTGCGACGACGCGCCCGGCGTACCACCGAGCGCCTGGACCAGGTACTCGCCGGTGTCCTGATCGCGCATCAGCTGGCCGCGCAGGAATCCCTTGCGGCCCGGCACCGTCGCGATCGGGGACAGCGTGCGGGCTTGCACGATTCGCCGCATCGGCTGTCGCTTGCCCAGCGACAGCCGGATCAGCGGCCGCACCATCACCTCGAACACCACGAGCGCGCTCACCGGGTTGGCGGGCAGCAGGAAGACCGGAACACCGTCGGCGCCCAGCTGGCCGAAGCCCTGCACCGACCCCGGGTGCATCGCGATGCGCGCCACCTCCATCTCGCCGAGGCCCGCGAGCACCGACCGGACCGCCTCGGCGGCGGCGCCTCCGACCGCGCCGGCCACCACGACCACCTCGGCGCGACTCAGCTGACCCTCGACCGCTTCGCGCAGGATCTTCGGATCGCTGTCGATGATGCCGACCCGGTTCACCTCCGCCCCGGCATCGCGGCCGGCGGCGGCCAGGGCGTAGGAGTTGACGTCGTAGACCTGGCCGTTGCCGGGCGTACGGGAAATGTCGACGAGTTCGCCGCCGACGCTGATCACCGACAGCCGGGGCCGCGGATGGACCAGCACCCGCTCGCGTCCGACCGCGGCCAGCAGTCCGACCTGCGCCGCGCCGATGACGGTGCCCGCCCGGACCGCGACGTCGCCCGGTTGGACGTCGTCGCCCGCGCGACGGACGTAGGCCCCCGAACGCACCCCACGCAACACCGTGACCCGGGACTGCCCACCGTCGGTCCAGCGCAACGGCAGCACCGCGTCGGCCAGGGTCGGCATGGGCGCACCGGTCTGCACGCGAACGGCCTGCTTTGGCTGCAGTCGCGACGGAGTACGCGCGCCCGCCTCGATGGTCGCGATCACCGGCAGACTGAGCTGCCCCTGGCCGTCACCGTCATCGCCCTCGGCGCCCAGGGCCAGCACGTCGACACTGCGCACGGCATAGCCGTCGATGGCGGCCTGGTCGAAGCCCGGCAACGGTCGTTCGGTCACCACCTCTTCGGCGCACATGAGCCCCTGCGCCTCGGCGATCGCCACCCGCACCGGCCTCGGGGCCACGGCCGCCGCCTGCACACGGGCCTGCTGCTCTTCAACCGAACGCACTAAGAACCTTTCTGCGCGAAGCGCCGACGCTACTGCTCGTCCAGGCCCAGCCGCGATACCAGCCAACGGCGCAGGTCCGGGCCGTAGTCGTCACGATCCAACGCAAAGTCAACCGCAGCCTTGAGGTAGCCGCCGGGATTTCCCAGGTCGTGTCGGGACCCGCGGTGCACCACGACGTGCACGGGATGACCCTCCTCGATCAGCAAGGCGATCGCATCGGTCAGCTGGATCTCGCCGCCGACGCCGCGGTCGATCCTATTGAGCGCGTCGAAGATCGCCCGGTCCAGCACGTAACGCCCGGCCGCCGCGTACGGCGACGGTGCGTCCTCGGCCTTGGGCTTTTCCACCATGCCCTTGACCTTGAGGACGTTCGGGTTGGCCGCATCGGGCACCACCTCGACGTCGAACACGCCGTAGGCACTGATCTCGTCCTCGGGCACTTCGATGGCGCAGAGCACGGTGCCGCCGCGCTTGGCGCGGACCTTCGACATCGTCTCGAGGACGCCGGTTGGCAGCACCAGGTCGTCGGGCAGAAGAACAGCGACGGCATCTTCGTCGGGCGCCAGGACGGGTTCGACACACAGCACCGCGTGCCCCAGCCCCAGCGGCTTGTCCTGGACCACCGATTCGACCTTGATCAGGGCCGGGGCCCGCCGCACCTTCTCCAGCATCGCCGTTTTGCCGCGGGCTTCCAGCGTGCCCTCGAGCACCAGATCGGCCACGAAATGGGCGACAACGCCGTCCTTGCCCTCCGAGGTCACAATCACCAGTCGCTCGGCCCCGGCCTCGGCCGCCTCGGTGGCGACGAGCTCGATCCCGGGGGTGTCGACGACGGGCAGCAGCTCCTTGGGAACGGTCTTGGTGGCCGGCAGGAATCGGGTGCCCAGACCAGCGGCGGGCACGATCGCGGTACGCGGAATGGGTACCTCGGCCTTCTTCATCCGTGACACCATAACCGGATTGTCTGGGCGCGGAGACGGTGTCATGGTTGTCCCCACGATGACACCCACAAAAGACCAGTTGAGAAGGCAGAACCTGGCCGCACGGGAAGCCCTCGACGCGGCCGATCACGCCACCGAGGCGGCCTTGCTGACCGCCACCGTGTGCGCGATGCCCCTTCCGGCGACGGTATGCGCGTATGTCCCGGTCGGCCGCGAGCCGGGCGCGGTGTCGATGCTCGATGCGCTGTGCGATGCCGGGGCGCGGGTGCTGTTGCCGATCACGGTCACCGACAGCGCGGGTGCCGCCCTGCCGTTGCGGTGGGCCGAATATCGCCCCGGCGAGTTGGTGCGGGCCCGGTACGGACTGCTCGAACCCGCCGGGCCGGACCTCCCCCCGGAGGAACTCGCGCGGGCGGCCCTGGTGCTCGTTCCCGCGCTCGCCGTCGACCGGCACGGCCACCGACTGGGCCGCGGAGCCGGCTTCTACGACCGTTCGCTGCCGCTGTGTGACCCGGGCGCTGCACTGATGGCCGTCGTGCGCGACGACGAAATCCTCGACACGGTGCCCGCAGAGGCGCACGACGTGCCGATGACACACGCCCTGACGCCGCGGGGCGGCGTGACCCCGCTCGGTTGACGCGTCAGCAACGGTCCAGGACGTCGGTCATGGCCCGTTTCTCCTTGGCGGACACCCACAAGCCGTACACGCTCTTGACCTCGACCTGGCGGGCGATGAACGCGCAGCGGAATCCTACATTGGGCGGCAGCCACGACGCCGCGTCCCGAAATGCTTTGTCGAAGTTGGCTTTCGGGCTGACGGAAAGCAGGTTGCGCGGATCGTTGGCGAAGTCGAGGCGGCGCTGGTCGTCCCATTCCCGGGCGCCCTTGTACCAGGCGTCGGCCAGCGAGACGACGTGGTCGATCTCCACCGCGTTCGACGTGTCCGGCCCGCGGACGAAGGCGAGGACCGCGCCGGTGTAGGGATCGTGCAGGGTGCCACGCTCGGCGTAACAGGTGCCCGGTCGGACCACGAGGTCGCTCAGATCGCGACGCAGGATGTCGTCACGGGTGTTGCATCCGTTGTGCCCGAACTCGACGTTGACGTCGTCACTCCAGGCCTTCCCGAACCGGTACCGCTTGAAGTCCTGGGTGCGGTCCCACCCCTTGACCGGCAGCGCAGCCAGCGCGGCCCGAGCGCCGTTGAAGCCCGCGGAGTCGGTGGACGTGGGGGCCGTGGTGGACGTACCGGGTGTCCAGGTCGGCGACGGGCCGGACGACGCGTGGTCGGTGCGCAGCCACCGTGCCAGCGCCACGATGGCCACCACCAGGGCGACCAGTACGAGGACGCTCAGGGCAAGCCGAAGGGGACCGCGGTGGCGCTTCGGTCGTCGCTCGGGAATGACGCGGGCCACATAGCGGTTCTAGCACTTGGCACGGTAGAGTGCTAACAAGTCTTGACCTTTCCCGGAGGTTTTCTTGCCCACCTACAGCTACGTGTGTACCGAGTGCGACGATCGGTTCGACGCCGTCCAGGCGTTCACCGACGACACGCTGAGCACGTGCAACAAGTGCTCGGGCCGCCTGCGCAAGCTGTTCAACTCGGTGGGTGTGGTCTTCAAGGGCAGCGGCTTCTACCGGACCGACAGCCGGGACTCCGGCAAGGGTTCCTCGAGTGTCCCCAGCGGCTCGGAATCCAGCCCGAGCTCCACCGGCACCGAGAAGTCGACCAGCACCAGCTCCGACAAGTCCGCGAGTTCGTCCAGTTCATCCAGCTCCTCGACCTCCTCGACCTCCTCGAGTTCGACCACCTCGGCCAAGGCCGCGGCCGCCAGCTGATCCACAGTTCCACGCTGTCCACAGCACCAGGCTGAGATCGTGCACCCCGGTGCCGTCGGCGCACCTACCGTGGCACCATGCCGAGTCGCCGCGCCGAATCCCTGAACCCGACGCTGACCGACCGGATCCGGCAGGCACTGCAGCCCGACTGGGTGCACACCGCAAAGGCGCGCCGCGTCGCCGCGGCCATCCTCGTCGTCCTCGCGGCGGTCATCGCGATCCGCGCAGAACCCGGCGGCGAGCACTCCCCCGTCGCGATCGCGGTCCACGACCTGCCACCGGGCACGGCCATCACCGCCGACGATGTTCGTATCGAAAGTCGTTTGGCATCAACACTTCCCGACGGATCACAATCAGATCCGGCGGCCTTCGTCGGCGCCACGCCCGCCGGCCCCATCCGGCGCGGCGAGATCATCACCGACGTCCGCCTCCTCGGACCCCGGCTCGCGCAGGCCGCGGCCGGGCCCGACGCCCGACTTGTTCCGCTGCACGTCACCGACAAGGCGTTGCCGGATCTCCTACGGCCCGGCGATGTCGTCGACATCGTCGCGGCGCCCGCTTCGGACCCCGACGCCACCGCGCGCACCCTGGCCACCAACGCGGTGGTCGCGTCGGTCTC
>JAKIXW010000122.1:0-10737 GCA_022708865.1 Acidobacteriota bacterium
GGCGGTGGCGCCGCAGCGGGCGGTTTTCGGGGCCGTCCCGGCGGTGGCGGTGGCGGCGGTGGCCGTCCCGGTCAGCGCGGTGGCGCGGCCGGTGCGTTCGGCCGTCCCGGCGGCGCACCCAAGCGTGGCCGTAAGTCCAAGCGCGCCAAACGCGCCGAATACGAGAACATGCAGGCGCCGGTCGTCGGCGGCGTGCGGTTGCCGCACGGCAACGGCGAGACCATCCGGTTGGCCCGGGGCGCGTCCCTGTCCGACTTCGCCGAGAAGATCAACGCCAACCCGGCCTCGCTGGTCCAGGCGCTGTTCAACCTCGGTGAGATGGTGACCGCCACCCAGTCCGTGGGTGACGAGACCCTGGAACTGCTCGGCAGCGAGATGAACTACGTCGTGCAGGTGGTTTCGCCCGAGGACGAGGACCGCGAGCTGCTGGAGTCCTTCGACCTGTCGTACGGGGAGGACTCCGGGGACGAGGGCGATCTCGAGGTCCGACCGCCCGTCGTCACGGTCATGGGTCACGTCGACCACGGCAAGACCCGACTGCTGGACACCATCCGGAATGCCAGCGTGCGTGAGGGCGAGGCCGGCGGCATCACCCAGCACATCGGCGCCTACCAGGTCGAGGTCGCCCACGACGGCGCCGAGCGTCCGATCACCTTTATCGACACCCCCGGTCACGAGGCGTTCACCGCCATGCGTGCCCGCGGTGCGAAGGCCACCGATATCGCGATCCTGGTGGTCGCGGCCGACGACGGCGTCATGCCGCAGACGGTGGAGGCCATCAACCACGCACAGGCCGCCGACGTGCCGATCGTGGTGGCGGTCAACAAGATCGACAAGGAGGGCGCCGACCCGGCCAAGATCCGGGCGCAGCTCACCGAGTACAACCTGGTGGCTGAGGACTACGGCGGCGACACCATGTTCGTCGACATCTCCGCCAAGCAGGGCACCAACATCGATCAGCTGCTCGAGGCGGTCGTGCTGACCGCCGACGCGGCCCTGGACCTGCGGGCCAACCCCGACATGGAAGCCCAGGGTGTGGCCATCGAAGCGCACCTGGACCGCGGTCGCGGCCCGGTGGCGACGGTGCTCATCCAGCGCGGCACGCTGCGGGTCGGCGATTCGGTGGTGGCCGGCGACGCCTACGGCCGGGTCCGCCGGATGGTCGATGAGCACGGCGAGGATGTCGAAGAGGCGCTGCCGTCGCGTCCGGTGCAGGTCATCGGCTTCACGTCGGTGCCGGGTGCGGGCGACAACTTCCTGGTCGTCGACGAGGACCGGATCGCCCGGCAGATCGCCGACCGGCGCAGCGCGCGCAAGCGCAACGCGCTGGCCGCCCGGTCGCGCAAGCGGATCAGTCTGGAAGATCTGGATTCGGCGCTGAGGGAAACCAGCCAGCTGAACCTGATCCTCAAGGGCGATAACGCCGGTACGGTCGAGGCGCTCGAGGAGGCCCTGCTGGGCATCCAGGTCGACGACGAGGTCGAGCTGCGGGTCATCGACCGCGGTGTCGGTGGCGTCACCGAGACCAACGTCAACCTGGCGTCGGCATCGGATGCGATCATCATCGGCTTCAACGTGCGGGCCGAGGGTAAGGCCACCGAGCTGGCCAACCGCGAAGGTGTGGAGATCCGGTACTACTCGGTGATCTACCAGGCCATCGACGAGATCGAGAGTGCGCTCAAGGGCATGCTCAAGCCGATCTACGAGGAGAAGGAGCTCGGCCGCGCCGAGATCCGCGCCATCTTCCGGTCGTCCAAGGTCGGCAACATCGCGGGCTGCCTGGTGCAGTCGGGCATCATGCGCCGCAACGCCAAGGCCCGGTTGCTCCGCGACAACGTGGTGGTCGCCGAGAATCTCACCGTCTCGTCGCTCAAGCGGGAGAAGGACGACGCCACCGAGGTGCGCGAAGGTTACGAGTGTGGTCTGACTCTGACCTACAGCGACATCAAGGAAGGCGACGTGATCGAGACCTACGAGCTCGTTGAGAAAGAGCGGGTCTGATGGCTGATCCCGCACGGGCCAGACGTCTGGCCAAGCGGATCTCCACCATCGTCGCCTCGGCCATCGAGTACGAGATCAAGGATCCGCGGCTGGCCGGTGTCACGATCACCGACGCCAAGGTGACCGGTGATCTGCACGACGCCACGCTGTACTACACAGTGCTGGGTCGGAGTCTCGAGGACGAACCGGACTATGCCGGCGCCGCCGCGGCGCTCGAGAGTGCCAAGGGCACCTTGCGCACCAAGGTGGGCGCCGGCACCGGCGTCCGGTTCACCCCGACGCTGAGCTTCGAACGCGACACCGTCCCGGACGCCGCGCACAAGATGGAAGAGCTGCTCGCGCGGGCCCGCGCGGCCGATGCCGACGTTGCGCGGATTCGGGAGGGAGCGGTACCGGCCGGCGACGCCGACCCGTACCGTGTGAGCGGGGACTGCGATTCTGAGGATGCCGGTGACGACGATCGACCCGAGGACTGACACCGGCCGGCGTGTTGATGCCGGCGGTGCCGTCGAGGTGCTCTCGGCGGCTCGGACCGTGCTCATCGTCTGTCATGTGTTCCCCGACGCCGACACCATCGGCGCGGGTCTGGCCCTGGCCCAGGTGCTCGACCGGATGGGCAAGGACGTCCAGGTCAGCTTCGCCGCGCCGGCCACGCTGCCCGAGTCGCTGCAGACGCTGCCCGGCGGCCGACTGCTGGCCAGCCCGCAGGATGTCCGCCCCGACGTCGACCTGCTGGTGACCGTCGATATCCCCAGCGTCAACCGGCTCGGCGGGCTGCGACACTTCGCCGAGACCGCTCCGCAGGTGCTCGTCATCGACCACCACGCGTCGAACGAACTGTTCGGCACGGCCAATTACGTTGAGATCATGGCGGATTCGACCACGCTGCTGGTGGCCGATCTGCTCGACGCGTGGGGTCAGCAGATCGACGTGTCGGTGGCGCACTGCCTGTACGCCGGACTGACCACCGACACCGGATCGTTCCGCTGGGCCACTGCCCGCGCGCACCGGCTGGCCGCCCGGCTGGTCGAGGCCGGGATCGACAACGCCGGTATCAGCCGGGCCCTGATGGACACCCACCCGTTCGCCTGGCTGCCGATGCTGTCGCGGGTGCTGGCGTCGGCGCAGCTGCTGCCGTCCGACGTCGACGGCCGCGGCCTCGTCTATGCCGTCGTTCCGCACGACGAATGGCTGCCGGCCCGGGCCGAGGAGGTCGAGAGCATCGTCGACATCGTGCGCACCACGTCGCAAGCCGAGGTCGCTGCGGTGTTCAAGGAGATCGAACCGGATCACTGGTCGGTATCCATGCGCGCCAAGTCGTTCAACCTGACACCCGTGGCAGCGTCGTTCGGCGGCGGCGGCCACCGGTTCGCCGCCGGCTTCTCCGTGAACGGCACGATCGAGGACGCCGTGGCCGCGCTGCGGCGCGCCCTTGGCTGACCCCGATCCAAGCGTCGGGACGCCGTCGAGCCGGTCCATCGCCGGGCTGGCCGTGCCGGCGCTCGGAGTCCTGGCCGCCGAACCCCTGTACCTGCTGTTCGACCTCGCCGTGGTGGGGCGGCTGGGCGCGTTGGCGCTGGCCGGTCTGGCGATCGGCGCGCTGATCCTGGGCCTGGTGTCCTCGCAGGGCACTTTCCTGTCGTACGGCACCACGGCACGGTCGGCCCGGCATTTCGGGGCCGGTGACCGCGGCGCGGCGGTCGGGGAGGGCGTACAGGCCACCTGGCTGGCCGTCGGCCTGGGGCTGTTGATCGTGACGGTCGTCGAAGTGGCCGCCGCGCCGATCACCACGGCCATCGCGGGCTCCGGTGAGATCGCCGGCGCTGCCCTGCCGTGGTTGCGGATCGCCATCCTGGGCGCACCGGCGATCCTGATCTCGTTGGCCGGCAACGGCTGGATGCGCGGCGTGCAGGACACCGCTCGGCCGCTGCGCTATGTCGTGACCGGATTCGTGGTCTGCGCGCTGCTGTGCCCAGTGCTGGTGTACGGCTGGGTGGGCCTGCCGCGGCTGGAGCTGGCGGGCTCGGCGCTGGCGAATCTGGTGGGCCAGTGGGTGGCTGCGGCGCTGTTCTGCCGGGCGCTGGTGGCCGAGCGGGTGCAGTGCCGGCCCGACCCGTCGGTGCTGCGGGCCCAGGCGGTGATGGGCCGCGATCTGCTGGCCCGTTCTCTCGCGTTCCAGGTGTGTTTCGTCTCGGCCGCCGCGGTCGCGGCCCGGTTCGGCGCAGCGGCCGTTGCCGCGCACCAGATCGTGCTGCAGTTGTGGGGTTTTCTTGCGCTGGTGCTCGATTCCCTGGCGATCGCCGCGCAGTCACTGGTCGGGGCGGCGTTGGGTGCCCGTGATCCCGGGTGTGCCAAATCGGTGGCGTGGCGGGTGACGGTGTTCTCGACGGCGGCCGCGGCCGTGCTGGCGCTGATCTTTGCGCTGGGTTCGGGTGTGCTGCCCAGGCTGTTCACCGCCGACCGCGCGGTGCTCGGCGCCATCGGCGTGCCGTGGTGGTTCATGGTTGCCCAATTGCCGATCGCCGGAATCGTCTTCGCGCTCGACGGGGTGCTGCTGGGTGCCGGTGACGCGAAGTTCATGCGCAACGCCACCCTGTTCAGTGCGCTGGTCGGCTTCCTGCCGCCGATCTGGTTGTCGCTGATCTACGGCTGGGGGCTGACCGGAATCTGGGCGGGTCTGTCGGCCTTCATGGTGCTGCGACTGGTGTTCGTCGGATGGCGGGCGTTCTCGGGCCGCTGGTTGGTCTGATCCCGGGTCAGCGGCGCGCCACCGCGGCCCAGCCGAATTCGTTGGTGCGCACCTGGATTTCGCCGAAACCCGCCGCGGCCAACCGGTCGGGCAGGGTCGCTGGATCCACCGGGTTGTAGGTGTCACCCTCGTGCATGCCGGCCAGCCCGTCGCTGGCCAGGCTGTCACTGGCGACCAACGCTGCGCCCGGCGCCAGGACGCGGGCCACCTCGGCGAACAGCCGGTCCTGCAGCTCGGCGGTCGGGACGTGATGCAGCATCGTGAAACATGCTGCGCCGGTGAACTTTTCGTCGGGGAAACCCAGCGCGGTGGCGTCGCCGTCGACGATCCGAACCGACGGGGCGCCCGCGAAGCGGTCGCGCAGCATCGCCGCCAGGACGGGGTCGATTTCCACCGACGTCAGGTGCGAGGTCAGCCCGGACAGCACGTCGGTGGTGGCGCCGTAACCCGGGCCGACCTCGAGGACGTCGTCGCCGAGCTCGACCTCACCGAGTGCCCACGGCAGGATGACGTCGCGGATCGCCTGGCGCCATTCGTCGCTGCCGCACAGCACGTGTGCTTCGTTCACGTGCCCGACGTTAGCGGGTTGCGGGCTCCGGCGGCGAAGTTCATTCCGACGCCCGCGTTGAGCAACGCGGCGCCCACACCCAGGGCCACGACCACCAGGATGAGCCCGATCAGCGGCCACACGAATATGGCGGCCCAGACGGTGCCGCCGATGGCGACGGCCGCGGCCACCGCCAGCCCGCCCCACGCCACCACGAACGCGGCGTTGATGGTGGCGTAGTTGCACGGGTCATCGGGTCCGGTGGAACACCCGTCGGTGGCCATCACCGCGAACAGTGAGAAGAACCCCCCGACGCCGCCGACGAGGACCAGGGCGATCCACAGCAGAACGGTGGCGACGGTGTCCGTCGTCGATGCGGGCTTCACGGCGCTAGGGCCGCACCTGCGTACGGCCACGCGCCATCACGCCGGATCGGCTGGCCGCGATGTCGTCACCCGTCGTCGATCGCATCCACGCCCGCGCCGCCTCCGCCTCCAGCCAGAGCGCCGAGCTGGTCTGGTCGGCATCGATGCGGTGGTACGACGCCAGCAGCGCCCGCACGGCCCTCTGATTGTTGCCCGCGATCGTGGCGGCCACCCGGCGGGCGGCGGGCAGCAGCTCGTCGTGGACCACCACCTGGGTGACCAACCCGGCGCGCAGTGCCTCGTCGGCCGACAGGTAGTCACCGGTCAGGCTCATCCGCCGGGCCAGCCCGACGCCCACCTTCTGCGGCAGCCGGACCGACAGCCCCCAGGTGGGCAGCAAGCCCACCCGGGCGTGGGTGTCGGCGAACGCCGCGTGCTCCGACGCGATCAGGACGTCGCAGTACAGCGCCAGTTCGAGGCCGCCCGTCACCGCGGCGCCGTTGATGGCGCCGATCACTGGCTTGGACATGTCGGGCCATTTCGGCGAGATATCGGGCAGCTCCGTGGTGTCGCCCAGTTCCTTGAGGTCCAGTCCGGCGCAGAACACCGGATCCGCGCCGGTGACGATGACGACGTCGACGGCGTCGTCGGCCTCGGCTTCGGCCAGCGCGGCGAAGAACCGTCGGCGCAGTTCGGCCGACAGGGCATTGCGCGACGCCGGCCGGTTCAGCGTCAGCGTGCGGATGCGGTCGGCGGTTTCGGTCAGCAGGACGTCTTCGGTCACAAGGGCACGATAGCCAGCCGCAACAGACGCGCTTACCTTGGAGGCCATGTGCCGGAACATCACCGAACTCCGCGGCCTCGAGCCGCCCGCCACCGCCGTCGAGGTCGAGGCCGCCGCGCGCCAGTACGTCCGCAAGGTCAGCGGCATCACCCGTCCGTCGGAGGCCAACGGTGCAGCGTTCGAGGCGGCCGTCGCCGAGGTCGCGGCCGTCACCGCACGCCTGCTCGACACGCTGCCGCCGCGCCGTCAGCCGCCCAAATCCATCCCGCCGCTGCGCCGGCCCGAGGTGCTGGCCCGCCTGAACGCCCGATGACACCTGCCCTCGAGGAGTGGGCCCGTGACGTTGCCTCGCCTCGACGCGTACTCGGGCTGCAAGAGCTGGGTCGAACTACCGGTCACCATGGAATACGCTGCACCCATTCATGATTCGGCGGCATTGACCGACATCGCCGACCGGGTGCGGCGGCTAGTGGGCTGACGGCGAACCCGTGGGCAGGATCAGCCGGGATGCGCCGCCGTGATGGATCGTGTGGGTCGCACTGCGCATCTCGCGTCCGGCGCCCTGATTCTCGCCGGTGCCCAGGTTTCGGCTGAACCGCGGGTGCGACCCGCCGGCCACCACGACGCGCATCCGCGACCCGGCCCGGAAGCGGTGGGCGATCTCGTCGAGCACGATCCGTACCGGGCCGTCCGTTCCGTCCAGGCGGCGGTATCCGTCACTGACGTTGTGGGAGCGGCCTTTGCGGTCCACCTCGGACACCCGCACGAAAAGATCGACGTGCGGGTTGTCGGACGTGTGCTGGAATTCGACCACCGGCGACCCGTACACGTAGATGTCCTCGGTCAGCGGTTCGCCGGTGAAGGCCAGCACGTCGCCGCGCTCGGCCAGTTTCTCGTCGCGCAGGTATCCGCCGTCGTTGGACAGCAGTGGGCCGCCCACTGTCGGGGTGGGATGTCGCGGGTCGAAGGTGAACGACGACCGTGCCGGGTGATCCGGCCGGGGTTCGGTCACCAATCGGCCCGGCTCCAGGAACCAGGTGTGCTCCGAGGTGGCCGGCGGCCAGTCCGGCAGGTGCCGCCACCCCCCGCCGCCGGTGACGAAGACGTGCACCGGACTGCGCGGTGCCGCGGACCTGCCCGTCACGCGCTGATCGAGCCAGTCCAGTGTCTCCCGCAAGATTCGCGGCGCGGCCTTCGTCGACATGTGGCCGTGCGTCCACGGCCCGATGGTCAGCGCGACGTCGACGCCACGGTCGTGCAACCGGTGGTACTGCTCGATCGTCTGCGCGAGGAACACGTCCTGCCAGCCGCCGACCAGCAGCACCGGGACCGTCGCACCGTCGAGTGCGGCGTAGAACTTGTGCCGGTCCCAATAGGGATCGTCGACGTCGGGATGTGCGAACCAGCCTTCCCACCACGATGCGCCGTCGCCCAGCAGCGAACGGCCGGCGGTCACCAGCGGCACCCGGGCGGCGGTGCGCTCGAGCAGGCCGGGAAGGCGCCGGCGGCGCGGGATGTCACGCAGCCGCCGGGGGTCTTCCTGGTGGGTGACGGCGTAGCTCCACAGGAGGTAGTCCTTGACGGCGAACGCGCCGCTGCCCCAACTCGCCAGGGGGAAGTCATGGTTGCCGACGATGATGACCGCACCGGCCATTTCCGCGGGGGGATCGGTCAGCAGGGCCCACTGCGCGGTGCCGAGGTAGGAGATCCCGGCGGTAACGAATGTTCCTGTGTACCAAGGTTGTTGGCGCATCCAGGCGACGGTGTCGGCGCCGTCGGCGGCCTCATTGACGGTGGGGTCGAACCCGCCGCCGGACCCGAAGGTGCCCCGGACGCTCTGCACCAGCACGTGATAGCCGCGCGCGGCGAACATCCCGCCGAAGACCGCCGAGGCCGGAAAGCCGCGGCCATAGGGGGTGCGCACCAACAGGGTGCCGATGGGGGCGGAGCACTGGGGAATGTAATGGTCCGCGATCAGTTCGACGCCGTCGCGCATCGGGACGGTCACACCGTTGTCCACGCGGAACTCGTTGGTGGGTGCGGGTAGGCGCAGTGCCTTGCTCAGCGCCCGGTCGGCGCGGATTCGCAGGGTCACCCGGCCAGGTTACGCATTGCCCAGCGGTGGATCGCCGGAGGTGATCAGTGCGGCCACCCGGTCCAGCAGCCAGCTGACGGCCTGCTGCTGGGCCACCGTCCACTGCGGCGTGGCGTCGGCCACAGCGTGCCGCAAGGCGTCGCGGCGACGCCGGTCGACCTCGGCGAAGGTGGCGTCCGATGGGGTGTTGACGGGATCCTGACCGCTGCGCTGCGGTCAAAAGCGCGACTCAACGCGCGCGGCGAGGCCTGCATTTACCCGCGGGTGGTGGTGACCGTCGTCGGGCGGCGGCCGGCCGATGAGCCGGTGACGCCCTATCTGGTGGTGACCGGGACGGCACACCTCGACGAGGGTGCTGCGCCGGAACTGCTCACCGAGCTGACCGCGGTGCGTGCCCGCGAGTTCGTCGGGAAGTTCCCGCCCGCGGGCTCACCGCTGGGAGTGCTCACCCGGGTCCGCATCGAGAAGGTCGGCGGCGTCGGCCCGTGGGCCCCGTTCGGCGGCGAGGCCGACACGCTTTAGAACTTGTAGAACGGGACCAGTTCGTTGGCGCGGCGCATGTTCTCGGCCATGCAGTCCGGGGCGTCGGGTGAATGGATCGGGGAGTAGAACAGCGACTGCTGGATCAGCCCGTAGCTGGTCTTGAAGGCGATCATGCAGGAAAACCACCAACGGTTGTTCCAGTCGGTGGGCTTCATCACCCAGAACGTGGCCGCGCGGTGTCCGGCGATGTCGGTTTCGACGGCGTCGGGCGGCAGCGTGTCCTCGTAGGTCCGCCACACGAACGCCTCGACGGCCATCTGGTAGTTGCCGGCATCCAGCTGACAGCGCAGGCCGTCCTGGGGCTCCGGCGGCGTGAACCCGAGGCCCAGGTTGTTGATCACGTCCACGGGGATGTCACGGCACGGATCGAACGGATCCGGGTCGGTGAGGTTGAGCACCGGCGATTTGATGGTCGTCTCGGGTGCCAGCGGCATTCCGGTGGCGCGCAGGTCCACCGCTATGGCCGGGCCCGCGGGTGGCGTCGGCGCCTGGAGCACAATGACGACCGCGATCAGCAAAGCGCCCAATGCAGCACAGAGCCGCATCCTGGCGACCATGACACCCCTCTCGTGTTCGGAACCGACCTGAGCCGGGAGTCTACAAGCCGGGGCGAGAACGTGTTCTAGGTTCCCGTGCTGCGGTGCGGCCCGTGTTCGCCCCGGCAGTAGGCTCTCGGGTTGTGTCGCATCAACCGCAGGGCAGACTGCGCCCCACGCTGTGGGCGATCAGTGACCTGCATACCGGGCACAGCGGCAACAAGCCGGTCACCGAGGAGCTGTATCCGTCCACACCCGATGATTGGCTGATCGTGGCGGGCGACGTCGCCGAGCGGACCGACGAGATCCGCTGGGCGCTCGACCTGCTGCGCAAACGGTTCGCCAAGGTGATCTGGGTGCCGGGGAACCATGAGCTGTGGACCACTGGCAAGGACCCGGTCCAGGTATTCGGCCGGTCCCGCTACGACTACCTGGTCAACATGTGCGACGAGATGGGCATAGTGACGCCGGAACACCCCTTCCCGATCTGGACCGAGGAGGGCGGTCCGGCCACGATCGTGCCGATGTTCCTGCTGTACGACTACTCGTTCCTGCCGGCCGGGGCGGGCACCAAGAGCGAGGGCCTGGCGATCGCCAAGGACAACGGTGTGGTCGCCACCGACGAGTACCTGCTGTCCAGCGAGCCGTACGCCACGAAGGACGCCTGGTGTCACGACCGGTTGGTGCACACCCGCAAACGCCTGGAAGACCTCGACTGGATGATGCCGACGGTGTTGGTCAATCACTTCCCGATGGTCCGTGAACCCTGCGATGTGATGTTCTACCCGGAGTTCTCCCTGTGGTGCGGCACCACCGCCACCAAGGATTGGCACACCCGCTACAACGCGGTGTGTTCGGTCTACGGGCACCTGCACATTCCGCGCACCACGTGGTACGACGGGGTGCGCTTCGAAGAGGTCTCGGTGGGTTATCCGCGAGAGTGGCGGCGCCGCAAGCCCTATCGCTGGCTCCGGCAGGTGCTGCCGGACCCGAATTACGCCCCGGGTTATCTCAACGACTTCGGCGGCCATTTCGTCATCACCCCGGAGATGCAGGCGCAGTCCGCGCAGTTCCGGGATCGGCTACGGTCGCGGCGGTTATGACACGGCTGATCGAC
>JAKIXW010000122.1:10747-11098 GCA_022708865.1 Acidobacteriota bacterium
CCCGCCGATGTGGCCGCCGCGGAGATCTACTCCGATCTACCCGGTCTGGCGCCGATGCCGGAAGAGGAGCCGCTGATCGCGAAGTCGGTTGCCAAGCGCCGCAACGAGTTCGTCGCGGTGCGTCATTGTGCCCGGATCGCACTGGCCCAGCTCGGTGTGGAGCCCGCCCCGATCCTCAAGGGCGACAAGGGTGAACCGTGCTGGCCGGCCGGCGTGGTCGGCAGTTTGACGCACTGTGAGGGTTACCGGGGGGCCGTGGTGGCCCACCGGGCCGATGTCCGCTCGCTGGGCATCGACGCCGAACCGCACGACGTGCTGCCGCGCGGGGTGCTCGACTCGATCAGCCTGCCG
>JAKIXW010000123.1:0-3517 GCA_022708865.1 Acidobacteriota bacterium
GTCGGTGACCCGGACCGAGTACTTATCGGCGAGCTGCGCGGCGCGGCCCGGATTGGCCTCGGCGACCACCAGATCCTTGACCTGCCGGCCGGACCTCAGCAGTCCCGCCAGGAGGGCCTCGCCCATGCTTCCGCCGCCGATGATCGCGATTCTGGCCATGTCGGGCAACCCTAGTGGTTGGTGCCGGCTACGGCGTCGGCACCATGGCGAGCTGGCGGGTCTGCACCACCACGGCGCCCGCGCTGTCGACGACGGTGTGGTCGGCGTCGAACCAGGTCTGCCCGATCTGGGTGGTGGTGCAGATGACCCGCAGCCAGCCGTCGACGGGCAGCCCGCGCAGATACGCCGTCAGCTGCACCGTGGGCGCCCAGCCGGTGCGACCCACGGCGAACGTCACCGGCATCGAGATGTCGCCCGCCAGCAGGGCGAACAGGGCGTCCACCGGTTCGTCGCGGGGGCGTACCCATACGCGGGTCACCGGGGACCGGCCCGGTTCGTGGGTCCACACGCTGGCCAGATCCGGGCGGATGTCGCAGGCGGCGGCCAGATGGTTGATCTCGGCCATCGGGTGGCCGGGGCCGATCGCCTCGAGGCCCGGCGGCGGCTCCACGGGCATGACGTCCACCACGGGGTTGGCCAGCAGCAGGGGCTCCCCCGGGGACTCCGCGATCCCGACGGTCACCGCGGCGCGCACCGCGGTGCGGCCGGACTGGTTGAGCTCGACGTCGACGACGTTGATCCGCCGGCCGCGCTTGCGGACGGCGGTCACCAGCTGGACCTCACCGGGATCGGGTGCGCCGAGGAAGTTGGCCGAGACTGCCAGCGGCTGCAGCGACGCGGACGGCGCCGCGCCGACCGCGGCGGTGGCCGCCCGGGCACACAGCGCCACCATGACGCCGCCGTGGATCTTCGCGCCGATCGTCCAGTGCGGGTTGAGGTCCGCGGCGAAGGTGGGACCGTCCGGGCTGTCGGAGACCGGGCGCAGCGTCATCGCATGCGCGAACGAGGGGGTGGTCATGTTCGGTTGCACGAGTCACCGCATCAGATGGCTACGGGCGAACTCGAGCGACTCGATCAGCAGCTCCTCGCGTTCGGCTTCCGAGCGCGCGCCCGACGTGGTGACCTCCAGCACCACGTGGCCGGCGAAGTCACTGTTGGCCAGCATCTGGCAGACCTCGGCGGTGGGCTGGGTCCCGCGGCCCGGCACCAAGTGCTCGTCGGCGGATGCGCCGTTGCCGTCGCACAGGTGCAGGTGCACCAGCCCCGCGCCCATCCGGTTGGCCATCTCGACGGCGTCGGTGCCGGCCGTGGCGGTGTGCGACAGATCCAGCGTGTAGTGAGCGTGGTTGCCGTCCAGCGGGTCGTACGACGGCGCGAACGCCGAGATCCCCACCCCCGGGCTGCCTCCGCGCCTGCGCATGCGCTCGATCGACGTCTGGCCGGTGCCGAAGAAGCGGTCCGCCCGGAACGGGAACATGTTCTCGACGGCGACCATCACCTGACTCGCGGCCTCCAACTCGGCGACCTGCGCGGAAAATCCCTCGGCGTACCGACGCTGCCACCGGAAGGGTGGGTGCACCACCACCGTCTGCGCGCCGAGCTGTTCCGCGGCGCGCACGCTGCGTTCGAGTTTCATGATCGGACTGGCGCCCCACACCCGCTGACTGATCAGCAGGCACGGCGCGTGGACGGACAGCACCGGCACGTCGTAGCGCTCGGAGAGCAGCTGCACGGCGTTGATGTCCTGGCTGACGGTCTCGGCCCACACCATCAGTTCGACGCCGTCATAACCCAGCCGGGCGGCGTATTCGAAGGCGGCCTCGGTCCGCAATGGGTACACCGAGGCCGTCGAGAGTCCGACCTTGATCGCGGGACGCACGGGACGCGCGTCAGTTGGTCGCGTGCATGAGGGCCAGCGGTCCGAAGGTGACCAGCAGACCCACCCCGACCGCGATCAACGTGCTCGCGATGTCCTCCGTCCGACGAACCACCCACACCCCCGCGACCAGGCCGAGGGTGGCCAGTATCGCCAACACCATGGCGATCAGGCTGTTCCACTGCCAGAGCTGTGCGAAAGCCAGGAACAAACCGGCGCCCAGCGCCACCGCCAGCACGGACTGCAGTGCAATGCCCAGGCCGCGCAGGATTGACTGACCACGGGTCGGCTCGTCGTAGTAGTCGTAGACGGCCTCGTAATCCTCGTACTCGTCCTGGTCGGCCAAGCCGTACTGGTCGCCCAGATCCTCGTCGGCATCGCCCACCAGGCTGTCGGACAGGTCCCCGGCGATGGGCTCGACGGTGTCGGCATCATCAATAGCCCCGCCGGCCCTTTCCGCGTCCTCGGGTGCTTCGACGAGGTCATGGGCCTCGCTGCCGAACAGCGCAACCCCGCTGAACAGTTCCGGATCCGGTTCATCGACCGCGCCGATGCCCAACTCGTCATCGACGGCCGGCGCGCTCACCGCGGGCGCGTCGTCAGTGGGGTCGGGGGTCATGGCCTCGGGGTTCACCGGCTCATCTCCTGCTCCGTCCGGATCGACGGCGACCGGCGCCTTAGGACGCGGGTAGTGACTGAGCTCGGGTCTGATACCCGACCCGCGATGCGGCATGGGGTCCGGCGAGGGCTCGAGCCGGCTCGCGACGTAGTGATGATCGTCATCGGTGTCGGCATACCCGTCGGCCTCGTCGTCGATGCCGGCCGCATCGATGTCGCCGTCGTCATGGTGCTGGAGAAGCACCCCGTTGTCGTCCAAACGCACGATCGGGATCTCGCCGGTGAGCTCGGCGACGGTGACGGCATCGCTGTTACCGCGACGCTTACGGCGACGACCGCCACCCACCGGCGGCGAGCCGATGGTGCCGTTCTTGGCCAGCAGTTCGGCGACCGAGATCGGTCGCGTGGCCGCCCGGCCGTCGTCTGGTTCCGTCATCGCCTGTTGCCTCTCGACCGATCACTCGCCTTGCCGCCGTTCCGCGCAGCCTGCTCTCGGTCCGCCCGGCTTCCAGCATCCCCCACCGGTGTCTCCACCAACGCGGTTCCGTCAGCTTCACTATCGAGCTTGCGCAGGATCAGGCCCTCGCGCAGAGCCCACGGACAGATGTCCACGGTGTCGATGCCCAGTGCACGCATACTCGCCTCAGCCACCAGGGCGCCCGCGACGATCTGCGGGGCGCGCTCGGCGCTGACTCCTTCCAGTTCCGCTCTGTCAGCCGCAGCCATCCTAGAGATGAAAGCTATGAGCTGTCTGAGGCCGTTCGCGGTCAGCGTGCGCTTCACCCGGGGCCCCGCGCCGGACGGCGCCGCGCCGGTGAGCCGCGCCAACGACCGGAACGTCTTGGACGTCGCGACGGCCAGATCGGGATTGCCGGCCTCGAGCACCGCACCGGCCGATCCCGCCAGTTCGGTGTCCAGCCAGTCCCGCAGCATCGCGACCCGCCGGCGTCCGGGGGGATCGTCGGGCAGCCATTCCCGGGTCAGCCGGCCCGCACCCAGCGGCAGCGACAGCGCCACATCCGG
>JAKIXW010000123.1:3530-10936 GCA_022708865.1 Acidobacteriota bacterium
CCTCGTCCACCCCGCTGGACAGCTCGAGGGACCCGCCGCCGATGTCGATGTTGATGATGCGCCCGGCGCTCCAGCCGTACCAGCGGCGAACGGACAGGAACGTCAGCCGGGACTCGTCCACACCGGAGAGCACCTGCAGTTCCACGCCGGTCTCCGACCGGACCCGCGCCAGCACCTCCTCGGAGTTCTTGGCATCGCGGACCGCGGAGGTGGCGAAGGCCATCAGCTCCGCACAGCCGGAACTGGCGGCGATCTTGGCGAACTCGTCGATGGTCGACATCAACTTGTCGGCGCCACGCCGGGTGAGCTTGCCGGAGTCGTCGATCGATTCGGCCAGCCGTAGGGCCGCCTTCGTCGAACTCATCGGCGTGGGGTGCCCACCCCGACGAGCGTCCACCACCAGCAGGTGAACGGTGTTGCTGCCCACGTCGAGCACACCCAATCGCACGGGATACAACCTAATGGCTGCAACCCGACGGCATTGCCGCGGCTGGTCGGGACCCGGGGTCGGCGTCGGCGCGCTGCTGCCGAACGGTGCCGATTCTGCGACCCCACCGGCGTGTCTGCGACGAGACCGCACGCCGGGCACGCAGGCCGACAGGAGCCGGCCGCGATTCTCGACTACCGTTGACCGGGTGAGCGTCCACCCCGGCGAGGTCGAACTCGATTTCCCCCGCGAATGGGTCGAGTTCTACGACCCGGACAATCCCGAACACCTGATCGCCGCGGACCTGACCTGGCTGCTGTCGCGCTGGACATGTGTGTTCGGCACGCCTGCGTGCAAGGGCACCGTCGAGGACCGGCCCGACGACGGCTGTTGCAGCCACGGTGCGTTCCTGTCCGACGACGACGACCGCGCCCACCTCGACGACGCGGTCAAGAAGCTGACCGCCGAGGACTGGCAGTTCCGCGACAAGGGACTGGGCCGCAAGGGCTATCTGGAAATGGACGAGTACGACGGCAAGGCGAACCTGCGGACCCGTAAGCACCGGGGCGCCTGCATCTTCCTGAACCGGCCTGGGTTCGCCGGGGGCATCGGGTGCGCGTTGCACAGCAAGGCGATCAAAATCGGCGTCGAGCCGTGGACGATGAAACCCGAAGTGTGCTGGCAACTTCCGGTTCGGCGGACCCAGGACTGGGTCACGCGGCCCGACGGTTCGGAGATACTGAAGACCACCATCACCGAGTACGACCGCCGCGGCTGGGGCGAGGGTGGCCTGGACCTGCACTGGTACTGCACCGGCGATCCGGCCGCGCACGTCGGCAGCCGACCTGTCTACCAGTCCTACGCCTCCGAGCTGACCGAACTGCTCGGCGAGAAGGCCTACGCCGAGCTGGCCGCAATGTGCAAGCGGCGCAGCGGATTAGGGCTCATCGCCGTACACCCGGCCACCCGCGCGGCCGAATAGACCGCACCTCCGCCACCGCTTCCCGCGAGCGGCCGCGTTTGTACACCGACACCCCGGTACTCGAGTACAAATGCGGACGTTCGTGAAGGGGAAGGCGGTCAGCCCTCGAGCTTGTAACCTAGCCCGCGAACGGTGACCAGGTGCACCGGGTTGGCCGGGTCGGACTCGATCTTCGAACGCAACCGCTTGACATGGACGTCGAGCGTCTTGGTGTCACCCACGTAGTCGGCGCCCCAGACCCGGTCGATGAGCTGGCCCCGGGTGAGCACCCGGCCACTGTTGCGCATCAGGTACTCCAGAAGGTCGAACTCCTTGAGCGGCAACGTGATCGGCTCACCGTTGACACTGACGACGTGACGTTCGACATCCATCCGCACCGGACCGGCCTCGAGCACGCCGTCGTACAGACCGGCATCATCGGGCTCGCCGCCGCGGCGCAGCACCGCCCGGATCCGGGCGATCAGCTCGCGCGCCGAATACGGCTTGGTGACGTAGTCGTCGGCCCCCAGTTCCAGGCCCACCACCTTGTCGATCTCGCTGTCACGAGCGGTCACCATGATGACCGGCACACTGGACCGGGCCCGCAGCTGCTTGCAGACGTCGGTGCCCGACATGCCCGGCAGCATCAGGTCGAGCAGCACGATATCGGCTCCCGCCCGGTCGAACTCGGCCAGCGCACTGGGGCCGTCGGCCACCACCGTGGCCTCGAATCCCTCCTTGCGCAACAGGAATGCCAGCGGGTCGGCCAGCGATTCCTCGTCCTCAACGATCAGCACACTGGTCATCGGCGCCGCTCCTCCTCATCGCTCGTGCCTCGCTCTGCATCGTCGACAACGCGCGTCATCGGCGCTGCTCCTCGGCTCGTGTCATCGGATGATCTGTTCCTCTCCATGGGAAATACCCGGTTCGGCGTCTTCAGCGTCGAAGTCCGCGTCGTAGGCAGGTTCACTCTGCAGATATGCCGGGATCGACAGCGTGAAGGTCGAACCCGTCCCCGGCTTGCTCCACAGCCGGATCGATCCGTTGTGATTGGCCGCGACATGCTTGACGATCGCCAATCCCAGTCCGGTACCGCCGGTCGCCCGCGAGCGGGCCTGATCGACGCGGAAGAACCGCTCGAACACGCGCTCCTGATCGGTGCGGGCGATCCCGATCCCGCGGTCGGTGACCGCGATCTCGATGTTGTCGCCGGCGCGCCGGCGGCTGATCGACACCGTCGAACCGTGCGGCGAGTAGGCGATGCCGTTGGAGATCAGGTTGGCCAATGCCGTCACCAGCAGCGTCTGGTCCCCCAGCACCCGGAAGCCACTGGGCGTGTCGGTCGCGATGCTGATCTCGGCGTTGTCGGCGACCACCTTGTTGCGCGAAATTGCCTCCGCTACAACAGTATCCACGCTGACGGTGTCCAGATCCGGTAGCGGCTCGGCACCCTGCAGCCGCGACAGTTCGATCAACTCGCCGACCATGTTCGCCAGCCGGTTGGACTCCGCGAGAACTTTGGCGCCGAACCGGCGGACGGTCTCGGGGTCGTCGGCCGATTCCAGCAGCGCCTCCGCGAGCACGCCCATCGCGCCGACCGGGGTCTTGAGTTCGTGACTGACGTTGGCCACGAAATCACGCCGGGTGGCCTCCATCCGGGCGTACTCGGACTGATCGTCGGCGTAGAGCACGGCGAACCGGCGATCCGTGCGGGTCAGCAGGCTCACATGGCCACGTACCGACAGGGTGGCCCGTCCGGGTGTGCCACCCCGGCGCTGGGACAGGTCGACGTCACGACTCTCGCCGGTCATCAGGGTGCGCTGCGCGGCGATCCACGCCCGTTCGTCCAGGCGGCGGTCGACCACCAGCCCGAGGTCCTCCGCGCGGGAATTCATGAAGACCACATCGCGGTGCGTGTCGACCACGGCGACGCCGATCGGAGCCCCGGCGATGATGTGCTGCAGCATCTGCGAGACGGTGACGCCGGACTGTTCGGCGGCCAGGCGGCGATGGCGGTCAATCCAGCGTGGAGCCACCACGGCTCCGATCACGATCCCCGCGAGGAAAACGATCCCGGCGACGATCAGCGCCGACACCACACTCACGGGAAAATCGTACGCACCCGATGAACGCCACCCCAGCAGCGTGCGGCCATTTCGGGACATCTCACAGACGGAAATGCAGGTATTTGACTGTGGTTCACCTGCGTTAACCGGATGTTCGCCGAAATATCGCCGAAATCGCTACTTTGCGCCCTGACTGGCCACCGCCGCCGCACCGGCGGCCGCGGCCTCCGGATCGAGGTAGATGCCGCCGGGGATCTTCGGCTTCAGCGCGCCGTCGAGGTCGTAGCGCAGCGGGATGCCGGTCGGGATGTTGAGGCTGACCACCTCGTCGTCGCTCATCCCGTCGAGGTACTTGACCAGCGCACGCAGCGAATTGCCGTGCGCGGCGATCAGCACGGTTTTGCCAGCCTGCAGGTCCGGGACGATGGTGCCCTCGAAGTACGGCACGAAGCGGGCGACGACGTCGGCGAGACATTCGGTGAGCGGACCACCGTCGATGTCCGCGTAGCGCGGATCGGCGTCCTGGCTGTACTTGCTGCCCATCTCGATCGGCGGCGGCGGCGTGTCATAGCTGCGCCGCCAGGCCATGAACTGCTCCTCGCCGTACTTGGCCTTGGTCTCGGCCTTGTCCAGGCCCTGCAGTGCGCCGTAGTGCCGCTCGTTGAGCCGCCAATTGCGGATCACCGGGATCCAGTGCCGGTCGCAGGCGTCGAGCGCCAGGTTCGCAGTCGTGATCGCACGGCGCAGCAGCGAGGTGTAGAGCACGTCGGGCAGCAGTCCCTGCTCGGCCATCAGCTGACCGCCGCGGATCGCCTCGGTCCGGCCCTTGTCGGTCAGGTCGACGTCGACCCAGCCGGTGAACAGATTGAGCGCGTTCCATTCGCTCTCGCCGTGGCGGAGCAGGACAAGGGTGGAATCAGCCATGGCTGGAATCTTGCCACGACCGGCGTTGCCGTGCCGCAGCGTTCATTCGCCGGCCTCGTCGTCGATCAGGTGCGCGAACGCCTCGAGGTTCTTCAGCGACTCGCCGCGCTCGACACGCCATGCCCATTCCTTCTGGATCGACGAGCGAAAACCCAACTCCAGCAATGTGTTGAAGTCACTATCGACGGCCTCGAGCACCTGCCCGAGAACACGGTCGATCTCGTCGGCGGTCACCGATTCCAGTGCCATCCGGCCCACCAGGTAGATGTCGCCGACGTTGTCGAGCGTGTAGGCCACCCCGTAGAGCCGACGGTTCCGCTTGAGCAGGAATTTGTAGACGGCCTCGAAGTTCTCATCGGGCTTGCGGCAGACGAACGCCTCGACGCGCACCGAATGCTCACCGATGGACAGCAGTGTGTTGGTCTTGAGGCGCCGCTCCCCCGGCAGCACGACGACCAGGCCGGGCAGTCCGCCGCGGACGCCCTCGTGCCGACTGTATTCCAGGCCGTGCTCGTCGAGGGTGGCCTCGATCTGCTCCCGGATGTTCACGGCCGATTGGCTCACTGGACCCGATGGCGTGACTCCTCCTCGCGCTCCTCCGTCGCGCGCATCGTCGTTCACGCCCGCACCCCACGGCGGCGCGTCCACCGGCGTGCGCCCCGGCGGGCCGACGGTGCCACGACGGCTGGCCGCAGGTGGCTGCGCGCGTAGTCGGCGATGGCCCGGTCGTAGGCCGCCAGCAGCGCGTCGACGGTGTGCTCCCAGGAGAACGTCGACGCGTGCGCCACCGCCGCCCCGCTCATGGCGGCCACGTCCGCGGCGTCGCGGGCGAGCAGGCCGGCAATGGCGTCCGCCCAGTGCGCCGGGTCGTGGCCGTCGACCAGGACACCGCTGACACCGTCGCGCACGGCGGTGGGCAGGCCCCCGACGGCGGCCGCCACCACCGGGGTGCCGCAGGCCTGCGCCTCGACGGCGACCAACCCGAACGACTCGGAGTAACTGGGCACGGCGACGACGTCGGCGGCCCGGTACAGATCGGCCAGTTGTTCGCGGGCCTGCGGCGGCAGGAACGTGACCCGCTCGGTGATGCCGAGTTCGTCGGCCAGCCGGATCAGCCCGTCCGGGGCCGACAACCCGCTGCCGGACGGGCCGCCCGCGATCACCACCCGCAGTCCGTCGACCCGCGCGGCCGCGCGCAGCAACACGTCGGGCGCCTTCAACGGTTGGATACGTCCGACGAAGACCGCGACGGGCTGGTCGTCGGGCAGGCCCAGCGCGGCCCGCGCGGCGTGCCGGCCCCCCGGGGTGAAGGTCTGCAGGTCGACGCCGGGGTGCACCACATCGATGCGGGACGGATCGGCGTGGTGCAGCGAAACCAGTTGGTGTGCTTCGTCTTCGGTGTTAGCGATGAGGCGGTCGGCTTCGTCGACGACCTGCTGCTCGCCAACGGCGCGCATGGGCGGTTCGGGCGCGTCGCCGTCGGCCAGCGCGGCGTTCTTCACCGCGGCCAGGGTGTGGGCAGTGTGCACCAGGGGTACCGCCCAACGGTCCCGCGCGAGCCAGCCCACCTGGCCGGACAGCCAGTAGTGCGAATGCACGATGTCGTAGTGGCCGGGGTCGTAGTTGGCCTCGGCCCGCAGCACGCCCGCGGTGAAGGCGCACAGCTGTGTGGGCAGGTCGTACTTGTCGAGTCCCTCGAACGGCCCGGCGATGATGTTGCGCACCAGCACACCCGGGGCCACCCGGACCACCGGCGGATCGGCCGACGAGGTTGCCCTGGTGAAGATCTCCACCTCGACCCCGCGGCGGGCCATGTGCAACGCGCTCTGCAGGACGTAGACGTTCATCCCACCGGCGTCGCCGGTGCCGGGCTGGGCCAGTGGGGAGGTATGGACCGACAGGACGGCGACACGCACGCCTCCATACTTACACGCAGCCGCGATCAGGAAACCGCGAGCGACCGCTGGGCCTTTCGTAACGCCCCCAGCGGGTCCGCGTACAGCCCGCCCAGGGACACCGCGCCGGCGCCGGCTTCCTGCACCCGGTTGCCGAACGCGGTGACGCGCAGGTCCCGGTGCGGCAGCGTGGAGCGCGCCGCGAAAGCCGCCTCGGCGGCCGCCAGCCCCTCGGGGTATTCGGTGAACGCCTGACCGCCGACCACCAGATCGTCGGGGTTGAGCAGGTCGCGCAGCAGGGCGACGCTCTCGCCGAGCACCCGGCCGCGCTCGGCGAGCAGTTCCCGCGCCACGTCGTTGCCCTGGCGGGCGGCGCTGACCAGCGGCGCCATCCCGACCGCGGGGACCGTGGCGGGCAGTACCCCGTGCCGGCGCGCGGCCGCCAGGACAGCTTCGTCGCTGACCGTGGTTTCCAGCCGGCCGGTGCCGCCGAGCAGCTCGGAGTGCGCGGGCAGGTGCGCGATGGTGCCGGGGCCGGTGTCCGGTGTGTGCACCCGGCCGTCGATCACCAGTGCGTAGCCCACCGTTTCACGGGCATAGATGTAGAGGCTGCTGGCGGTCGGCGGTCGCACGCCGAGCAGCAGTTCGGCCCCGGCCATCGCATCGACGTGCGCCGACACCGACACCGGAAGGCCCAGCGACTCGGCCAGCACCGCCCCGACCGGAGCTTTGGTCCAGCCCAGCCGTTCGTGGTCGACGTGCCCGGCGCGGCCATCGACCACGCCGCCGATCGCCACGCCGACCCACAGCGCGCGGCGCTTGTGCCAGCGGCTCAGATAGCGGCGGGCGCTGCCGGCCAGGGTCGCCAGCGCGCTGGATTGGGGGCCGCCCGGTGTCGGTGTCTCGACGGCGTCGAGGGTCCGGCCCAGGAGATCGGTGGCCACGATGCTGGTGGTGCGGGCCCCGATGTGGATGCCGAGGGTCAGGTATGGCTCGTGGTTCACCTCGACCGGGACGCGTGGGCGGCCGATCGCTCCGGCGACGGCCAGATCAGCGCGTTCGCGCAGCAGGCCGGCCTCCAGCAGGGCGCTGACCTGGCGGTTCACCGTCGCAATGGACAGCGAGGTCAGGGT
>JAKIXW010000124.1 GCA_022708865.1 Acidobacteriota bacterium
TGTAGGCCGTGGTGGCCGCGACTTCGTCGTCGGCCAGGGCCGCCGGTGCGGCCGCCAGACCGATGGCGGCTGCCGCGGAGGCGGCGATCAGCGCGGTCTTGATGCTGGTGTTCACAGTGACTGCTCCCCTGAGTCCGGCCGCTCGTGGGCACGGGCGGCTTACGTAACGCAACTGAAACTAGCAGTCGCGCTCATTCCTATTGCCGAGCTGGCCGCGGACTAAACCGCGCGGAATTCGACATCGCCGAGGGCGACGGCGTTCTCTCGTGCGGGAACCGTGACATTTCCGACGTAGCCATCGGCACCGTCACCGCTGTCCCGCTTCCAGGCCGTCACCCGCAGCGTCTCGCCGGGGAACACCACGCCAGCCATCCGGGCACCGTAGGAGCCCAACGCGGCAGCATTGCCGTCGAGTAGCGTGTCGACCAGTGCCTTGCACGTCATCCCGTAGGTGCACAGGCCGTGCAGGATGGGCCGGGGAAAGCCTGCAGCAGAAGCGAATTCGGGGTCGGAGTGCAACGGGTTGCGATCGCCGCAGAGCCGGTACAGCAGGGCCTGCTGCGGCAGTGTCGGCACGTCGATCTCCAGGTCGGGTGTCCGGTCGGGAATGGCGACGCCGGCCGACGGGCCGCGGTCGCCGCCGAAGCCGCCCTCGCCGCGCGCGAAGATGGACCGCTTCTGCTTCCACAGGACCTGGCCGGCCGGATCGGTGACGGTGGTCTCCGACCAGATGACCGCCGCCTTGCCCTTGTCCCAGATCTCGGTGAATCGGGTGACGGCGGTGCCGGTGCCCGATGCCGGAATGGGCCCCGGGGCGCTGATCGCTTCGCTCGCATGGAGCACCCGCGACAGCTCGATGTCGATGCCGGGGAACTTCACCGCCGGCGGTTCGGTCATGTGGAACGTCTGGGCCACGTTGCCGAACGTCGGTAGCACCTGCGGGGTGTTGTCGGTCAGGTAGTGCAACTCGCGAGGGTTCATCGGGTCATGGCCGGCACCCAGTCCGAGGTGGTAGAGCTGCACGTCGGAGCTGGTCCAGCTGAACTCGACGGGGGCGAGTTCAGCGCCGATGGCCTCGTCGAGATTGATCGGCACGTG
Source organism: Acidobacteriota bacterium (assembly GCA_022708865.1). Classification (GTDB taxonomy): domain Bacteria; phylum Actinomycetota; class Actinomycetes; order Mycobacteriales; family Mycobacteriaceae; genus Mycobacterium. Next base: position 1,099 of record JAKIXW010000124.1, read on the forward strand.
TTCAGGCCTTTCCGGCGATGTGCAGTGCGGCAAGGTAACCGAACGTCATCGCGGGTCCGATGGTGCCGCCCGGACCGGGATAGGTGTGACCCATCACCGGCGCGCTCACGTTACCGGCCGCGTAGAGCCCCTCGATCACCGAACCGTCGTCGCGCAGCGCGCGGCCGTTCACATCGGTGACGATGCCGCCCTTGGTGCCCAGATCGCCGGGGACCATCTTGGCCGCGTAGTACGGCGGATGGCTGATCTCGCCGAGGTTCGGGTTCGGCTTGTTGGTCGGATCGCCGTAGTAGCGGTCGTAGGCGCTCTCACCGCGGTGGAAGTCCTCGTCGACCCCGGCGCGGGCGAAGCCGTTGAACCGGTCGATGGTGGAGCGCAGCGCGTCGACGGGCAATGACGTCAGCTCGGCCAACTTCTCCACGGTTTCGGCCTTGACGATGACGCCCGACTCCATCCACTTCGTCGGGATGCGCTGACCCGGCTGCAGGCCGGCGAAGATGTAGCGGTCCCGGTACTGCTGGTCGAACACCAGCCATGCGGGAATGTTCTCCCCGGGCCCGGCGCCCTGTCCGTACTGGCCGCCGTACATGTTGTGGCCGGCCTCGACATACGGCAGCGATTCGTTCATGAATCGCTTCGCCGATGCATTGACCATGATCGCGCCGGGCGAGTTGCGTTCGGACAGCGCGATCCACGGTGCTCCCTCGAGCGGCACCGTCGGGATCCACCAGGCGTCGTCCATCAGTTCCAGTGCGGCACCCAGCTTTTCGGAGGCCAGGATGCCGTCACCGGTGTTCGCGGTCGCTCCCACGGTCCAGTCGGTACCGATCGGTGCCCGCTGGTACTTGACCCGCATCTGTTCGTTGTGCTCGAACCCGCCCGAGCCCAGGATCACGCCCTTGCGGGCCCGGATCAGTTGGGGCTCAGTGTTTTCGGAGTCGCCAGCGCCCTTGACGTAGATGCCGCGGACCACGCCGTCCTCGACGTAGAGGTCGGTCATCGCAGTGTTGAGCTGGACCGGGACCCCGGCCTCCTTGAGGCCGACCCGCAGCGGGGCGATCAGCGCCCGGCCCATGCCGACCAGATTCTTGCCGGTGGCCTGTGCCCACATGGTGCGTGCGCCCACCTTGAGGCTGCGCAGGACGCCGCGCGGATGCCGCTTGAGCTGATTGAGCCGGACGTAATCCTGCTGCATCACAACCACATTGAGCGGAACCTTGCCGTAGGCCGGTTCCAGGCCGGACAGATCGCTGCCGAGCTTCTTGGCGTTGAACGGCTTGGGTTCCACCGACCGGCCGCTCGCCCGTCCGCCGGGGCTCTCCGGGTAGTAGTCGGAGTAGTTCGGCACCCAGCACAGTTTCAGCGGCGAGTGCTTCAGGACGAAGGACAGCATCTCCGGCCCGCGCTGCAGGTAGGTGTCGATGCGCTCGGCGGGCACCACGTCACCGATGATCGAGTGCAGGTAGGTGCGGGCGGCGTCGGGGGTGTCGCGCACGCCGTCGCGCTCCAGAATCTCGTTGTTCGGGATCCACACGCCGCCGCCGGACCGAGCGGTGGAACCACCGTAGTGCGGTGCCTTCTCGACGACTACTGTGGAGAGGCCCTGGTGGGCGGCGGTCAGCGCGGCCACCATGCCGGCGCCGCCGCTACCGACCACGACGACGTCGTACTCCTGAACGGTCATGTAGAACACGTTATAGAATTGCCCCGGTGCTGGACAACTGCGCCGGTCAAAGAAGTGAGGGGACTTCACGGAATGTTGGACGATGCGATCCGCGCGGAACTCGCGGCCGACCTGGCCGAGGCCGAACGCAGCCGGGTGCCGATCGACCCCCTGACCGACGGCAATCCCGGGATCGACGTCGTGGACGCGTACGAGATCCAGCTGCTCAACATCCGGCAGCGGGTGGCCGAGGGCGCCCGCGTGGTGGGGCACAAGGTCGGCCTCTCCAGCGAGGCCATGCAGAAGATGATGAACGTCGACGAGCCCGACTACGGGCATCTGCTGGCCGACATGGAGGTCTTCCAGGACGTGCCGGTCAAGACGTCCGACTACCTCTATCCGCGGGTCGAGGTCGAGGTCGCGTTCATCCTCGCCGAGGACCTGCCCGGGGCGGGCTGCACCGAGGACGACGTGCTGGCCGCCACCGCCGCGTTCGCGCCGTCGATCGAACTCATCGACACGCGGATCAAGAACTGGCAGATCAAACTGTGTGACACCATCGCCGACAACGCCTCGTCGGCCGGGTGGATCCTGGGCCCGGAGCGGGTGTCCCCCAAGGACATTGATATTCAAGCCATCGACGCGGTGCTGAAGTGCAACGGCGAGGTGGTGGCCGAGGGCCGCAGTGACGCGGTGCTGGGGAACCCGGTGACAGCGGTCGCCTGGCTGGCCCGCAAGGTGGACAGTTTCGGGGTGCGGCTCAAGGCCGGCGACGTGGTGTTGCCGGGTGCCTGCATGCGCGCGATAGATGCACGCCCGGGGGACAGTTTCCTTGCGGAGTTCGCCGGATTAGGTTCAGTCCGACTGGCTTTCGACTAGCCGAGCCTTCCAACAGTCAGCCTTGGAGTAGGAGCACGACATATGCCAGAGAAAGCTTCCGTCGCGATCGTCGGGTCGGGAAACATCAGTACCGACCTGTTGTACAAACTGCTGCGGTCGGATTGGCTCGAGCCACGCTGGATGATCGGCATCGATCCGGAGTCCGAGGGCCTGGCGCGCGCCCGCAAGCTGGGCCTGGAGACCAGCCACGAGGGCGTCGACTGGCTGTTGGCGCAGTCGGAGAAGCCGGACCTGGTCTTCGAGGCCACCAGCGCCTACGTGCACAAGGCCGCCGCACCACGCTACGCGGAAGCCGGCATCCGGGCCATCGACCTGACCCCGGCCGCCGTCGGCCCGGGCGTCATCCCGCCGGCCAACCTGCGCGCGCACCTGGACGCCCCGAACGTCAACATGGTCACCTGCGGTGGCCAGGCCACCATCCCGATGGTCTACGCCGTGAGCCGCGTCGTCGACGTGCCCTACGCCGAGATCGTGGCGTCGGTGTCGTCGGCCTCGGCAGGACCCGGAACGCGGGCCAACATCGACGAGTTCACCAAGACCACCAGCGCCGGCGTCGAGGTCATCGGTGGCGCGAAGCGGGGCAAAGCGATCATCATCCTGAACCCGGCCGACCCGCCAATGATCATGCGCGACACGATCTTCTGCGCGATTCCCGAGGACGCCGACCGCGACGCCATCACCCAGTCCATCAAGGACGTGGTGGCCGAGGTGCAGACCTACGTGCCCGGCTACCGGCTGCTCAACGAGCCGCAGTTCGACGAGCCGTCCGTGGTCAACGGCGGCAACTTCGTCGTCACCACGTTCGTCGAGGTCGAGGGTGCGGGTGACTACCTGCCGCCGTATGCGGGAAACCTGGACATCATGACCGCCGCAGCCACCAAGGTGGGCGAGGAAATCGCGAAGGAACGTGCCTCCGCAGGAACAGGAGCGCAAGCATGAGTCGCGCCAACTGGGATACCGGGCGAAGCAGAGCGACCAGCACGAGCGATGAGGAGGAGTGGCGCCATGAGCACTGAAGTTTGGTTCGACGCCAGCTGGGACGTCCGGATGACGGACACGTCCCTACGCGACGGCAGCCACCACAAGCGCCATCAGTTCACCAAGGACGAGGTCCGTGCCATCGTCGCCGCACTGGATGGGGCGGGCGTCCCGGTCATCGAGGTGACCCACGGTGACGGGCTGGGTGGCTCGAGCTTCAACTACGGGTTCTCCAAGACCCCTGAGCAGGAGCTGATCAAGCTGGCCGCCGAGACGGCCAAGGAAGCCAAGATCGCCTTCCTGATGCTGCCCGGTGTGGGCACCAAGGAAGACATCAAGGAGGCGCAGAACAACGGCGGCTCGATCTGCCGGATCGCCACCCACTGCACCGAGGCAGACGTGTCGATCCAGCACTTCGGGTTGGCCCGCGAGCTCGGACTGGAGACCGTCGGGTTCCTGATGATGAGCCACACCATCCCGCCGGAGAAACTGGCCGCGCAGGCCCGGATCATGGCCGACGCCGGCTGCCAGTGCGTCTACGTGGTGGATTCCGCCGGCGCCCTGGTGCTCGAGGGCGTGGCGGACCGGGTGGCGGCGCTGGTCGCCGAACTCGGTGACGACGCTCAAGTCGGTTTTCATGGGCACGAGAATCTCGGCCTGGGCGTGGCCAACTCGGTCGAAGCCGTCCGCGCGGGTGCCAAGCAGATCGACGGCTCCTGCCGCCGGTTCGGCGCCGGGGCCGGCAACGCGCCGGTCGAGGCGCTGGTCGGGGTGTTCGACAAGATCGGCGTCAAGACCGGCATCGACTTCTTCGAGATCGCCGACGCCGCGGAGGAAGTGGTGGCTCCCGCGATGCCAGCGGAGTGCCTGCTGGACCGCAACGCACTGGTGATGGGCTACGCCGGGGTGTACTCCAGCTTCCTCAAGCACGCGGTTCGCCAGGGCGAACGCTACGGCGTGCCCGCCCATGAACTGTTGCTCCGCGTCGGCCAGCGCAAGCTGATCGGCGGCCAGGAGGATCAGCTGATCGACATCGCCCTCGAGATCCAGCGGGAGCAGGCCGAAGCGGCCGCCGGCTGACCGACGCGCTCGGCGCGGTCTAACCTCGCATGGCGTTCGCACCTTCGGCCCTCCCCTGATGGGTGGGCCGAAGGTGCTTTTTCGTCGCCCACGCCCCGGTCCGCGCTTTCCGCACGCTGGCGCCGAATCGCTTGCTCATTCGCCCCACCCGTAACGCGCGGCGTCGTCGGCGCGAAGTCACTACCAAGTGCCCCCGACCGAGGAGTGATCCATGAATCGCGACAAAACGGTGCGTGGCGCCGCATTGACCCTGCTCGCCGCCGGTGCGGCATGCTCCGCGCTGGCCCTTCCGCTGGCCCAGGCCGAGCCGGTCGCGCCCGAACCCACCGCGCCGGTGGAGCCGGCCACGCCGTCCACCCCGCCGTCCCAGACACCGGCTCCTGTCGCCGACTCCCCGGACGCAACTCCACTGGCTGACGCGCCGGAGCCCACGGCGCCCGCGGAGCCGGGTGAGTCCACGGCTGCCGTACCGGCCGCCTCCGCCGACGGCTGCACCGCTGCCGGGCTGTCGAGCACCATCAACTCGGTCACCGGCGCGTTGTCGAAGTACTTCGAGAAGAACCCCGATGTGAACGCCGCACTCCTTGACGCCACCCGGCAACCGGCATTCGCGGCCGTCGGCCAGATGGACAGCTACTTCGCCGATCATCCGCAGCAGGCCGACGAGGTCCGGGCGATCAAGGCACCACTGAACGACTTCCAGAACCGGTGCGGACTGCAGGTCTCGCCCGCGGAGGCGCTGGTCGCACTGTCCGACCTCTGAGCGAGTCACCCGGGTAGCCGGGGTCCAGGGCATACGCTCTGTGGGTGCACGCCACGTGGCCCCTGACCGGCCGCGCGGCGGCGATGGGGGACATCGACGCCGCGCTGTCGAATCCGGACGTCTCGGGGATCGCGGTCTGGGGGTCCGCCGGCGTCGGCAAGAGCCGCGTAGCCCGGGAGGCGATGCAGCGCGCGGCGGCACGCGGATCGGACACCCGGTGGGTCGTCGGGACGTCCGCGGGACGATCGATTCCGCTGGGTGCATTCACCGCGTGGACCCAGCCCGGTGTCACCGACACGGTCCAGCTGGTGCGCCGGGTGATCGAATCATTGACGGCGGCCGGGCCGGCCACCGTGATCGTGGTCGATGACGCGCATCGATTGGACGACCTGTCGGCATTCGTGGTGAACCAGATCATCCAGCGGCGTGCCGCAAGAATGATCCTCACCTTGCCGGACGGCGAACCGATTCCCCCTGCGGTGCAGGAGATCACGGATGCCGACCGATTCATGCGGGTGGATCTGCCACCGTTGTCGCCCGCCGACACCGAGCTGCTCCTGTCGGCGGCGCTGGATTCGACGATCGATCCGGATGCGGCGCAACGGCTGTGGAACCTGACCCACGGCAATGTTCTGTACCTGCGCAATATCGTCGAACAGGAGATCAGCGACGGCCGCCTGGTCCGTCAGCAGGGATTCGTCCGATGGGTCGGGGATCCCGTTCTGCCGCGGGGACTGGTCGCGTTGATCGAGTCGCGGATGGGCGGGCTGCCGGATCCGGTCAGTGACGTGGTCGACACGCTCGCGGTCGGTGAGCCGATCGACCTCGGCGCATTGCAGCGGATCACCGACTCGGCCGCGATCGAGGACGCCGACACCCGCGGGCTGATCGTGCTCGACTCCCTTGCCGACGGCGTGCAGGTGCGGTTGGCCCATCCATTGTTCGGGCAGATCCGTCGCAAACGCGCGCCCATGACCAAGTTGCGTCGGCTACGCGGCCTGGTCGCCGCCGAACTGGCCGGCTCCGACGACATCCGGATCGTGGTGCGGCGCGCGACCCTGACCCTGGAGTCCGACGACGCACCGGACGCGGATCTCCTGCTGCGGGCCGCGCACGGAGCGGTCTGGCTGGCGGACCTGCCCCTGGCCGACCGGCTTGCCGAAGCGGCGACCCGGGCTGGAGCGGGACCGGAGCCGAACTTCGTTCGCGCGCACGCCCTTTCCTGGTTGGGCCGTGGCGAGGGCGCAGAGGCTGTGCTCGCGGGAATCCCCACCGATGCACTGACCGACGGCGAGTGTGCCCGGCTGGCCTTCCTGCGGGCCAGCAATCTGCTCTGGGCGATCGGTGATCCCGAACGCGCGAAGGCCGTCATCGACGATGCGGCAAGCGTTACCCCGCCCGGTGACCGCACGTACATCGACGCCTTTCTTACGGTGTACTGGTTCGCGACGGACCGGCCCGATCTGGCTGCCGAGGCCGCTGAACCCCTTGTCCTGCAGGATCTTCCCCCGGTTGTGGGCGCCGAGATCGGGTGGGTGCTCACGGCCATCGCCGCGGACGCCGGCAGGACCAGCGCAGCCGTCGAGTATGCGAAGGCGGGGTACGACGCCGCCACCCGGTCCCTGGACGCGCCGCACATGCGGTTCAACATCGCCGACGCCCACGTCGGCGCCCTCCTGTTGTCCGGCCGGATCACCGACGCGGTGGAGGTGGCCGAGTGGGTGCGCGGGCAGGCCGCCGACCTGCCGGGTGCCGCGCAACCGCTGGGCGCCGGGATCGCCGGCCGGGCCGCGCTGGGCGCCGGTCGCATCGACGACGCGCGCGTGCTGTTGGAACGCGCGTCGGCAGGACTGACGGCCGCCGGGTACGGCGCCGGTTGGGGTTTCCGCTACCGGGTCCCGAGTGTGATGGCCCTGGCGATGAGCGATTCGACCAATGCGGCCGTCGAGGCGCTCGCCGGACTCGACCGTGTTCAGCGAACCTTCCGTTCCCTGGATCATGAGCGGAGCCTGGCCAGGGCCTGGGTGTCGGCCGCCCAGGGGACCGTCGGCGAAGCGATTGCCACCGCGCGCGGCGCGGCCGAACGAGCTTCGGGTAAAGGACAATTCGCCGTCGAGGTGATGTGCCTGCAGGCGGCCGTCCAGTTCGGCGACCCGTCGTGCGCGGCACGGCTTCGTGAGCTCGAATCGGTGGTGGAAGGTACCCGCGCCGGTGTGGCGGCGCGATTTGCCGAAGCGCTTCGTGACGGTGACGCCACCGAGATGGCCGCCGTGTCAGAGGAATTCGAGCGCATGGGTGATCTGGTGGCGGCGATCGACGCGGCCGCTCATGCCGCGGTCCGTTACCGCGCTCAGGAACTGCGCGGATCGTCGTTGACGTGCTCGGCGCGGGCCAGTGCGCTGGCCGAACGCGGTAGGGTCGCCACCCCGGTGCTGCACCGCGCGGCGGAAGCATTGCCGTTCACCGACCGTGAGCGTGAGATCGTGAGCCTGCTCGCCGCCGGTCTGTCCAATCGTGAAGTGGCCGAACGGCTCCAGCTCTCGGTACGTACCGTCGAGAGTCACATCTACCGGGCGATGAACAAGACCGGTACCGCGAGCCGCGAGGAACTCGTCAAGCTGCTGGCTCACTGACGGAGCTATAAAACGCGCAGGACGGTGAATTTGGTTGTTGCGCCGAAAAAGTATGTGGTACTTGCATTGACTGCCATCGTGCTATCGGCGTTGAGCATGAGCCGGCCCCAGGGCCCCGCACCGACGCTACCGAAATTGCCGCTGATGGTGTTGATTACGGTCATCTGACCATTCATGTTCACGAAGGCGCGACTGCCGTCGGTGCTCAGGGTGGTGGAGCTGCCGCTGTCGGTGCTGAGCGGGTAGCCCACCTGGTTACCCGTGGTCGTGTCGATCACCGCTACTTGTCTGTTGTTCGAGCCGATGGTGCTGACTACGACACGGCGGCTGTCGGAGCTGAACTGCGCCCCGCCGTCGATATATCCGGAAAGGCTAGTGGTAGTCCCGATCTGATTGCCCGTTGTGGTGTCGATCATCGACAACAAGGTGGTGCTGGTGCTCGTGCGTCCGTCGTATGCGCTGGTGACGATCAGTACGCGGCTGCCGTCGACACTTACTAATCGGGAGCCGAACTCCTGACCGGCGAACGTGACGGTGGTGCCGGTCTGGGTTGCCGAAGTTGTGTCCAACACTGCCACCTGAGTGCTGATCGCGCCGGAGACAGGGTCGGTGTAACCCGAACGCAGCAGCGCGCGACTTCCGTTCTTGGTCAGCAGTATTGGGGCGGACCACGCGCCGGACACGGAAATACTGCCATGGGTTCCCGTCATCAGGTCGAGCGTGGTGAGCTCGGTGGTGGTGGTCCCGGTGACGGGATCGGACACGACGGTCGTGAACACCATCCGGTTGCCGTCGGGGCTGAATATCGGATCCATGTCACCGTCGTCGGTGCGGACTATCGTGGTGCCGATCTGTGCACCGTTGGCGGTGTCGATCACCGCCAATCGCGACGTGTAGATACCAGTGGCCTTGTCCTGGTCGCGGGTCATCATCAGCGCATGGGCGCCGTCGGGGGTCAGGAACTGGCCGCCGTACACCCACGCGTTGCCGCTGAGATTGAACGGAGTGCCGATCTCGATGCCTGTCGAGGTGTCGATGACGGCGATCCGCGAGGTGTAGCCGCTGTCCCAGTCCCCGTCGACGACGGCGACGACGGCCCGTTTGCCGTCAGCGCTGATCGCCGGCGCCCCAGTTGCATTGCCAGCGAGGGCGAGCGTCGTTCCGATCTGTGACCCGGTCGTGGTGTCGAGTACCGCTATGTTGGTGGTCCCTGGGGCGGACGCCCAGTACACGGGGCTGGTTGTGATCACCGTACGAGTCCGATCGGCGTTGACCAGCGCCGACACCGTGGTGTCTGAGGCGAGTTCGAATCCGGCGCCGATCTGCTTGCCGATGGCGGTGTTCACGAGTCTCACATGAGTGGTGTATCCGTTGATCGAATCACCCTCGGTGACGGTGACCACCGCGCGCGAATCGTCGACGCTCGATACGTTCGTCCGCGCCCCGGATATTTTCAGGGGAACGCCGATCTGGGTGGCGGTGTTGGCGTCGAGGACGAGGACCGTGGTGGAGCCGTTGTCCGTGTCCGGATTGTTGATGTTGGTGATCAGATCGGGTACCGAGATCGTCACAAGAACTCGCGTGCTATCGGCGCTGAATCCCGCTGTGCCGGTGCCGGTTAGTGAAAGTGCGTTGCCGATCTGAACGCCGGTGACCGCGTTCATCAGGGCGATCCGGGTGGTGTACCCGATGGTGCTGGCCCCCTCCACGGTGGTAACGACGGCGCGCGTGTTGTCGA
>JAKIXW010000125.1 GCA_022708865.1 Acidobacteriota bacterium
GCCGGCTACAACGGCAACACTGGCCAGGCCGGTCCAGGCGGCCCAGCAGGAGAAGGCGGACCGGGCAGCACCAACGGCGCGGACGGCGCCGACGGGTAATCCACCGCCGAATTAGACTGCTCGGGTGATCACCGCCCGTGGACGCGCCGCGCTGGCCGCCGGCTCGGCGGCGCGCTGGGCCTCCCGGCTGACCGGGCGCGGCGCCGGCTCCATGATCGGCGGCCTGGTCGCGATGACCCTGGACAAATCGGTCCTGGGACAACTCGGGACGGGTCGCCGTTCCGTCGTCGTGACCGGTACCAACGGCAAGTCCACCACCACCCGGATGACCGCGGCCGCGCTGCGCACCCTGGGCCCGGTGGCGTCCAACACCGAGGGCTCGAACATGGACGCCGGGCTGATCGCGGCGCTGGCCGCCGACCGGAATGCGCGCTACGCCGCGCTCGAGGTCGACGAGATGCACGTGCCGCACGTGATGGACGCGGTGGCTGCCGAGGTGGTCGTGCTGCTGAACCTGTCCCGCGATCAGCTGGACCGCGTCGGTGAGATCAACCACATCGAGCGCACGCTGCGGGCCGGCCTGGCCCGGCATCCCGGTGCCACCATCGTGGCCAACTGCGACGACGTCCTGATGACCTCGGCCGCCTACGACTGTCCCAACGTGGTGTGGGTGGCCGCCGGCGGCGGCTGGGCCGGCGATTCGGTCAGCTGCCCGCGCAGCGGCGAGGTGATCGTGCGGGTCGGTGCCGGTTGGCACTCCACCGGCACGGACTTCCGCCGGCCCGACCCACAATGGTGGTTCGACGACGCCAACCTGTATGGACCCAACGGGCTGGTCCTGCCGATGACACTGTCACTGCCGGGCACGGTCAACCGCGGCAACGCCGCGCAGGCCGTCGCGGCCGCCGTCGCCATGGGGGCCGACCCGGCGCGCGCCGTCGCCGCCGCCGCCGCGGTGGACGAAGTGGCCGGGCGCTATCGCACGGTGCAGGTCGGCCCGCACGCGGTCCGGATCCTGCTGGCCAAGAACCCGGCCGGCTGGCAGGAGGCGCTGTCGATGGTCGACGACGCCGCCGCCGGAGTGGTGATTTCCGTCAACGGTCAGGTCCCCGACGGCGAGGACCTGTCCTGGCTGTGGGACGTGAACTTCGAGCACTTCAGCGCCGGAAAGCACACCGGCCCCGTCGTCGCCGCCGGGGAACGCGGCACCGACCTGGCGGTCCGGCTGGGCTACGCCGACGTCGCGCACACGCTGGTGCACGACACCATGGCGGCCATCGCATCGTGCCCGCCGGGCCGGGTCGAGGTCGTCGCCAACTACACCGCGTTCCTGCAGCTGAACCGGCGGCTGCCGTGACCGTGCAGATTGGGCTGGTGCTGCCCGACGTCATGGGCACCTACGGCGACAGCGGCAACGCGGTGGTGCTGCGGCAGCGGCTGCGGTTGCGGGGCATCCCCGCCGAGATCGTCGAGATCACCCTGGCCGACCCGGTGCCGGATTCACTGGACCTCTACACCCTCGGGGGGGCCGAGGACTACGCGCAGCGACTGGCCACCAAGCACCTGATCCGTTATCCCGGTCTGCAGTCGGCGGCCGCGCGCGGCGCGCCGGTGCTGGCGATCTGCGCGGCCATTCAGGTCCTCGGGCACTGGTACGAGACCTCGGCGGGCCAGCGGGTGGACGGCGTCGGACTGCTCGACGTGACCACGTCCCCGCAGGAGTCACGGACCATCGGTGAGGTGACCGCCAACCCGCTGATCCAAGGGCTCACCCAGCCGCTGACCGGATTCGAGAACCACCGCGGCGGAACGGTTCTCGGCCCGCAGGCGCGACCGCTGGCCGCTGTCACCAAGGGCGCCGGCAACCGCTTGGGCGACGGCATCGACGGCGCGGTGCAGGGCAGCGTGGTCGCGACCTACCTGCACGGCTGCTGCCTGGCGCGCAACCCGGAATTGGCCGACCATCTGCTGAGCCGAGTGGTAGGTCCGCTGGAACCGCTGAACCTCGACGAGGTCGACCGGTTGCGCCGTGAACGACTGGCCGCGCCACGACGGGTCTGATCGCCCGCACAATGCGCCGAACGCGGATATATTCGCGGGATGCGCGTGACCCGAACTGCTCCCCCGCTGGCCGCGGCGTGCGCCGCACTGGGCCTTGTTCTCTTGCCGGTCGCCCACGCCGACGACATGGACGGCACGGGATCCGGTGACAGCATGATCTACCCGGATTCGCCCGACCCGATGGAGTCGACCTATCCGGGCTACTGGGAGGGCGGCGGCCACGCCGGCGGCACCGGAATGGATGCTCAGAACAACTCACCCGGCTACACCTTGGGCGGCGAGCACGCCGGCGGCACCGGCGACGAGTCCCAGAATGATTTCCCCGGCTACAGCCAGGGCGGCCAGTCCGCCGGAGCCTTCTAGACCGCAACCCGGCGGTCAGGCCATTGCGCGGCGGCCCACCAGGGCACGCCCCAGGGTGAGTTCGTCGGCGAACTCGAGATCGCCACCCATCGGCAACCCGGACGCGATCCGCGTCACCGTCAGGCCCGGGATATCGCGCAGCATCCGCACCAGGTACGTCGCGGTGGCCTCGCCCTCGGTGTTGGGGTCGGTGGCGATGATGATCTCGGTGATGTCGACGCCGTCGACGCGCTCGCCGATCCGGTTCAGCAGTTCCCTGATCCGCAGCTGTTCGGGCCCCACCCCGGACAACGGATCCAGCGCTCCGCCCAGGACGTGGTAGCGGCCACGGAATTCCCGGGTCCGTTCCACGGCCTGGACGTCCTTGGGCTCCTCTACGACGCACACCATCGAACCGTCGCGCCGGGCGTCGCCACAGATGCGGCAGCGCTGCGCGTCGGACACGTTGCCGCACACCTCGCAGAACGTGACGCCGTCGCGCACCCGGCCGAGCACCGCGGTGAGCCGGTCGATGTCGGGCGGCTCCACCGACAACAGGTGGAACGCGATGCGCTGCGCGCTCTTGGGACCGATCCCGGGCAGCTTTCCGAGCTCGTCGATCAGATCCTGTACGGGGCCTTCAAACACCTAGATGCCCAGCGAGTTGCCCATACCGCTGGCCAGCGGGCCGAGCGTGCTCTGGGCCAGCGCCGCCGCCTTGGCGGCCGCGTCGGACAGCGCGCCGACGATCAGGTCCTGCAGGGTCTCCGGGTCCGACGGGTCGATGACCTTGGGGTCGATGTGCACCTCTGTCACGCCGCCGCTGCCGTGCATGGTCACCCGGACCAGCCCGCCGCCGGACTCGCCGACCACCTCTGCGCGGGACAGTTCCTGCTGCGCCTGCATCAATTTCTGCTGAACCTGCTGCGCCTGGGCCAGCAACGCCGACATGTCGATCTGGTTATCGGGTTGCATGACGGTCCCCTTGCATGTTGGTCTCGACTTGGTTGCGCATCAGCGATGCGGCGGTTGCGGACTTCCAAGCCTAACCGGGGCCGGGCTACGGTGGCGCACGTGAGCCTTCCCGTCCGCCTGCGTGTTGGGGCCCCGATCGCCGCCGCGATGTTCGTCACCGCAGCCGTCCAGGCCGTCCCGGCGCACGCCGCACCCGCGAACATCGCCGGCATGATCGTGTTCCTCGATCCCGGTCATCAGGCCGGGATGGCCGACATGGGCCGGCAGGTGCCGACCGGACGGGGCGGCACCAAAGACTGCCAGGCCAGCGGCACCTCCACCGACGACGGCTACCCCGAGCACACGTTCACGTGGGACACCACCCTGAAGATCCGGCAGCTGCTCGCGCAGTACGGCGTACGCACCGCGATGTCGCGGGGCGACGACACCGGCGCGGGCCCGTGTGTGGACGCCCGCGCCCAGATGGCGAACGCACTGCAACCCAACGCCACGGTGGCCATCCACGCCGACGGCGGGCCGGCCACCGGACGCGGTTTCCACGTCCTGTATTCGAGCCCTCCGCTGAATCAGGTGCAGGCGGGGCCGTCGGTCCGGTTCGCGCAGACCATGCGCGACCAACTGGTGGCGTCCGGCATCCCGACCGCCAACTACATCGGCACCAACGGGCTGGACGCGCGATCGGATATCGCCGGTCTCAACCTGGCGCAGTATCCGTCGGTCCTGGTCGAGTGCGGCAACATGAAGAACCCGGCCGACTCGGCGCTGATGAAGACGCCCGAGGGCCAGCAGAAGTATGCCGACGCCGTGGTCAAGGGCATCGTGGCCTTCCTGGAGACGCAGCCCGCCCGGACCGCCTAACTCTTCTCGACCTCGCGCTTCAGGTTCTCCAGCGTCTCGGCCTGGATCTTCCGCAGGCCCAGCGGCGCGAACGTCTTCTCGAAGAAACCCTTGACCCCGGTGCCACCGGTCCAGCTGGTCCTGACGGTGACCGTCGATCCGGTACCCGCGGGAGCGACGGTCCAGTTGGTCACCATCGAGGAGTTGGCGTCCTTCTCGATGACGGTCTTGCCCGCCACGTCGACGGCGGCCTGCACGTCGCGCACGCGTGACTTGGTGGCCTGCAGCTTCCACCGGGCCACCGTGCCGGCACCCGTGCCGCCCTGCAACACCTGGTAATCGCTGTACTGGCTCGGCAGGATCTTCGGCCGCACCGTTTGGTAGTCCGATACCGCCGCCAGGACCGCGTCCGGTGTGGCGTTGATCAGGACCGTGCTGGCCGCGCTGACCTGTCCCATGATTCGCAGTACTCCTCGAGTCGCTCTGTATGCATTCCGGCCGCGTCGTGCGGTCGCACGCGCAGTACCCGCCGACTAGTTTAGAGGTGTGTCCGTTCGAGACACTGACGCAACCTCGACGGCCCGGGCGCACCGCGCGGGCGTGCAACGGCTGCTGGGCAGCTATCGCGCGATCGACCCCGGGGCAACGGTGCGGCTGGCGAAACCGACCTCGAACCTGTTCCGCATCCGATCCGACCGCGACGCACCCGGCCTGGACACCTCGGGGCTGACCGAGGTGATCGCGGTCGACGCCGATGCGTGCACCGCGGACGTCGCCGGGATGTGCACCTACGAGGACCTGGTGGCGGCCACGCTGCCGCACGGGCTGGCACCGCTGGTGGTTCCGCAGCTCAAGACCATCACGCTGGGCGGCGCCGTCACCGGACTGGGCATCGAGTCCACATCGTTCCGCAACGGCCTGCCCCACGAATCGGTGCTGGAGATGGACATCCTCACCGGCACCGGCGAGGTGTTGACGGCATCCCCGACGGTCAACTCCGAACTCTACCGGGCTTTCCCGAATTCCTATGGCACACTAGGCTATTCCGTTCGCCTGAAGATCGAGCTGGAGCCCGTACAGCCCTTCGTCGCGCTGTCACACTGCCGATTCGGCAGCACCCGCGATCTGCTGGCCGCCATGGACCGCATCATCGAGACCGGCGGGTACGACGGGCGCCGGGTCGATTACCTCGACGGCGTCGTGTTCAGCGCCGACGAGTCCTACCTGTGCCTGGGCGTGAAGACGAACACCCCCGGCCCGGTCAGCGACTACACCGGCCGCGACATCTACTACCGCTCCATCCAGCATGCCGGTGTGCGGGGCACCGCCAAGACCGACCGGTTGACCATCCACGATTACCTGTGGCGCTGGGACACCGACTGGTTCTGGTGCTCGCGGGCGTTCGGCGCACAGCATCCCGTGGTGCGCCGACTGTGGCCACGACGTCTGCGGCGCAGCAGCTTCTACTGGAAGCTCATCGACTACGACCATCGGTTCAACATCGCCGACCGGATCGAGACCGGTCGGGGCCGCCCGCCGCGCGAGCGCGTCGTCCAGGACATCGAGGTGCCCCTCGAACGATGTGCCGAGTTCCTGGACTGGTTCCTCGGTACCGTACCCATCGCGCCGATCTGGTTGTGCCCCTTGCGGCTTCGCGACCCGGCGGGTTGGCCCCTCTACCCGATCCGGCCCGGGCACACCTACGTCAACGTCGGCTTCTGGTCCTCGGTGCCGATCGGGCCCGAACCCGGGTATACCAACCGCAGGATCGAGGAGAAGGTCTCCGAACTCGACGGGCACAAGTCGTTGTATTCGGACTCGTTCTACTCCCGCAAGGAGTTCGACGAGCTCTACGGCGGCCCGGTCTACGACACGGCCAAGACGACCTTCGACCCCGACACCCGGTTCCTCGACCTGTATTCGAAGGCGGTGCAACGACGATGACCACATT
The DNA here is from genome assembly GCA_022708865.1 of Acidobacteriota bacterium. Taxonomy (GTDB): domain Bacteria; phylum Actinomycetota; class Actinomycetes; order Mycobacteriales; family Mycobacteriaceae; genus Mycobacterium. Next base: position 6,167 of record JAKIXW010000125.1, read on the forward strand.
CGACGACCAACCGGACCTCCAGCCGGGCAAGCTGTCCCTCGCCGAGATCCTGGAGGTGTTCACCGACGGCAACCGGTTGCCGCTGAAGTTCACCGCCTACGACGGCAGCTCCACCGGACCCGACGACGTCGAGCTCGGCCTGGACCTGCGCACCCCCCGCGGCACCACCTACCTGGCCACCGCGCCCGGCGACCTCGGCATCGCGCGTGCTTACGTGTCCGGGGATCTGGAGATGCAGGGGGTGCATCCGGGCGATCCGTATCCGCTGCTGCGCGCGATGGCAGACGCTCTGGAGTTCAAGCGGCCGCCCGCGCGGATGCTTGCCCACATCGTGCGATCGATCGGCGTCGAGCACCTCAAGCCCATCGCGCCGCCACCACAGGAAGCGCTGCCGCGGTGGCGCCGCATCGTAGAAGGCTTCCGGCACAGCAGAACTCGTGACGCAGAGGCGATCCACCATCACTACGACGTGTCCAACACCTTCTACGAATGGGTGCTCGGACCGTCGATGACCTACACCTGCGCGTGCTACCCGACTGCGGACGCCACCCTCGAGGAGGCCCAGGACAACAAGTACCGACTGGTGTTCGAGAAGCTGCGCCTGAAGGCGGGCGACCGCCTGCTCGACGTGGGCTGCGGCTGGGGCGGGATGGTGCGCCACGCCGCACGCCACGGCGTGCGGGCGATCGGCGTGACGCTGTCGGCCGAACAGGCCGGCTGGGCGCAACGCCAGATCGCCGAGGAGGGGCTCGACGGCCTGGCCGAGGTCCGCCACGGCGACTACCGCGACGTGGCCGAGTCCGGATTCGACGCCGTGTCCTCGATCGGGCTGACCGAGCACATCGGTGTGGCCAACTACCCCGCCTATTTCGGCTTCCTGAAGTCCCGGATGCGCACCGGCGCCCTGCTTCTCAACCACTGCATCACCCGCCCCTCGAACCGATCGTCGGCGGCGGCCGGGGGGTTCATCGACCGCTACGTGTTCCCCGACGGTGAGCTCACCGGTTCCGGCCGGATCATCGGCGAGGCCCAGGATGCCGGGCTCGAGGTGCTCCACGAGGAGAATCTGCGCCACCACTACGCGATGACGCTGCGCGACTGGTGCGCCAATCTGGTGGAGCACTGGGATGAGGCCGTCGCCGAGGTAGGCCTGCCCACCGCCAAGATCTGGGGTCTCTACATGGCCGGGTCGCGGCTCGGATTCGAGACGAATGTCGTTCAGCTGCACCAGGTTCTGGCGGTCAAGCTCGGCGCCGCCGGCGACGACGGGGGGTTGCCGCTGCGGCCGTGGTGGACGGTCTAGCCCGGCGACGACGAATAGGTTGCCGCTCAGCCCTCGATCTTGCGCGCGCCCAACTCGCTCTGCAGCAGTTCGAGCGCGACTTCCTCGGGATCGCGCCGCGGCGCGTCCGAACTGTCGGCCTCGGCGGCTTCGGCCAGCATCTCTTCCTCGGCCTGCACCTCGGCGCTGCGGTGCGCCGGGCCCACTACCGACGGTGCGGCCGCCGGTGTGTCGCCGGGCAGTTCCGATGCCACCCCGACCTCGCAGCGCAGTCGCCAGTCGACACCGAGCGCATCCTTGAGCGCTTCCCGGATCACATCCGAATTGCGTTGTTCAGCAAGCCGTTTCGCGAGTGGCGCGGACTCGTGCATCAGCACCAGGGTGTTGTCCTCGACCGCGCGCACGGTGGCCCCGGAGAGCATCACCTCGGTGGTGCGGCTGCGCTGCCGGACCTTCTCGCGCACCGTGGTCCACATGCTGCGCACCGCCGCGGCATCGGGAGCGCCCGGGGTCGGGGCCGGCGGCGCGGGTTCAGGTTCGGGGGCGGGGTCGGGCTCGGGTGCCGGCGGCGGTGGGGGCGGTGGTGCGGCCGCGGCGGCCGGTGGCACCGTCACGGCGGGCGGCTCGCTGGGCGGGGGCTCCGGTGCCGGCGCCTGGGCCACCGGCGACTCGCTGAGCGGGGGCGTCTGCGCCGGGGTAGCCGGCGGCGCGGGTTGCTGGGTCTTGCGGACGAACTGCTTGGGGGCGCGCGGCATCGCACCGGCCGCCACCTCGCCCGCGGGAATCGACATGTCCAGCCGGGTCTCGATGCGCTCCAGCCGCTGCAGCAGCGCGGATTCGGTATCGCTGGCCGAGGGCAGCAGCAGCCGGGCACACACCACTTCGAGCAACAGCCGGGGTGCGGTCGCACCGCGCATCTCGCCCAGCCCGGCGTGCACCACCTCGGCGAACCGGGTGAGCGTCGCGGTGCCGATGCGTTCGGCCTGTGAGCGCATCTTGTCCAGTTCGCCCTCCGGCGCCTCCACCACACCGCGGGCCGCGGCATCCGGAACCGCTTGCAGCACAATGAGATCGCGGAAGCGCTCCAACAGATCCGTGGCGAACCGACGGGGGTCGTGACCGGCATCGATCACCGACTCAACCGCCCCGAACAGGGCCGCGGCATCCCCGGCGGCCAGCGCCTCGACGGCGTCGTCGATGAGTGCCACGTCGGTGGCGCCCAGCAGCGCCAGCGCCCGCTGATACGAGACGTGATCTCCTTCGGCACCGGCGAGCAGCTGGTCGAGCACCGAGAGGGTGTCACGCGGCGACCCACCACCGGCGCGGATCACCAACGGGTAGACCGCGTCGTCCACCTCGACGTTCTCCGAGGAGCAGACGCTGCCGATCAGCGCCCGCATGGTGCGCGGGGCCAACAACCGGAACGGGTAGTGGTGGGTGCGCGAGCGGATGGTGGGCAGCACCTTCTCCGGCTCGGTGGTGGCGAACACGAAGATCAGGTGTTCCGGCGGCTCCTCGACGATCTTGAGCAGCGCGTTGAAGCCCGCGGTGGTGACCATGTGCGCTTCGTCGATGATGAAGATGCGATAGCGGGAGCTGGCCGGGGCATAGAAGGCCCGATCGCGCAGTTCGCGGGTGTCGTCCACGCCGCCGTGGCTGGCCGCGTCCAATTCGGTGACGTCCACGCTGCCCGACCCGTTGGGCGCCAGCGCGACGCACGAATCGCAGACCCCGCAGGGCGTGGGCGTCGGGCCCTGCGCACAGTTGAGCGAGCGCGCCAGGATGCGCGCCGAGGAGGTCTTACCGCAACCGCGCGGACCCGAGAACAGGTAGGCGTGGTTGACGCGGCCGGCCTGCAGGGCGGTGCACAGCGGCGCGGTGACGTGCTCCTGCCCCACCACCTCTGCGAAGGTTGCCGGCCGGTACTTGCGGTAGAGAGCCACGGATGCAGGCTACCGGCTGGCGCCGACGGGCGACTCGAGACGTCCGCCAATCGCCGAGTGTGAAGCTATTGCGAAATTCTGCAAGCTTTTTCGCGCTGGTTTCACTTTCGGCGTTCAGTCCCGGGCCAGCAACGCCTCGGTTGCGGCGAGCAGGGTGCAGGTCGCCAGCCCGTCGATGGCCTCCCGCAGATCCGGCATCGCCGGGAAGGTCGGGGCGATGCGAATGTTCTTGTCCTCCGGGTCTTTCCGGTATGGGAAGGACGCGCCGGCCTCGGTGACGGCGATGCCCGCATCCTTGGCCAGCGCAACCGTCCGCTTGGCGGTCCCGGGAAGCACGTCGAGGCTGATGAAATAGCCGCCCTGCGGGTCGGTCCAGGACGCCACCTTCGAGTCGGTCAGACGGGCGTCGAGGATCTCGGCGACGGCGGCGAATTTCGGCGCGATCAACTGCTGGTGCCGGTGCATCTGCAGGCGCACGCCGTCGGCGTCGCCGAAGAAGCGCAGGTGCCGCAACTGGTTGACCTTGTCCGGCCCGATCGTCTTCTTCCCCGCGTACTGCAGGTACCACGCGATGTTGCCCAACGAACCACCGAAGAAGCTGACGCCAGCGCCCGCGAAGGTGACCTTCGAGGTGGACGCGAACACATAGGGCCGGTTCGGGTTTCCCGCCGCGGCCGCCAGGCCCAGCACGTCCACCTGGCGCAGGAAGTCGTGCGTCAGGGTGTGCACGGCGTACGCGTTGTCCCAGAAGAGCCGGAAATCCGGTGCCGCCGTTTGCATCTGGACCAGACGGCGGGTGTTCTCCCAGGAATAGGTCGCACCGGTTGGGTTGGAGTACACCGGGACGCACCACATGCCCTTGATGGCCGGGTCGGCGGCGACGAGTTCCTCGACCAGGTCGACGTCGGGGCCATCCTCCCGCAGCGGCACCGTGATCATCTCGATGCCCATGGTCTCGGTGATGGCGAAGTGCCGGTCGTAGCCCGGGGACGGGCACAGGAACTTGACGCCGGTTCCCCCGCGGAGCTCCTCCACCCACGGCCGCGGCGAGTCGACCGCACCGTGCAGCATGGAGAAGACGACGGCGTCGTGCATCATCTCGAGGCTCGCGTTGTTGCCGGCGATCAGGTTCTGCACCGGAATCCCGAGCAGCTCACCGAAGATCTCGCGGAGTTCGGGCAGCCCGTGCACGCCGCCGTAGTTCCGGGTGTCGGTGCCCTCGCAATCGCGGTAGTCGTCGCCGGGCAGGCGCAGCAGGGCGTTGGACAGGTCGAGTTGTTCCGGCGCCGGCTTGCCGCGGGTGAGGTCCAGCGCGAGCTTCTTGGACTGCAGTTCGGCGTAATTGCGGGACTGCTGGTCGTGTTCGGCCTGCAGTTCGGCGCGGCCGAGGGAACTGAACGACACCTTGAGGCCTT
>JAKIXW010000126.1:0-2449 GCA_022708865.1 Acidobacteriota bacterium
ACCCGCGGGCCCGAACTGCGAAGTCCTGCCCGGCCGGTAACCGGTGCAGGTGCAGCACCGTGTCGGTATTCATGAACGCGTACTGCGACGGATCAAGGGCAGCGCCCACGCCATTGGCCGAGTCGACCACCATCGTCAAGCGCTGCAGCGCTGTGGTCGGCTCGTCGTCGATGAGGCTCACGCGCGGTGTCATCCACACCACCCGCGCCCCGGCATCGTCGGGCTGGTTTCGGAACTCGACGGACTCCAGATAACCCGGGGCGTTCCACCAGAACGCCGGAGCGGGCGTCGGCGGAACCTCTACCAGCGGGGGATGCCGGTCGGTGGCGGCCGCGGCCGTGTCAGAGGGGGCGAGCGCCCACGCCGTCACGCGGGCCACCGGGCGGCTGTCGCCGACCGCGGCGAGCTCCGAGGTCACCAGCGCGATCCGCTTGCCCGGGCGCGGCACCCGGGTCTGCACGTGCAGCGGCGCTACCGGAATAGCGCCCAGGATGTCCAGCGTCAGGCGACCGATCCGCAGCCCGGAACTGGCAAGTTCGTCCTCCACGGCACGGGTCAGCAGCGCCAGCGGGGGAGAGCCGTGCTGGATCTCCGGGGTCCAGTTGCTGCGGGTGAAGTCCGTCGATGCGTATTCGTACTTCCCGAGCCGGCGGTAGTAGCAGTCCGTCATGACGCCAGCTGCTCGGGCCATCCCGGGTACACCGGCGGCGTCCCGCCGAACGCCGGGCACAGCGCCTGGTGCGAGCACCAGTTGCACATGCGCGACGGTTTCGCGCGGAAATCGCCTGTGGCACCGGCCTTTTGGATGGCCTGCCAGATGGCCTGCAGGATCCGCTCGAAGCGGGCCAACTCGTCGAGTTCAGGGCTGTAGTCCAGCAGCGCACCGTCGGCCAGATAGATCAGCCGAAGCCGTGCTGGCATCACCCCGCGGGAGCGCAATAGCGCCACCGCGTAGAACTTCATCTGGAACAGCGCCTTGGCCTCGGCGAGGCCGCGGGTTTCCGACGGGGCCTTGCCCGTCTTGTAGTCGACCACCCGCAGCGCGCCCGAGGGAGCGACGTCGATGCGGTCGACGAATCCGCGCAGCGGCGTGCCGTCGGCCAATTCGACCTCGACGCGCTGTTCGCACGACTGCGGGTCGAACTGGGTGGGGTCTTCGAGCCGGTAGTAGCCGGTCAGGAGCGCCTGCGCCTCGGCCAGCAGCTTGTCCCGGTGTTCGGGGGTGAATGCGGCGACCAGTTCCGGCTCCTCGCCGACCACCACATCCCAGGCCGGCCCCACCAGGGACAGCGCGGTCTGTGGGTCGCGCAGCGGCGCGGGCAGCGCGTACAGCTGTTCGAGGGCGGCGTGCACCACCGAACCGCGTAATTGCGCAGCCGATGGCGGTTCGGGCAGCCGATCGATGGCCCGTAACCGGTACAGCAGCGGGCACTGCTTGAAGTCGGCGGCCCGCGACGGTGACAGGGCAGGGCGGCTCATGGATCGAGACTATGCAGAGGGTCCGACAGGGCATGGCAGGCTGAACGCCGTGTCGTCAACCGGACCGTTCGCCGTGGGAGACCGCGTGCAGCTCACCGACGCCAAGGGCAGGCACTACACGATGGTGCTCAAGCCGGGCGGCGAGTTCCACACCCACCGCGGCGCCGTCGCCGCCGACAACGTCATCGGCATTCCCGAGGGCAGCGTCGTCACGTCCACCAACGGCGACCCGTTCCTGGTGCTGCGGCCCTTGCTGATCGACTACGTGCTGTCGATGCCGCGCGGTGCCCAGGTGATCTACCCCAAGGACGCCGCGCAGATCGTGCACGACGGCGACATCTTCCCCGGCGCCCGCGTCCTGGAGGCCGGCGCCGGCTCCGGCGCACTGACCTGTTCACTGTTACGGGCCGTCGGCCCGTCCGGCCGGGTCATCTCCTACGAGCTGCGCGACGACCACGCCGTGCACGCCCAGCGCAACGTCGAGACCTTCTTCGGGGGCCGGCCCGACAACTGGGATCTCGTCCTCGCCGACCTCGCCGACTACGCCGGGGATCAGGTCGACCGGGTGGTCCTGGACATGCTCGCGCCGTGGGACGTGCTCGACACGGTGCAGCGGGCACTCATCCCCGGCGGCGTGCTCATCGTCTACGTCGCCACGGTGACCCAGCTGTCCAAGGTCGTCGAGGCCCTGCGTGAACAGCAGTGCTGGACCGAGCCGCGGTCCTGGGAGACGCTGCAGCGCGGCTGGGACGTCGTCGGGTTGTCCGTACGTCCGCAGCACAACATGCGCGGGCACACGGCCTTCCTGGTGTCGGCGCGCCGGCTGGCGGAGGGCACCGTCGCCCCAACTCCGTTGCGGCGCAAGAAGAATCTGTAGTTCAGTCAGCACTATTGGCCAGTCCGCGGTGTGCCGAGAGCAGTTCGATCTCGGGGCGGGTGGACACCAGTCGTTCGGCCGCGTCGAGAACCT
>JAKIXW010000126.1:2527-2824 GCA_022708865.1 Acidobacteriota bacterium
GGTGCAGATCCTGCGAGCCGGTCTCGGCGGCCGACACCGCGAAGCGGCGCTGCAACTCGGCCACGATGGGCCGCACCACCGAGCGTTTCTGCTTCAGCGAGTGCACATCGCCGAGCAGCAGGTCGAACTCCAACCAGCCGATCCACATGACTACCGGGTCGGCGTCGGCGCGGGCGGCGGGACCGGCTCGGGCGGTGGCGGCAGCGGCAGGGTCCCAGATGCGGGAGGGCCGGGGCTGTCGCCGAACACCAGCAGCATGTCGGCGGTCTTGCGCGACAGCTGCCACCCGGTACCCGC
>JAKIXW010000126.1:2834-10692 GCA_022708865.1 Acidobacteriota bacterium
CCCGCCGGCGTGAACTCCATCGGGAAGGTGAAGCCGCCGACCTTGGGATCCGGCCCGGCGGCGCTGACCGTCGCGATCAGGTTCCCCGGTGTCTGATCGGACCAGGACAACCCGGTGGCCGTGAAGATCAACGGGATCATGTGGTTGTCCTGCAACGCCTTGGTGAAGTTCTCCAGTGAGGTGGCGTCGGCGGCGCTGGCGTCCTGCACCAGGGAGAGCTTGTCGGCCCCTGGCACGGCCGGGTCGGCCAGCCGGCCCAGGAGGTCGGTCAGGGTCACCGGATCGGGCAGCGGCGCCCCGGGGACCGCGGATGCGACGGTCGAGGGCGGCGGCGTGACCGATTCCGAGATGACGCTGCCCTCGTGGGCACACCCCGACAGCCAGAACGCCGCCACAATCGTGGCGGCGCTCAGGATCAAGATGTTGTGCCGGGGCAAGTCAGACCCGGGCTAGGCGGAGAACAGTTGCAGCACCTGCGTGGCCGAGGCGCGGGAGAGCTTCCAGCCGCCCTGGTCGACGAAGGTGATGCTCTGGGTCTGCGCGGGGGTTGCCGGACCGGAAGCGGTGACGCTCGCGCTGGCGGTACCCGGGCCGACGGGGGTGATGCCCGACACGTTGAACGTCAGGGGCAGCTGGCCCTTGGCGGCCGCGCTACGCATCAGCGAATCGGCGGCCCGACCCTCGATGATGCCGATGCCACCCTCGACCAGGTAGGACTTGGAGGCAAACGGCACACCCGGGTTGGCCAAGCCGTTCAGGACGCCGTAGAGCTGGTCCGGCGTGGGCAGATCGCCGGCCGGATCCAGCGGCATCGGAACGCCGAAGACGACGGGCTGCACCTGCACGGAACGCGCCGCGACGGCGTCCGAAGCTGAGGTCAGCCCCGCAGTCACGGCGCCGGCGACGGCGGCCACACCGGCCACGGTCGCAATACCTTTTGCTAGGGAGTTCAGGGTCACGGCTGTCCTTTCGATCGACCCGACATGTCTCGAGATTATCAGCGGCACCCGTGTGTCGGATTTCTAGAGCGCACACGATTGTTGAATCGCCGGTAGCGTTGACGTTGTTACTGCACCAACTTTCGGTGCGGGAGAGGAGCGCAGCATGAGTGGGTCAGAGCGTTCTGACGGATTCGAAACATCCCGCCAACCTGAGATGTCCAGCGAAGATGCCGCTGAACTCGAGCAGTTGCGTCGCGAAGCGGCGGCCCTCCGTGTGCAGCTCCAGGAGGTCGCTTCGGTGCCCGGTGGAGCGCGTAGCGCCCGTGATGTCCATCAGCTCGAAGCCCGCATCGACTCGCTCGCCGCGCGAAACGCCAAGCTGATGGAAACTCTTAAAGAAGCGCGCCAGCAGCTGCTCGCGCTGCGCGAAGAGGTCGACCGGCTGGGGCAGCCGCCCAGCGGCTACGGAGTGCTGCTCGGCGTCGCCGACGACGACACCGTCGACGTCTTCACCTCCGGCCGCAAGATGCGGCTCACCTGCTCGCCCAACATCGACACCAACACCCTGAAGAAGGGCCAGACGGTCCGGCTCAACGAGGCGCTGACCGTTGTGGAGGCCGGCAATTTCGAGTCCGTCGGCGAGATCAGCACGTTGCGCGAGGTGCTGGTCGACGGCCACCGCGCGCTGGTGGTCGGGCACGCCGACGAGGAGCGCATCGTCTGGCTCGCCGAGCCGCTGATCGCCGCCGAGGACCTGCCCGCCGAGGTTCTGGAGGCGCTGCCGGAGGACGAACGGCCCCGCAAGCTGCGACCGGGTGATTCGCTGCTGGTCGACACCAAGGCCGGTTACGCATTCGAGCGCATCCCCAAGGCCGAGGTCGAGGATCTGGTGCTCGAGGAGGTGCCCGATGTCAGCTACCACGACATCGGCGGGCTGACTCGGCAGATCGAGCAGATCCGCGATGCGGTCGAGCTGCCGTTCCTGCACAAGGACCTGTACCGGGAATATGCGCTGCGCCCACCCAAGGGTGTGCTGCTCTACGGTCCGCCCGGCTGCGGCAAGACGCTGATTGCCAAGGCCGTGGCCAACTCGTTGGCCAAGAAGATGGCGGAACTGCGCGGTGAGGAGTCCCGCGAGGCCAAGAGTTACTTCCTCAACATCAAGGGCCCCGAGCTGCTCAACAAGTTCGTCGGCGAGACCGAGCGGCACATCCGGCTGATCTTCCAGCGGGCCCGCGAGAAGGCCTCCGAGGGCACCCCGGTGATCGTGTTCTTCGACGAGATGGATTCGATCTTCCGCACCCGCGGCACCGGCGTGAGTTCGGACGTGGAGACCACCGTCGTGCCGCAGCTGCTCAGCGAGATCGACGGCGTCGAGGGCCTGGAGAACGTCATCGTGATCGGCGCCTCCAACCGCGAGGACATGATCGACCCGGCGATCCTGCGGCCCGGCCGCCTGGACGTCAAGATCAAGATCGAGCGGCCCGACGCCGAGTCGGCGCAGGACATCTTCAGCAAGTACCTCACCGAGGAACTGCCGATCCACGTCGACGACCTTGCCGAGTTCTCCGGCGACCGGGGACTCACGGTCAAGGCGATGATCGAGAAGGTCGTCGACCGGATGTACGCCGAGATCGACGACAACCGGTTCCTGGAGGTCACCTACGCCAACGGTGACAAGGAAGTCATGTACTTCAAGGACTTCAACTCCGGCGCGATGATCCAGAACGTGGTCGACCGCGCGAAGAAGAACGCGATCAAGGCGGTGCTGGAGACCGGTCAGCCCGGTCTGCGGATCCAGCACTTGCTGGACTCGATCGTCGACGAGTTCGCCGAGAACGAGGATCTGCCCAACACCACCAATCCCGATGACTGGGCCCGGATCTCGGGCAAGAAGGGCGAGCGGATCGTCTACATCCGCACCCTGGTCACCGGCAAGAGCTCGAGCGCCAGCCGGGCCATCGACACCGAGAGCAACCTGGGTCAGTACCTGTAACCCGTCCGGCCGAACCGCTCAGCCGCACAGGTAGATCGAGGCGGATTCGTAGATGAACTTGGCCTCGTCGGCCCCGATGCCGTCGCCGGTGTTCTTGTAGATCGCCGAGACGGTCGCGTCCTGTGGAACCCCGTGCTGGATGTCGGTGCAGATCTGGTACCCCAGGGTCAGCGCCTCCTGGCTGGGCCCGGTGAAATCGTGATTGGCCAGATCGGTTAGATAACCGTCCTCGTCGGCGGCGGCCGGCGGGGCAAATCCGACGCCGAGGGCGAATACCGCGGCGGCCGCGGCGGGAAGGATCTTCTTCATTGCGGATTCCTTTGTGCGGATGTGTTCATGTGCGGATGTATTCGCGAGCGTGAATTCGACTGCGCCACTACCAGCAAGTTTGCCGGAAGTTAACGGCGTTTTCGCAGTTTAGGACCGTGTGTGACGGCTCGTTGCCGAATCCGGCAATTTTCGGCCCGGCCGGTACCGGATCAGCGGCTTTCCGCAGGCGATTCCGTGGTCAGATACGCGTCGCGGCCGGCCAGGCTGACCGCGACGTCGGCGATCAGCGGCTCGAAGAACCGCTGCCGATACAGCGGATCGACGCTGGTGCTCACGGTGAAGTACAGACCCGAGAGCACGGCGACGAACAGCGACGTGTGCACCATGGTTTGCGGCACCGGGATGTGAATGCCGAACCACGTTCCGGCACAAGGAGGTACGCCGACGGTGCAGGACTGCTCACTGGACCACAGCACTGTCACGGCGTCGGGGACCGCGATGATTCCCAGCGCCATGAAGAAGGCGAACAGCCCGGTGGTGAACAGGACCACCTGGATGGCCTGGGCGAGGACCATCACGGCGACGACGTTGATCTGTTCGCCCAGTGACAGCGGGGTTTTCGGGCATTCCGTGGCCGCCTGCGACGCGAGCGGCGTGCCGGCCAGCAAGGTGGCCGGATCGGACTGGGCGGAGCGGTCGTCGCGCAGGGCGCGCACCTCGTCGCGGATGGTGGCGACGACGAACACCAGCGCCACCAGAGCAAGGAATCCGATTGTCTGCCATAGCCGTTGGCGTGACATCCGGGCGGCCAGCTGCCAGAGCTCGCCGGTGAAGTACACCACCACGGTCAGCATCAGCAGCGGCAGTGCCCGGCTCATCAACGTGCCCAGGGCGCCGAGCTGGATCCAGGCGAACCGGAAGGCCCACAACAGGATCGAACCGACCCCCAGGTAGGTGAACCAGACGGCGAGCAGTGTCACGGCGACGAATGCCGGCGCCTCCGCGACGGTGGCCGCCGACCAACCCGAGGCGATCACCGGCAGCAGCACCACGAAGATCGCCATCACCAACAGGGCCGTCGACCGTCGACTGGCCACCAGTCCGCGCTCGTGCAGCAGGTGCAGCGCGAACGGCGCCGCGACCAGTACCACCGCCACCACCGCCAGCCGGGCGATATAGCCGTAGTCGGGGTGCGCTCCGGTCCAGTTTGCCGCCAGCATCATCAGTGCGGTCAGCACGCCCAGGCCCGCCACCATCGGCGCCGAACGTTCGATCACCGCCCGGGAACGCACTCGTCGGGGCAGGACCAGTGGCAGACCACGGTGCAGGAACCAGTCGTTGATGGTGCGGTTGTCGACGGTCATAGGGTGTCCGCCGCCATCCGGTAGCGGTCGCGTGCGACCAGCGTCAGCCGGAGATCCTCGAGCAGGGGATCGATGAAGCGTTCGCGATACTCGTTGTCGCTCACTGCTTTTGCCGCCAGGTACATGAACGTCAGGGCGGTGAGGAACAGGCTGATCTGGATCAGCGCGTTGGGGATGGGCAGCGTCATGCCAAGGAACTGGCCGTCCGAGGGTGACCCGTGCGTCCAGGCCTCCAGCAGTTCCGGACTGATCAGGATCAGTCCGAACACCAGGAAGATCAGACCCGTCACGATGGCGACCGTGAGCACCTGCACCAGCTGTGAAAGGGTCAGCACGAAGCCGACATTGGCACGCTCCGGCGCCGACAGCACACCCCGGCGCGGCGGATCGGGCAGATGCTCGAACGGCGTGCCGGCCAACCCGTCGGCGAGTTCGGAATCGGTGTCGGCGCCCGGGTGTACGACGGACCGCACGCGGGCGAAGGTGTTCGAGATCAGGAACGCCGCGGCAACCAGATACAGGAAGCCGAGCGCCAGCCACAGCCGGGTACGGCCCACCGTCGCCGCCATCACCCAGGCCGGAGAATTGAAGAACACCAGCATGGTCAGCAGTAGCACCGGGAGCGCGCGCACCAGCAATTCGCCGATGGACGCCAGATTGGTGAAGGTCATCCGGGTCGCCCAGGCCAGCACGGAACCGACTCCCGTTGCGGTGCAGAGCAATATCACCGCGATGATCACGGCATCGAACAACAGGTCCACGAACACCAGCGCACTGGGGCCCCCGAAGATTCCGCCGAGGACCGCGACCGCGAGTGACGCCCCGGCGATTCCGTTGCGGGTCCGGTCGCTTTCGACCCGCGATACCGCCCAGCCGAGGGCCACCGCGACCGGCAGCACCAGCAGCACCATGAACAACACGAACCATTCGGTCCGCGTCGGGGAACCGTCGATGGCGATGGTGTGTTTTCCGGTGATGGCGACCACCGCCATCGAAAAGCCCATGAAGACCCCGAATGTCGCCAGCGCGGGCGCCGACCGGGGAAGCACGCCGCGCACCAGGACACCCGGGCGCAGAACGGCGGGCAGTCCGTTCGCGAGGAACCACCGCTCGGCGTCGCGGCGGTGGTTGGTGGTACGGGCCACGCCGAATAGTTCACCATGTGGCGCGCGAACCCCGTCCGACTTCGGCGCCGCGTGTTCGCCTACTCTGGCTTCATGCAACGGATCATCGGCACCGAGGTGGAGTATGGCATCTCCGCGCCGTCCGACCCCACCGCGAACCCGATCCTGACCTCCACGCAGGCCGTACTGGCCTACGCCGCGGCCGCCGGGATCCAGCGCGCCAAGCGAACCCGCTGGGACTACGAGGTCGAGTCGCCCCTGCGTGACGCCCGCGGATTCGACCTGAGCCGGTCGTCGGGGCCCCCGCCCATCGTCGACGCCGACGAGGTCGGCGCGGCCAACATGATCCTGACCAACGGCGCCCGGCTCTACGTCGACCACGCCCACCCCGAATACTCGGCCCCCGAGGTCACCGACCCGCTGGACGCGGTCATCTGGGACAAGGCCGGCGAACGGGTGATGGAAGCCGCGGCACGGCACGTGGCGTCGGTGCCGGGGGCGGCCAAGCTGCAGCTGTACAAGAACAACGTCGACGGCAAGGGCGCCTCGTACGGGTCCCACGAGAACTACCTGATGAGCCGCCAGACCCCGTTCTCGGCGGTGATCTCCGGGCTGACACCGTTCATGGTGTCCCGTCAGGTGGTCACGGGCTCGGGCCGGGTCGGGATCGGGCCGTCCGGTGACGACCCGGGATTCCAGCTGTCCCAGCGGGCCGATTACATCGAGGTCGAGGTCGGCCTGGAGACCACCCTCAAGCGCGGCATCATCAATACCCGGGACGAGCCGCATGCCGACGCCGACAAGTACCGCCGCCTGCACGTCATCATCGGCGACGCCAATCTGGCCGAGACGTCGACCTATCTGAAGGTGGGCACCACGTCGCTGGTACTCGACCTCATCGAGGACGGCCCCGAGCTCGGACTGGACCTCTCCGATCTGGCGCTGGCCCGCCCGGTGCACGCCGTGCACGTCGTCAGCCGTGACCCCAGCCTGCGCGCCACGGTCGCGCTGGCCGACGGGCGAGAGCTGACCGCCCTTGCGCTGCAACGGATCTACCTCGACCGAGTGGCCAAGCTGCTCGACAGCCGCGACCCCGACCCGCGTGCCAACCACGTCGTGGAGACCTGGGCGCAGGTGCTCGATCTGCTCGAGCGGGATCCGATGGAATGCGCCGAGCTGCTGGACTGGCCGGCCAAGCTGCGCCTGCTCGAGGGCTTCCGCCAGCGCGAGAACCTGAGCTGGAACGCGCCGCGGCTGCACCTGGTCGATCTGCAGTACTCCGATGTGCGCCTGGACAAGGGGTTGTACAACCGGCTGGTGGCCCGGGGTTCGATGAAACGGCTGACCACCGAGCAACAGGTGCTCGACGCCGTCGAGAACCCGCCCACCGACACCCGGGCCTACTTCCGCGGGGAGTGCCTGCGCCGGTTCGGCGCCGATATCGCGGCGGCCAGCTGGGATTCGGTGATCTTCGACCTGGGTGGCGATTCGCTGGTCCGCATTCCCACTCTCGAGCCGTTGCGCGGCAGCAAGGCCCACGTCGGGGCTCTGCTGGACTCCGTCGACAGCGCTGTCGAGCTGGTCGAACAGCTCACCAACTAGGCGGTCCGCCGGAGCTGTGCCCGCCCTGCACGTACACCTCCCGGTGGTGAATGCCTGCACCGGGGTGCCGCCCGGGTGAGGTTTTCGATACGGAACACCGGTGAAGGTCCCGCCCCGGCGCCCAACGCGGCGGTCGCCGGGTCTGGCGTCACGCTCGACCACCCCGTCGGCCTCGCAACGGCGCCGAGTCGAGCGGACGCTATGCGATACCTGTGCCGACCGGTGCCCCCATCGAATACGCCGGCACCGCTTCCGTGGACACCGCTGCGACGGTGCCGGAGTCGAATGAGTCGAACAATTCGGCACGGGTTCCTGCGCCGGGTAGCGCCGGCGGCGCCTCGTCGGCAGGCAGGGGTCCGCAACGCGGCGTTTGTCCTTCGGACCGTTGCGTTGTCGCTGGGCTAGGGTGGGGTGACCGGCTGGCGGCTGGACTACCCGCCGATAACCGAGCAGGAGGCGGCGATGGCTCAGGAGCAGACCAAGCGTGGTGGTGGTGGTGACGAGGATGTCGCATCCAGTACTGCTGCGGGTCAGGAGCGTCGTGAGAAGCTGGCTGAGGAC
>JAKIXW010000127.1 GCA_022708865.1 Acidobacteriota bacterium
TGCCACTGGGCGATCGCCCGTTCGGCGGCATGCGGTGCGTTGCCGTGCCCGGAGGCCGGATTGGTCAGGACCGTGACGTGCGAAATCACGGAATCAGCTTGCCCGGGTTCAGGATTCCCGCGGGGTCCAGGCAATCCTTGACCGCCCGCAGCACCCGGACGCCGACCTCGCCGACCTCCTCGGTCAGCCACGGCCGGTGATCGGTGCCGACGGCGTGGTGATGGGTGATGGTCCCGCCGGTCCGCATGATCGCGTCCGACGCCGCCGCCTTGGCGGCGCGCCACTGTTCGACCGGGTTGCCACGCTGCGCGGCGACGACGGTGAAGTACAGCGATGCGCCGGTCGGGTACACATGCGAAATGTGGCACAGCACAAGGGCTGCCGTGCCGGAATCGGCCAGAGTGTCGGTCAGTGCCGCCGTCACGGCCGCCTTGAGCGCGCCGACGTTGGACCACTGCGTGGCGGTCTCGAGGGTCTCGCACAGCGCGCCGGCGGCCAGCAGTCCGTCGCGCAGATAGGGGGCGCCGAAGCGGCCGTGCTCCCAGGCTCGCGCCGGCGCCTCACCCAGCGACGTGCCGCCGTGCGCAGCGAGCACCGCGAGCGTCTCGGCATGCCGGCTCTCGGTGTGCTCGGCGCTGCCCTCGAACACGGTGACGGCCAGGCAGCCGCCGGTGATCTGCTGTTCCCCGATGTGTTCGGTGGTGGCCAGGTTGATCCCGGTCTCGGCCTCGTCGGACAACCGGATCACCGTCGGACCGGTACCGGTTTGCACCACCGCGCGCAGAGCGTCGGCGCCCGTCGCGAAGTCCGGGAACGACCACGCCTCGTAGCGGGTGTTGGCGGGTGTCGGGTGGATCCGCACGCGCACCTGGGTGATCACGCCGAACGCGCCCTCGGAGCCCAGGACCAGCTGACGCAGATCGGGGCCGGCGGCCGAGGCCGGCGCCCGCCCGAGGTCCAGCACGCCGGTCGGGGTGATCATCCGTAGCCCGCGGACCATGTCGTCGAAGCGGCCGTACCCGGCGGAATCCTGACCCGACGACCGGGTGGCCGCGAACCCGCCGATGGTGGCGTATTCGAAGCTCTGCGGAAAATGGCCCAGCGAGAAGCCGTGCTCGCCGAGCAGTCGCTCGGCGGCCGGTCCGGTGACGCCGGCGCCCAGGACGGCTTCGCCGGACGCTTCGTCGAGGTTCAGTAGTTGGTCGAACCGGTACAGGTCCAGCGAGACCACCGCGGTGAACCGCCCCCGGCCGGGGTCGACGCCGCCCACGACGCTGGTGCCCCCGCCGAACGGCACCACGGCGATGAGGTGCTCGGAGCAGTACCGCAGGATCTCGGCGACCTCGTTGTCGGATCCGGGTGCCAGCACCGCGTCGGGTGCGTCCTGTGGTTCGAAATCCTTGCGCTGCAACAGATTCAGCGTCGACTTACCGCCCGCGCGCAGCAGCCGGGAACGGTCATCGTCCGCGAGGTTGGCGTCGTCGACGATGGCCGCCAGGCCGGCGCGGTCGGCAGGGGACAGGGCGGACGGTCGCAGTCGGACGTCGGCCAGGCCCACCGCGGGGACGTTGTCACCGGAGATGCCGAGGGCCTGCTGCAGCAGGCCGGCGATACCGTCGGACAGTGGTTTGGCGGCGGCCGGGTCACCCCAGGCGTCCCACTTCATCGGGGGTTGCTCCATGCATTACAGTGTTACACATGGTGTCAATCAGTAACGCCAAAGATTCCGATCATCTCGATGATCGCATTCTGCGCGCTGCTGAGAGCTGTGTGCAGGATTTCGGTCTGGAACGGGTGACCGTCGCCGAGATCGCGCGGCGCGCCCGGGTCAGCCGACCCACGGTATACCGCCGCTGGCCCGACGTCTACGCGATCCTGGCGGCGATGTTCACCCGCCGTGTGATCGCGATCCTGCGGGACGTCCCGGGTGGGCCCAGCGAGCGGTCGGCGATCGTGGAGCGGTCGGTGGCCGCGGTGTCCCGCATGCGCCACGACTCGGTGATCAACGCCGGATTGCGGCACGCACCCGAGATGACCCTGCGCTACATCTCCGAACGGCTCGGCCCCGGCCAGATCGCGCTGATCAAGGTGCTCGCGGTGGATCTGGCAGCCGCGCAGGAGACCGGGTCGGTGCGCGCCGGCGACCCGGAGCGGATGGCGGCGATGATGATGGTGGTGGCCCAGTCCGCCGTGCAGTCCGCCGGATTGGTCGAGGCGATCCTCGACGAGGACGCCCTGGACGCCGAATTCGCCTATCTGCTGAACAGTTATCTGACCTGATGGCCGGGTCCACTGCCCTCAACGCGGCCCGGCGGACCGCCGACCTCACCGCACTCGGCGACGGCGGGCCGGTGGATCTGCTGGTGATCGGCGGCGGCGTCACCGGCGCCGGTATCGCGCTGGACGCGGCCGCGCGCGGGTTGTCGGTGGTGCTCGCCGAGAAGCACGATCTGGCCTTCGGCACCAGCCGGTGGAGCTCCAAGCTGGTGCACGGCGGGCTGCGATACCTGGCCACCGGGAACATCGGCATCGCCCGGCGCAGCGCCGCCGAACGCGGAATCCTGATGACGCGCAACGCCCCTCACCTGGTGCACGCGATGCCGCAACTGGTGCCGCTGTTGCCGTCGATGGGCCGTCCGGCCCGCGCGCTGGTGCGCACCGGATTCGTCGCCGGCGATGCGCTGCGCCGGCTGGCCGGCACACCGGCGACGACGCTGCCGCGCTCTGAACGCGTCACCGCCGAACGGGCCGCGCAGCTCGTGCCCGGCGTACGGCGCGACGGGCTCGACGGTGCGTTCCTGGCCCATGACGGTCAGTTGATCGACGATGCGCGCCTGGTCACCGCCATCGCCCGGACCGCCGCCGGCTACGGTGCGCGCGTCCTGACGTACGTCGGGGCCTCCCAGGTCACCGGTGACCGGGCCCTGCTGACCGACGAGCGGACCGGGACGTCGTTCGACCTCACCGCGCGTGCGGTGATCAGCGCGACCGGGGTGTGGGCCGGCGAGATCGACCCGGGCCTGCGGCTGCGGCCCAGCCGCGGAACGCATCTGGTGCTGGACGCCGCCGCGCTGGGCAATCCGGCCGCTGCGCTAACGGTGCCGATCCCGGGGGAGCTGAACCGATTCGTATTCGCCATGCCTGAGCAGCTCGGCCGGATCTATCTCGGCCTGACCGATGAGGACGCCCCGGGGCCGATTCCCGATGTGCCGCAACCGACTTCGGGTGAGATCGACTTCCTGCTCGACGTCGTCAACACGGCGCTGGCCACCGGGCTGACCCGGGCCGACGTGATCGGCAGCTACGCCGGGCTGCGACCGCTGATCGACAACGGCGCGGGCCAGACCGCCGACGTGTCCCGCGACCACGCCGTCATCGAGTCTGGCAGCGGAGTGTTCAGCATCATCGGCGGCAAGCTGACCGAATATCGGTACATGGCGCAGGACGCGCTGGACAGGGCCGTCGCCGCGCGTGGTCTGGCGGCCGGGCCGTGCCGCACCCACAACCTGCCGCTCGTCGGCGCGCCATCCGGTCCGGTATCGACCGCCGGGCTGCCCGCGTCGCTGCTGGCGCGGTTCGGAGCGGAGGCCCCCGACGTCGTCGCGGCGGCGACGTGCGCGCGGCCCACCGACCCCGTCGCCGACGGTATCGATGTGGTGCGGGCCGAATTCGAGTTCGCCGTCACCCATGAGGGTGCGTTGACCGTTGACGACATCCTGGACCGGCGCACCAGGATCGGGCTGGTGCCCGCCGACCGGGACCGCACGGAGTCGGCAGCGGCAGAGTTCGTCGGGTGATTTCGGTGCATCAGCCGTCGCTCAGCGACGGTGAATGCACCGAAATCACAACCGGTTGTCGGGGTTACAGCGGGATGTTCTTGTGCCGGCCGCGCCGGGCCGGTGCCTCGGCGAGCGCCTGCGTGAGCACGCTGCGGGTATGCGCTGGGTCGATCTTGTCGTCGACCACGCCGATCTCGATGGCCGCATCGACTCCGCCGGCGATCCGCTCGTGCTCGGCGGCCAACTCCTCGTGCAGCGCGTCGCGCTCATGGTCGGCGGCCGCGGCCAGCTTCTTCTTGTGCAGGATGCCGACGGCGGCCTTGGCGCCCATCACGGCGACCTCGGCCTCCGGCCACGCGTAGACCTTGGTGGCGTTCAGCGAGCGCGAGTTCATCGCGATGTAGGCGCCACCGTAGATCTTGCGGGTCACCAGCGTGACGCGGGGGACGGTGGCCTCACCGAACGCGTGCAGCAGCTTGGCGCCGCGGCGCACCACGCCGCCCCACTCCTGATCGACGCCGGGCAGATAGCCGGGCACGTCCACGATGACCACCAGCGGGATGCCGAACGCGTTGCACAGGCGCACGAAACGTGCTGCCTTCTCGGCACTTTCGGAGTTCAGGCAGCCGCCCAGGCGCAGCGGGTTGTTGGCCAGCACACCGACGGTGCGCCCGGCCAGCCGGCCCAGCCCGATCACCATCGACGGGGCCCACTTGGACTGGAATTCCTCGAACGGCGAATCGGCATCGAGGAGAGCCTCGACCAGCGGGTGCACGTCGTAGGCACGGCGGGCCGACTCGGGCAGCAGTGCCTTGAGGTCGACCTCGCCGGCCTCGGCCTTGCTGCGGTCGAAGTGGCCCTGCTGGCAGAAGTAGCCGACCAGCCGGCGGCCGCGCGCGTACGCGTCGAGCTCGTCGTCGGCGACGATGTGGCACACGCCGGACTTCTTGTGATGGGTGTCGGGGCCGCCGAGGGAGGCCATGTCGACGTCCTCGCCGGTGACGCTGCGGACCACGTCGGGCCCGGTGACGAACACGCGGCTCTCCGGGGCCATCACGATGACGTCGGTCAGCGCCGGACCGTAGGCGGCGCCGCCGGCGGCGAAGCCGACCACGACCGAGATCTGCGGGATGTAGCCGGAGGCCCGGATCATCGCCTCGAACACCAGGCCAACCGCGTGCAGGGCCTTCACGCCCTCGGCCAGCCGGGCGCCACCGGAGTGCCAGATGCCGACGATCGGGCTCTGTTCCTCGATGGCGGTGTCATAGGCGTTCACGATGTGCTGGCAGCCTTCGACGCCCATCGCGCCGCCCATCACGGTGCCGTCGGTGCAGAACGCGACGGTCCGCACCCCGTTGACGGTGCCGGCACCGGCCAGCACGCCCGAGCGGTCGCGCTCGTGCAGCAACTCGACGGTGCCGTCGTCGAAGAAGGTGGACAGGCGCAGCAGCGGGTCGCGGGGATCCAGCGATTCGTTCACCGTGTCAGGGGCCATCGTTGTCATTCCTGCTCTCCTACGTAATGTGCGTTTCTCAGTACTTGCCGAAGGCGAGTGCGACGTTGTGCCCGCCGAATCCGAACGAGTTGTTCACCGCGTAGCGGTAGTCGCCGGTCCGCGGGGCTTTCGCAACCACGTCCAAGTCGATCTCGGGGTCGAGATTCTCCAGGTTCAGTGTGGGCGGAACCACGCCGTCGCGCAGCGCCTGCACGGTGAGGATGGACTCCACCGCGCCGACGGCGCCCACCGAATGGCCCAGGGCGGCCTTCGGTGCGTACACCGCGGGGCGGTGGCTGCCCATCGCGTTGTTGATCGCCTTGCCCTCGGCGACGTCACCGACGCTGGTGCCGGTCGCGTGGGCATTGATGTGGTCGATGTCGGTCGGAGCCAGTCCGGCCAGCTGGACGGCCCGCGTGATCGCGTAACCGGCGCGCTCGCCGCTGGGGTCCGGCGCGACCATGTGGAAGCCGTCGGAGGTCACCGCGGCGCCCATGATGCGTGCCAGGATGTTGGCGCCCCGGGCTCTGGCGTGCTCCTCGGTCTCGATGACGAGTAGCGCGCCGGCCTCGCCGAAGACGAAGCCGTTGCGGTCCCGGTCGAACGGACGGCACGCGCCGGCCGGGTTGTCGTTGGTGTTGGACAGCACGATGCGCATCTGGGCGAAGCCAGCGATCGGCACCGCCTCGATTCGGGTTTCGACACCACCACATACCGCGATGTCCGCCTCGCCGTAGGCGATGTTGCGCCAGGCGTTGGCGATGGCCTCGGACCCCGACGCACATGCCGAGATCGACGTGCACACACCGGCTTTGGCGCCGCGCTCGAGCCCGACGACAGCCGCGGCGCCGTTGGGCATGAACATCTGGACCACTAGCGGCGAGACCGCCCGCAGGCCGCGTTCCCGCATGCCGTCGTAGGCGAAGACGAGTTCCTCCGAGGAACCCATGCCGGTGCCGATGGACACCATCAGTCGACGGGTGTCGACCTCGGGGGAGCCGGCACTCTCCCAGACGCGCCGGCCCAACACCGTGGCCATCTTCTGCAGATAGGACATCCGCCGGTTCTCGACCTTGTTGAGCTGGCTGTCGAATTCCTCGATCAGATGCCCGCCGATGCGCACTGGGAGGTCGTACTGCTCGACGAACGGGTCATTCAGTGTCCGGATGCCGGACTGCCCGTCAAGCAGATTCTTCCAGGTGTTGTCGGCGTCGGTCGCCAACGCGGTCGTCATGGCGACGCCAGTGACGACCACGTTGGGCAGACCGTTACCTGTAGTCAGCAGAGCCATCGGTGCGGCCGGATCCTTCCCCCGAATCAGTACTTTCCGAATGCGAGTGCGACGTTGTGCCCGCCGAACCCGAACGAATTGTTGATCGCGTAGGTGAAGTCGCCGTAGCGCGGTTCCCCCGCGACCACGTCGAGCTCGATCTCCGGATCGGGCGTCTCGTAGTTGAGTGTCGGCGGGATGACGCCGTCACGCAGGGCGAGGACGGTGAGCACCGACTCCAGGGCTCCCACCGCGCCGATGGAGTGCCCCAGTGCCGACTTCGGTGCGTATACCGCCGCCTTGTCGCATCCGGCGACCCGGATCGCGTTGGCCTCGGCGGCGTCACCGATCGGCGTGGCGGTGCCGTGCGCGTTGACGTGGTCGATGTCGGCGGCGGTCAGGCCGGCCGTCTCCATCGCCCGCTTCATCGCCTGACCGGCCCGCAGGCCGTCGGGTGCCGGCGCCACCATGTGGTAGGCGTCCGACGTGATACCCGCACCCATCAACCGGGCCAGCGGCTTGGCTCCGCGAGCCTTGGCGTGTTCCTCGGTCTCGATGACCATCAACGCCCCGGCCTCACCGAACACGAAGCCGTCGCGGTCCTTGTCGAACGGACGCGAGGCACCGGCCGGGTCGTCGTTGCGTGTCGACATCGCGCGCATCATCGAGAACGCCGCGATCGGCAGCGCCTCGATCATGCCCTCGACACCACCGCAGACCACGAAGTCGGCGTCACCCATGACGATCTGCCGCCATGCGTGGGCGATGGCCTCCGACCCGGACGAGCACGCCGACACCGGGGTGATCACCCCGGCGCGGGCGCCCAGTTCCAGGCCGGCGACCGCAGCCGCACCGTTCGGCATGATCATCTGAACGGCGAGCGGGGACACCTTGCGGGGCCCGCCCTCGTTCATCGCGTCATAGGTCTCGACGATCTTCTCGCCACCGCCGAGACCGGTGCCGATGACCACCGCGAACCGGTCCGGGTCGACCTCGGGCTTGCCCGCGTTCTCCCAGAGCCGGCCCGACAGCACCTTCGACATCCGCTGCACGTACGACATGCGGCGCAGCTCGACCCGGGTCAGTTGCTCCTCGATGTTCTCCACCAGGTGACCGCCGATGCGGACCGGCAGATCCCACTTGGTGATGTAGTCATCGGTGAGCTCGCGGATGCCGCTCTCGCCGGCCAGCAGGCCCTTCCACGTGCTCTCGGCGTCAGCGGCCAGAGCCGTGGTGGCCTCGACCGCCGTCACGACGACGGACGGGAACCCGCCGTTGGCAGTGGAAGGCCTGGTCACTGGCCGAACTTCTCGCGCAGCGCGGCGGCGGCCTCGGGGTTCTCTTCCTCGAGCTTCTGGATGTAGGTGACGACGTCACCGACGGTGCGCAGGCCGGCGAGGTCCTCGTCGGGGATCTTTACGCCGTACTTGTCCTCGGTCTGCACCGCGATCTCGACCATCGACAGCGAGTCGATGTCCAGGTCGTCGACGAAGGATTTCTCCATCGTGACCTCGGACGGCTCGATACCGGTGACCTCTTCGATGATCTCGGCGATGCCGGCGATGATGCGATCCTGCTCCGGAGTGTTGGCCACAGTGGGCTCCTTCTATTTCCTGTTGAGACGGCCGACGGTTGTGCGGCTGTCGGGGTTCTGGCGGTCAGAGCTCGGCGAGCCCGTCCAGATCGGTGGGGGTCTTGATGGCGTGCGTCGGGGTGCCCTTGAGCTCGCGCTTGGCGATGCCGACCAGCGCGCCGGCCGGCGGAAACTCGACAATTGCTGCCTGGGCGGCGCCCGCAAAGCGGTCGCGGATGGTGGCGTTGCACAGGTCCCAGCGCACCGGCCGGGTCATCTGGGCGACCAGCTTGGCCATGGCGTCGGCGGCCGAGGCGACGGGCTGCCCGTCGGCGTTGCTCAGCAGCGTCACACCGGCGACGGGTTCGGCGGTGGCGACCTTCGCGGCGGCCGCCGCGTAACCGTCACTGGCGGGTGTCATGAACTGGGTGTGGAAGGCGCCGGCGGTGGCCAGCTGGCGCACACGCGCCTTCTCCGGCGGGTTCTCGGCCAGCTTGGCCAGTGCCTCGACACGGCCGGCGGCGACGATCTGTCCGGTTGCGTTGCGGTTGGCGGGGACCAGGTCCAGATCCTGCAGGGCCGCCAGCACTTCCTGCTCGTCGCCGCCGAGGACGGCCGACATCCCGGTCGGTTCGACGGCGCAGGCCTTGGCCATCTCCGCGCCGCGGGTGGTGGCCAGCGCGATGGCGTCGTCGGGTGAGATGACACCGGCGATGGCGTAGGCGGCGATCTCGCCCACCGAATGCCCGGCGACGATCAGGTTCGCGTTGTCGAGCAGGCCGCGGTTGCGCAGTTCACGGTGTGCCAGCAGCGTCGCGGCGACCACCAGGGGCTGCGTGACGGCGGTGTCGGTGATCTCGTCGGCCTCGGCGCTGGTGCCCAGCCGGGCCAGATCCAGTCCGCTGATCGACGACCAGATCGCGAGCTGGTCGGCTGCGCCGGGCAGCGGCAGCCACTCGGTCAGCATTCCGGGCGTCTGCGAACCCTGGCCGGGTGCGAGCAGCGCAATCTGGGGTGTCGTTGAAGGCACGTCTTTAAGAGAACACTGTGAACGGCGATTTACCCGGTGTAAGAGATTATGAACCTTCCCTTATGTTTTTGTAGATCTCCCACAAAACAGCACGGTGATGCGACGCCACCGATATCTATATGCAACATCTCACACACCGTCTCGCGCGACGCTTTCTCATCCGAGTCGGCCGACGCTCGTCGCGATCCGCAGCACGTAGGCGTCCCGCGGCATCGTCGGATCGCGGCCGGTGAAGTCGGTGATGCGCTTGAGGCGATACCGAACCGTATTTGGATGAACGAACAACTTCCGCGCGCACGCCTCGATGGCGCCGCCGGAATCCAGGTAGGCGTCCAACGTCTCCGTCAGCGCCGGGCCCGCGTCGGCCAGGGGCCGGATGACGTCGTTGTGCAGTGCTGCGACGGCCGACTGGTCACCCATCAGGGCGCGTTCCGGCAGCAGTTCGCGGGCCGCCACCGGGCGCGGCGCACCGGGCCAGCCGGTGACGGCGTTCATTCCCGAGATCGCCTCTGCGGCACTGTGGTACGCCGCGGCCAGGGACGGGGCCGTCGGGCCGATCACCACCGGTCCGGCCGAGAACGCACCCAGCAGATCGGGCAGGAACTTGTCGGTGGCCGCCAGGTGGCCGGACACGATGGCCACCAACTGGGTGCCGTGCACATCGGTCAGGGCGGCCCGGCCGTGCCGGACTGCGACGTCGCGGATGTCCTCACTGGCCAGTTCGGCCCGCTCGGCCGGCGGGGTCCCGACGATGACGGTGGCCGGCGCGGTGGTGTCCCAGTTCAGCGCCGCGGCCCGGGACAGCAGTTCCGGGCCGGTGTCACCGCGCACCACCGCATCCACGACGCTGGACTCCATCCGGCTGTCCCAGGCGCCGCGGGCCTCGGCGGCGTCCGCGTAGGTCTTGGCCGCGGCGAACGCCAGGTTCCGGCTGTACCGCAGGATGCCGACGGTCAGCACGGTGGCCTGCTCGTCGTTGCGGGCCAGCATCGGCACGACCTCTTCGAAGAACTCCATCGACACCCGCACCATGTCGACGGTCTGGCGCAGTGCGATCCGGCGGGCGAGGTCCTGCGGCACCAGCGCGAACGCCTCGGCGGTGTAGCCGACGTTGCTCTCGGGATCCTGCAGCCATTCGGCGAAGTTCACCACCGCGGTCTGGACCACCAGCTGGACGCTGGCCCGCTGCGACGCCTCGAGCTGGGCGAAGAACGGCAGCCGTTCGGCCATCGCCTGCACCGCGTCGGTGGCCATCCGGCCGCTGTACTGCTTCACGCGGCGCCGCAACGAGTCCGGCACGTTCGCCAACAGCGCCAATGGCGGATGTGGAGACGCGAACGGGTTGTCGGCCATTCCTAAACAATACGCCGATTGGTTAGAGGAATCCTCCAACTACCTGCCGCGAGACCCT
>JAKIXW010000128.1 GCA_022708865.1 Acidobacteriota bacterium
GCGGTGTGGCCGGGCAACTCGGGTGCGAAGAGTGGGACGGCGATGGTGCCCGCCTTGATGGCGGCGAAGAACCCGGCGACGTACTCGAGGCCCTGCGGGGCCAGGATGGCGACCCGGTCGCCGCGACCGGCGAGTTCCTGGATCCGGGCGCCGACGGCGCGCAGTCGGCGCCCGAGTTGGGCCCAGGTCAGTTCGACGGCATGTGGCTCCCCCGCTCCGCTGTGGTCCAGATAGCGGTAGGCGACCGCGTCGCCGACACTGGCGATGTTCCGCTCGATCAGGGAGATCAGCGTGGTGCCGGGCGGTAGGACGATTCCGCCGTGAGCGTCCAGGCAATCCTCGATGCGCAGCAGCCCAGAGGGAACGGTGTGCTGCCCGGCGCCGACCATGGAATCAAGTCTAGGAGGTCCGAATTGGCCTGGGCATCAACTCAACTCGTGGGGTCGCTCACCTTTACCAGCATCTTGCCGATGTTGGCGCCGGTGAACAGCCCGTTGAGCGCTTCGACACACGACTCGAGCCCGTCGAACACGGTCTCGTGGTGCACCAGCAGGCCCTGCTCCTCCCAGCCGCGCAGGGCCGCGTAGGCCTCCTCGAATCGGCTCCACTCGTCCAGCGCGTTGAAGCCCTGCATGAGGGCGGTGCGGGACAGCAGGTTCACGTAGTTCGACGGCCCCGGATGGTCGCCGGTGAGGTAGCTGGAGATGACGCCGCAGAGCACCACCCGCGCCCGGGGCGCCAACCGGCCCAGCACCGCGTTCAGCACGGGCCCGCCGACGTTGTCGAAGTAGACGTCGACGCCCTTGGGGCAGTGCGCTCTCAGGTCGGCGGCCAGTTCGCCCCGCTTGTAGTCGATGCACGCATCGAAGCCGAACTTCTCGACGACGAACGCGCCCTTGACCGCTCCCCCGGCGATACCGATTACCCGCGCCCCGGCGATCTTGGCGATCTGGCCGGCGACGGATCCGGTGGCGCCGGCCGCCGCCGACACCACGACGGTCTCGCCCGGCTGCGGCTTGCCGATACCGGACATGCCGAAGTAGGCGGTGGCACCGGTTGGGCCGTACACCGACATCGCGGCCAGTTGGCCCAACCCCGGGGCGACCGGCGTGCAGAACAGGTCGTCGCGCACGACGACGTACTCCTGGAAACCGGTCAGGGTTGTCACCACGTCGCCGACGGCGTACGCGGGACAGCGCGATTCGACAATCTCGCCGATGCCGGCACCGCGGATGACCTCGCCGAGTTGGACGGGCGGCAGATACCCGGGCTGATCGTCCAGCCAGGTCCGCGCCGCGGCGTCCATCCCGATGTAGGTGGTGCGCACCAGCGCCTCGCCGTCCTGCAGGTCCGGCGTCGGGCCGTCGACCAGTTCGACGTCATCGGGGGCGACCAGACCCGTGGGCCGACGCCGCAGCACGATCCGGCGGTTGGTTCGCTGCGTCACGAGGCCCGAAACTACCTGACGCGCAGGCAGCTTCGGGGGCAATCGCGCCCGATCTACCCCAGCGCGGCGAGGGCCGACTCGTAGTCGGGTTCCTGCGCGATCTCGGGCACGAGTTCGGTGTAGGCGACGTTGCCGTCGGCGCCGATCACCACGACGGCGCGGCCCAGCAGGCCGGCCATCGGGCCATCAGTGATGGTGATCCCGTAGTCCGTGCCGAAGCTGTCGCGGAAGGCCGATGCGGTAGTGACGTTCTCGATGTCCTCGGCACCGCAGAATCGCTTCTGCGCGAACGGCAGGTCGTTCGACACGTTCACGATGGTGGCCCCGCCGGCCGCTGCACGCTCGTTGAAAGTACGGACGCTGGTGGCGCAGACCGGCGTGTCGATCGAGGGAAAGATGTTGAGCAGCAGCGGCTTACCCTGGAACTGCTCGTTACTGACGGTGCCGAGATCGGTGCCGGTCAGGGTGAATGCCGGCGCCCGAGTGCCGACCGCGGGCAGCTCGCCGAGGGTGTTGATCGCATTTCCACGCAAGGTTATCTGTGCCATGCGAACAGTCTGGCAGGCGCGGCGCGGTGGCGGGCGGTCAGGGTCGCCGCCGCATTCGCCCGGCGCGGTTACTGGTCGATCACCCGCACCAGGTACGGCGTAATCCCGTCGGTGCGCACCTTCGACACGGTCACGGCAGGCGGGGTGGACTCCACCATCTGCCCGTTGCCGATGAACAGCGCGACGCTCTGGCTGCCCTCGGGGCCCCAGAAGATCAGGTCACCGGGAAGGGCCTGCGACGGCAGCACCTTGCGGCCGACCTTGTACTGCTCGCCCGACGACCGCGGCATCTTGATGCCGACGCCGGCGAAGGCGTACACGATCAAACCGGACGAGTCGAAGCCGACGACCTTCGGTTTGGGCGTGGGCACGACCGGTGCGGCCACGGGGGGCAGCTGCCCGAAGATGGGCACCGGTGCGGGATTCAGCGGATCCGTCGTCTGGGCCGCGCTCAGGTCGACGGGGGCCGCGTCATCGCCCGAACCCGAGCCGGGGCTGGCTCCGTCGACATTGCCGCCGCCGTACGAGTAGGGCACCCCACGCTGGGACAGTGCCCGCTGGATCACGAACTGGATGGCTTGGGCGCGGGTGCCGGTCCAGGGGGCGGCGGCGGCGGTGCCGGCGGTCATCAATCCGGGTGCCACTAACACGACCAGGGCCAGTGCGGCCGCCGCGAGCTTGCTGATCCGTGTCATGTCCGTCCACCTTTCTCGTCACGGCGCGGATGAACCACATGCGCCACAACAGTCACTACTACCACTTGTACAACAAGCCCGAAGTGGCCACCAAATCTGGTGACGGCGGTTGCGGATCTGTTGTCGTACCGTGACCACCCCGGTGGCACCCCGTTACCGGAGCGCTGAAATGAATTGCCGCGCAAGCGGTGCGGCCGGATGCGACGGCCTCGCTCCTCCGAAGCGTGCCGCGGCAACTCGGTCGAGTCGACGGACCTCGGCTCGGGTCAGTGCTTCTTGTCGCGCACCTTGTACGTCGACGGCCACGACTGCCGTGATTCATCGCCGACGAGGGGCACGCCCTTGGCGCCGACCTTCACGTTGTAGGCCTCCTTGCCCGCGCCGACCTCCTTGTTGGCGTGCTCGGTGGCCAGGTAGTAGAGCTCGTCGATCGCGGCCTCGCTGTAGGCGACGAAGGTGGTTCTGCGCTCGGCGTCGCCGAGCCCGGCCGTCATCCGGTCCGGCAGGACCTTGGACGCCAGGGCGCCCACGGCGAGCAGCGCGATCGGGATGACCCAGTAGAAGACGAACGACAGCGGGGTACGGGTATCCAGGATCGTGGCATCACCCTGCACCACCGGCGGGATGGCCGACGACGCCGTCATCCCGGCGAACACCGCGACCCAGATCCAGGTCAGGCGGTTGGTGATCCGAGCGAACAGGTCGCTGTTTATCACGTCGGGAGGCTGACCCTGCTCGGCGAACTCGCGGATGAACGGGCGGCCGGTCAGCACACCGCCCAGCGCGACCAACAGGATGCCGAGATTGCTCAGCGGCTGCATCCAGCGTTCCATCACCGACTGGTCCAGCACGAAGGTCAGCACG
Source organism: Acidobacteriota bacterium (assembly GCA_022708865.1). Taxonomy (GTDB): domain Bacteria; phylum Actinomycetota; class Actinomycetes; order Mycobacteriales; family Mycobacteriaceae; genus Mycobacterium. Next base: position 3,555 of record JAKIXW010000128.1, read on the forward strand.
GTCAACACCGCGAAGGTGGCCACCGCCCCGATCTGCAGGGCGGCGCCCGGCTTCCCGCTGGCCCGCCCGATCACCAGGCACGCGACGGCGGTGGTCAGCGCGATCAGGACGGCGGTCAGGAACGGGACGTTGCCGACCAGGATCCAATAGACCAGCCATGGCGCGAAGCCGAACAGGATGCCCACGATCGGTCAGTGTATGGCCGGGCGGGTTCGGTGGGTATGCCAGCCGGACCGCGCGTCAGGGGTGCAGAACGACCTTGATCGCCCCGGCGGCCCGGTCGGTGGCCACCCGGAATCCTTCGGCCGCGTCCGCCAGCGGAAACCGGTGGGTGATCACGGCAGCCGCGATCTCGGGATCCGCCGCCAGGGCCGTCGCGGCCTCGGCGAACTCTCGGCCGTCACGGCCACGTCGGTAGCAGTAGCTACCCGCGATGGTGAGTTCGTTCATCAGCAGCGGCAGCCCGGGCACGGCCCACGTCCCGGTGTTCACGCCGACCAGCGCGATCCGCCCGCCCGGGCCGACCGCGTCGACGCACTGCTGCAGCGACGGCTCGGTGCCCGCCGCTTCGACAGCGATGTCGTACCGGCCGTTCGGTTGTCCGGCGCCCAACCGTTCCCCTGCGGCGATCTGATGCGGATGACGGGCCGCGAGATCGACTGACAGACCCAGCGCCCGGGCCGCGGCCACCGCGAGGAGTCCGATCGAGCCGCCGCCGACCACCAGGGCGCGTTCCCCTGCCATCGCGGACACCCGGCGAAATGCGTGCCAGCACACTGCCATCGGCTCCACCAGCGACGCATCGGTCACCGCCAGACCGGCCGGTAGTTCCAGCAGGCAGTCGGGTGGGACGGCAACACGCTCGGCCATCCCGCCGTCGTGGTCCAGGCCGAGCATTCCGCGCGGCCCGGGGCCCTGGCAGCGCTGCGTGGCACCGGCCGCGCACTGATCACAGTGCCCGCACGCGATGGTCGGCTCGACGCAGAACGTCCGGCCGTCCAGGGTTACGGCGATCTCGTGACCGAGGGTGACCGGCAGGCCGAATTTCAGGAGCCCGAGGTCGCTGCCGCAGATGCCCGCCGCGGCGACCTCCACCACGGGCCAATCGGCCACCGGGACGGGAGCGTCGACCACGGTCGCCGATCCGTCCACCGAATGCACCGCCCGCATGGTGTCCCTCGCTTCCCCCGCTAGGCCCGGGTCTGTGCGGCCGACAGCCGCTGTCGCCACCATGTCACCCGGTCCGGATCCGTGAGGGCGAAACGCTCCACCAGATCGGGGTCGGGGCCCGGCGGCGTCGGCGCGACCGGCAGGTGGCCGCCTAAGGGGAGCAGCCAACGTCCTTGGGGCACAACATCACCCGCGAAGAGTCCGCGGGTGCCCAGCGCACAGGCGTAGGGCAACTCGGGTAATGCTCCGGCCAGCGCGACGGCACCGGCGAGCGCGATGCTGGTCTCGCCGGTGGACGTCACCACGCACGGCAGCCCGCACGCCTCGGCGATCCGCAAAGCCCGCCGCACGCCACCCATCGGGCCGAACGACAGCACGACGAGATCGGCCACCCCAGCGAGATCGAGACCGCTGGGATCCGCCGCGTTCCGCAGGGACTCGTCGACGGCCACCGGCACGTCCACCCGCCGCCGCACCGCGGCGAGCTCTTCGGTTGTGGCACAGGGTTGTTCGATGTATTGGAGCCCCCCGGCCGCGCGGTCGAGCGCCTCGATCGCCGCCACTGCGCCGTCGACACCCCATCGGCCGCCGGCGTCACAGCGAACGCTGCCCGTAGGGCCGACGGCCTCGCGGACGGCCTGCACACGCGCGATGTCCTCGACCAATGGTCCGAAGCCGACCACGACGTCGGCGGTGGCGCAGCCGGAATCGGCGACCGTTCGGTGCGCATGGGCGGCGTCGACGGCCGGCACCCGCACCGCTACCGGGACCCGTCCGCGCACCGGGTCGGGCCAGCCCACCGTTCCGCCCTCGACGGCCGCGGTCAGCCAGCGGCCCAGCACCGCGGGGTTCGCGTCGACGGACGGGCTGAACTCACCCCAGCCCTGTGGACCCTCGAGGAGCATGCCCTCGCAGACCACCGCGGCACCCGAGTCGGACGTCGCCGGTATGGCGAACACCGGGGCATGGTCGAAGTCGATCAGGGTCTGCACAGGGTGCGACGTTAGCCCAGCCCCGGGACCCACCCGGACGGCCAGGTACAGCCGGCGGGTTTCCCCACCGCCTCCACCTGGTGGGACTCAACCGCTCAGGGCACGGTCACGCAGCCGACGCCGGGAATGCCTCCGGGTCCGCCGCTACCGGTGGGCCCGCCGGGCGGCCGGGATCTCGAACTGCACGCGGGCCGCCTGCGCGATCAGCGGCGCCAGTCGCGCGCGGGCCGCGTTGTGCGCCTCGTCCCGGTCGTACGCCCGGTAGGCGTCGGCGTCCGCGTGGTCGGACACGATCGCGAAGCTCCAGTTGCCGTCGCGCAACCCCAGGTCGTCCCCCAGGGTGAAATTGACCGTGCCCGGGACGTTCAGGTTCCCGAAGATGTCCTGGATCTCGGCGACCAGGGCGCGGTCGGACTCGGGCTTCAGCTGGATCATGACGACGTTTCGGATCACCGGCGCACCGTAACAGGACACGCTTCCTGCCTGCGGATTCGGTCAAACTCTTGACTCAGTCCAGAAAAATAAGTACTAGTGGTCAGGTGGGGTCGAACCAGGAGTACGTCGAGCGGCTGCGTAGCGCCGATCTGCGTGTTACCCGGCCACGCGTCGCGGTTCTCGAAGCCGTCCACGACCGTCCCCACGCCGACACCGAGACCATCTTCGCCGCCGTCCGCGTCGGGCTGGCCGACGTTTCGCGGCAGACCGTCTACGACGTGCTCAACGCCCTGACCGCCGTCGGGCTCGTGCGCCGGATCCAGCCGTCGGGCTCGGTGGCCCGCTACGAATCACGCGTCGGCGACAACCACCACCACGTCGTCTGCCGCTGCTGCGGGGTGATCAACGACGTGGATTGCGCGGTCGGCGACACCCCGTGCCTGACCCCCGAACCGGCGGCGGTCGAAGGGTTCCTGCTCGACGAGGCCGAGGTCATCTACTGGGGACTGTGCCCCGCTTGTTCGGCCACAGTGACCCCCAATAGTTCTGTCCCAGAAGAATTTTTCTGATCACAACCGTGGTCACAGCCCAATTCACCACTCCCGAAAGGAAATGCAGTGCCTGAGGAAACTCCTCCGATTGGAGAAGCCCAGACCGAGCCCGCCCAAACCGGCGGTTGCCCGATGCTCATCAAGCCGCCCGTCGAGGGTGGCAGCAACCGCGACTGGTGGCCGAACGCGGTCAACCTGAAGATCCTGCAGAAGAATCCGGAAGCCATCAACCCGCAGGACGAGGGTTACGACTACCGAGAGGCCGTCCAAACGCTCGACTTCGACGCCTTCCAGCGCGATTTCGATGCCCTGTGCATCGATTCGCAGGACTGGTGGCCGGCGGACTTCGGCCACTACGGCCCGCTGTTCGTCCGGATGTCCTGGCACGCGGCCGGCACCTACCGCGTCCAGGACGGTCGGGGCGGCGCCGGTCGGGGCATGCAGCGTTTCGCCCCGCTGGACAGCTGGCCGGACAACGTACTGCTGGATCAAGCCCGCCGGCTGCTGTGGCCGCTGAAGAAGAAGTATGGCAACAAGATCTCCTGGTCCGACCTGATCGCCTACGCCGGCAACCGCGCGATGGAGAACATGGGCTTCAAGACCGCCGGATTCGCGTTCGGTCGACCGGACTACTGGGAGCCCGAGGAGGACATCTATTGGGGCGCCGAGTCCGAGTGGCTGGGGTCGCAGGATCGCTACAAGGGCAGTGATCGCACCAAACTGGACAATCCGCTGGCCGCCACCATGATGGGTCTGATCTACGTCAATCCCGAAGGCCCCGAGGGTGTTCCGGACTACCTGGCGGCCGCCATCGACATCCGCGAGACCTTCGGCCGGATGGCGATGAACGACATCGAGACCGCGGCGCTGATCGTCGGCGGACACACCTTCGGCAAGACCCACGGCAACGGTGATGCCGACGCCCTGGGTCCCGAGCCGGCGGCCGCCCCGCTGGAGGAAATGGGTCTGGGCTGGGCGAATCCCAACGACACGGGCAACCCCAACGACAGGGTGGGCAGCGGCCTCGAGGTGACCTGGACGCACACCCCGACCAAGTGGGACAACAGCTTCCTGGAAATCCTCTACGGCAATGAGTGGGAGCTGTTCAAGAGCCCAGCGGGTGCCAACCAGTGGCGGCCGAAGGACAACGGCTGGGCCAACTCGGTGCCGACCCCGGACCTCAAGGGCCGCACGCACCCGGCGATGCTGACCACCGACCTGTCGATGCGGTTCGACCCGATCTACGGCGAGATCACCCGCCGGTGGCTGGATCACCCCGATGAGCTCGCGCAGGAGTACGCCAAGGCCTGGTTCAAGCTGATTCACCGCGACATGGGTCCGGTGGTCCGCTACCTGGGCCCGCTGGCTCCGAAGCAGACCTGGGTGTGGCAGGACATCGTCCCGGCCGGCAAGACGCCGTCCGCCGACCAGGTCGCCAAGGCCAAGGCCGCGATCGACGACTCGGGTCTGACTGTCTCCCAGCTGGTTTCGACCGCGTGGAAGTCCGCTTCGTCCTATCGCAACAGCGATATGCGCGGCGGTGCCAACGGTGGCCGCATCCGACTGCAGCCGCAGCTCGGCTGGGAGGCCAACGAGCCTGATGAGCTGGCCCAGGTGATCCGTGCGCTGGAAGGCATCGCGGCGGATTCGGGCCTGTCGTTCGCGGACACCGTGGTTCTCGCCGGCAACGTCGGTGTCGAAAAGGCGGCCAAGGCGGCCGGTTTCGACATCCAGGTGCCATTCACCGGCGGTCGTGGCGATGCCACCCAGGAGCAGACGGACCTCGAGTCGTTCTCCTACTTGGAGCCCAAGGCAGACGGCTTCCGCAACTACGCGGGCAAGGGCCTCTCGATTCCGTCGGAGTACCAGCTGATCGACCGCGCCAACCAGCTGAACCTGACGGGTCCGGAGACGGTGGTGCTGCTCGGCGGCCTGCGGGTGCTCGACACCAACCACGGCGGCAGCAAGCTCGGTGTTCTGACCGACACGCCGAGCGCGCTGACGACCGACTATTTCGTCAACCTGACGGATATGGCCATCAAGTGGGCGCCTACCGCCGAGGACGGCGTCTACGTCGGCAACGACCGCAAGACCGGTGCCGAGAAGTTCACCGCCAGCCGGGTCGACCTGCTGCTCGGGTCGAATGCGCAGTTGCGCTCGTGGGCCGAGGTCTACGCCGAGGACGACGCCAAGGAGAAGTTCGTCAAGGACTTCGTCGCGGCGTGGGTCAAGGTGATGGACGCCGACCGGTTCGACGTGAAGAAGTAGCGCGACCGAACAACCGAGTAACGAAGCCCCGCGAGCCTTACCGCTCGCGGGGCTTCGTCCGCTTGTCGGCGAGCCCACCGTTGCTTCGAGGTGGCCAAACCCTGGACGCGATACCAACATTGGCGTACGGCACGCCTCCCGCAGCGTCCAGGCGTACCGTCAGCGCGGGTGACCCCGTGCAGGGCGGGACCGCAACCGGAGGTTGTGTAGTGACGACAATTGACGCCGAGCCCTTCCCCCTCGACTTCGATCCGAAGACCACCGCACTGATCATCATCGACATGCAGCGGGACTTCGTGCTCCCCGGCGGTTTCGGGGAGAAACTGGGCAATGACACCTCGCTGTTGCTGGCGGCCGTCGAGCCGACCAGTCGGGCGCTGCAACAGGCGCGGAACATCGGCATGTTGGTCATCCACACCCGGGAGGGCCACCGCCCCGACCTCACCGACTGTCCGCCGGCCAAGCTGACCCGCGGCGGCCAGACGTTCATCGGCGAGGACGGCCCGATGGGACGCATCCTCGTGCGCGGCGAGCAGGGCCACGACATCATTCACCAGCTGTATCCGATCGACGGTGAGCCGGTGATCGACAAGCCGGGTAAGGGCTCGTTCTATGCAACCGACCTCCAGGACATCCTGCAGAACAAGGGCATCAAGACCCTGATCGTCTGCGGGGTCACCCTGGAAGTGTGTGTGCACACGACGGTGCGCGAGGCCAACGACCGCGGATACGAATGCGTCGTGCTCAAAGACTGTGTGGCGTCGTACTTTCCCGAGTTCCAGCGCGTCGGCCTGGAGATGATCAAGGCGCAGGGCGCAATCTTCGGCTGGGTCTCGGATTCCGAAAGCTTCATCGCGGCGACCTCCTGATGTCCACCAGTTCCCGGCACTACCCGAACCTGTACAAGGACTCGGTCTCGTTGATGGCCGTGACGGCCCGGGTCACCGGACTGGCCGGCATCGAGGGCGGCTCGGTGGTGATGGCATCGGCCACCAACGTCGAGAATCTTGCGGCCGCCGGACTGGGCGACTTCGAGGTCCGGCCCAACGACCTCGTCGTTGCGGTCAAGGGCGACGCCGACGCGTGCGCCCAGGCACTGGAACTCGCCGACACCCTGCTATCGGCCGCACCGGCCCACGCCGACGGGGCCGTCGCGGACATGGCACCGTCGAGCATCGCGATGGCCAGGGGGCGCAACGGCGACCTCAACCTCGCGTTGATCTCGGTGCCGGGCGACTACGCCGCGGCCGAGGCCATGAAGGCCCTCCGACTGGGCATGGACGTCATGGTGTTCTCCGACAACGTCTCCCCCACAGCCGAACTCACCATCAAGACCTATGCCGCGCAGGCCGACCTGATGGTGATGGGCCCGGATTGCGGGACGTCGATCGTCAACGGCATACCGCTGGGATTCGCCAATGTGGTGCGCCGGGGGCCGATCGGCGTCGTCGGCGCATCGGGCACCGGCACCCAGGAGGTGACGGTCCGCATCCACCAGGGCGGTTCGGGTGTGTCGCAGGCGCTGGGCACCGGTGGACACGATCTGGCCGAGGCGATCGGCGGGATCTCGATGCT
>JAKIXW010000129.1 GCA_022708865.1 Acidobacteriota bacterium
CCAACCGAACTCGGTGGCCTGCTGTTGCACGAACTTCGCCTCGCCCTGCGTGGTGAACGGGTCGGGCCGGAAACAGATCACCCTGACGGCCGGGCCGCTCGAGGCACAGGCCCGATAGAGGGCCGGTGACCGCTCCAGCAAGCCGGTGGAGATGACGACGTTGTGGGCGTAGCCCTGCCGCGCGAGTTCCATCCCGTACTGCACCCGCCCGTCGTCCTCGCCGCCGAGCACGACGATGGCGTCGGCCGGCGTCAACGGGTCGGCGTGCGGGCGGGTGAACAGGAAGTAGCCGGCGACGGCCAGCGCGGCGATCACGACCACGATCACCGTCCCGGCACCGACCAGTGTTCGGCGGATGCCTCGCACGTTCAGCGCGGACCGAACTGACGGTCCCCGGCGTCGCCGAGCCCCGGCACGATGTAGGCGCAGTCGTTGAGGCCGTCGTCGATGGCCGCAGTGAACAGCCGAACACCGGGTGTGCACTCCTCCAGTGCCGCAATGCCTTCCGGTGCGGCCACCACACAGACCACGGTGATGTCGACGGCACCGTGGGAGGCCAGTAGCCCCAGCGTGTACACCATCGATCCGCCGGTGGCCAGCATCGGGTCGAGGACCATTACGGGCGTGGTGGACAGGTCGGCGGGCAGCGATTCGAGGTACGGCGTGGGCTCGTGCGTCTCTTCGTCGCGAGCCACTCCGACGAAACCGACCCTGGCTTCCGGGATCAGGGTGTGCGCCTGGTCGACCATGCCCAGCCCGGCCCGCAGCACCGGCACCAGCAGCGGCGGGTTGGCCAGCCGCGTCCCGGTGGTCTCGGCCAGCGGGGTGCGGATGGTGGTGCGGGCACGCTCGGCGTCGCGGGTGGCCTCGAAGACCAGCATCAGCGTCAGATCGCGCAGCGCCGCGCGGAATGCGGCGTTGTCGGTGCGCTCATCACGCAGGGTGGTCAGCCGCGCGGCGGCCAGCGGGTGATCGACGACACGGACATCCATGGGCCTAGTCTGTCATCCACTCAGCGTTGGCTACGACGTTGTTCGAGTAGCGCTTGCAGGGAACGCTTATTCGGCGAGCACCATGACGACGGCCATCGCGTGACAGTCGGTGTGCGACAGCGTCACCTCGCTCTGGTGCCAGCCCTGCCGCGCGGCCAGCTCGGGCAGCCCGGCGACGCGCACCACCACGATCTGCGTGGGCGCCACGGCCAGATCAGCGACAGCGAAAGCCTTGAACACCGCCTCCTTGGCGGCGAACCGGGCCGCCAGGCCCTGCAATCGGTCCACACCGGTGCAATCGGCGAGCTCGCGAACACCCGGGTCAGATACTGGTCGCCGAACCGCTCGACCGATACGGCGATGTCGCTCACCGGCGTGACGTCGCAGCCGACCCGGATGCGGAAACCGCGCGGGGCATGCAGCGTCATTGCGGCACCGTCACCGGCACGGGCGCCAGCGTGTCCACCGAGGACACCCAGCACGCCGACGCCGAACCATTGCGCCACAACGGAATCCGGCCGGATCGACAGATGTTCGCTGCCGTCCGGGGGTGCGGGGCTGGACCGGACGTAGACGACGTCAGCATGCACACCGACGACGTCACGCAGGACCTGATCGATCACCGGGACACCACGGTCCTCGGCCCGGATGCCGAGCATCTCGGGGCGCTGCAACGTCTCGCTGCCGCCGCTGAGCACCGCCAGCGCGGGATTCCCCGAGTGCGCGTCCAACAGGGTGGCGACCTCACGGGCGATGACGTCATTCAGTTCGCGCGGCGGGTCGAACGTCGCGAGCATGGCGTCCTGCCAGACCAGCAGGCCGAGTTCGGCACAGCAGTCGTAGAACGCGGGCTGCTCGTACACCATGCCGCCGACCACTCGGACCATGTTGGCACCGCGCTGGGCGAGCTGCGAAAGATGCTGGCGCAGAACATCCTCGGGGACCGTGAGACGGACCGGATCGGGCGGGGTCCAGGCCGCCCCGCGGCAGAACACCGGTACATCGTTGACCGCCAGCTGCCACGCCCCACCGGACTGGTCGACGCTGACGGTCCGGAACCCGAACTTCCGGTCGGCGAGCGCGACATCGCCCGCGGTGAGCATGGCCCGGTACAGCGGCTGATCGCCGCATCCCCGCGGCCACCAGCGCTGCGGATCCGGCACGACAACGTGCAGGCCCAGAGCACCTGCGGCCGAGGCGATCTCCGAGCCGTCGGGGCCGAACACGGTGAGCCGAACATCGCCCGCGCCCGAACCGTCCACGGACACCGTCCCGGTGGCCGGATCCGCAATGATGGTGATATCGACCAGCTCGCCGACTGACGCAGGTCGCTCCCGCGCGACCCGATGTCGCCGCGATCGTCGGCCCGTTCTATCTGGTGGTGGGGACCCTGGCCACCCACAAGAACCTGCCCGCGCCCGTGCGGGCGATCATCGAGTCGGGCCGCACGGTGATCGTCGTCGGCGCGGCCGGCAATCAGCAGGTGTTCAGCAGGGCGTCGGCACTCGCGCCGGGCGCCGTCGTCGCCGGCCACCTCAGCGACGCGGAGCTGGCCTGGCGGTACCGCAACGCCGAGGCGTTGGTGTTCCCCTCCAAGTACGAGGGGTTCGGCATGCCGCCGCTGGAGGCCCAGGCCCTGGGCTGTCCGGTGGTCGCGTCGACGGCCGCCTCATTGCCGGAGCTGCTGGCCGACACCGCACTCTTCTTCGACCCGACGACACCGCCGCGCTGCTGGACCGCCTCGGCGAACTGGAGGGCGATCCCGGGCTGGCGGCACGGTTGCGGGCCCGGGGTGTCGAGAACTCCCGCCGGTATTCGTGAGCGGCTTCGGCCGCGGCGGTGCTGAGGGCACTTGGCGTGGCCCCAGCAGGTGCTGGCTATCCTGTGCCGCATGGCTTCTGACCTGGTTCCGATCTGCCTGTCCGTGACCGCCGGGGATCTCTACACCCTGTGGGCTCCGCGGTGGCGCGAAGGCGGCGACGAATGGGAGGCGTTCCTGGGTGCGGGCGACGACCTCTACGGCTTTGCCGACGCCGCCGACCTGACCGCCTTCGTCCGCAGCGGTGCAGCCAACGACCTGTCCGACCACCCCGCCTGGACGACGCTGACCGAGGCCAACGCACACCGGCTCGATCCCGACGACGACCACCGCTTCGACCTGGTGAGCGTTGAGGAACTGCTGGCCGGCAAGCCCGAGGCCGAGTCCGTCCAGAAGGTGGCGAACACGCTGGCGATCGTGTCGTCCATCGGCACTGTGTGCGAGCTGCCGACCATCACCAAGTTCTTCAACGGCAACCCGACGCTGTCGTCGGTCAACAGCGGGGCCGGCGAGTTCAGCGGCAGGGCCGGCGCCAAGCGGTGGAGCGCCATCGCCGCGATCGTCGGGCGCAGCTGGGATGGCGTACTGGCCGCGGTCGAGGAGATCCTGGTGACCCCCGACGTCGATGCCGCGCTATCGGCCCGGGCCGCGACCGAACTCGAGGAGCCGGCTCCGGAGGAGCCCGAAGAGGTGTCCGCCGTGGACGACGACGGACTCGACGAGGATCCCGACGTCAGCGTGAACGACGCGTCCCTGGACTACGACCACGACGGCCTGCCCGGCGTCACCGTCTCCTCCGGCACCGGGGCGCTCGGCGGCGACGTCGACTTCTGGGAGAAGGTCGGCATCGACCCGATCCGGATGATGACCGACTCCGGCGGCTTCTTCACGCTGCGCTGCTACTTCGGCGAGCGGCCGATCTTCCTGGGCCGCAACGGGCGGATCAGCGTGTTCCCGTCCGAGCGGGCGCTGGCGCGCTACCTGGCCGACGAGCACGACCACGACCTGGCCGACCTGAGCACCTACGAGGACATCCGGACGGCCGCCACCGACGGGTCGCTGAACGTGCGGGTCAGCGAGGAGAACGTCTACGTGCTGACCGGTCTGGTCGACGACATCGCCGACGGACCCGACGCCGTCGACCACGATCAGCTGAACCTGGCCGTGGAATTGCTGCGCGACGCCGCCGACTACGCCGAGGACGACACCGTCGACCGGGCCCTGGCCGTCGACCGGCCGCTGGGTGCCTTCGTCGGCTATGTGCTCGACGGCGCCGGCACGCGTCCCCCCGGGCCGTGGGCCGAGGCCGTCAGCGACTTCGACCGGCTGGAGCGGTTCCTGGAGTCCCGGCTGCGCCGCGAGGCGTAACCGGTCAGCCCAGGACCGGGAACCGGCGTTCGGCCGCCTGCGCGTCCAGGCCGTTCTGCATGACGCGACGCACGTAGGCATCGACCTCGTCGATGTCGGGGTCGGGACCGAACCGCTTCGCGATGTCGATCCGCGGCAACAGCTGGGTGACCATCTTGGCCGGCAGCGGCATGTTGACCGGCAGCACCACACTGAGGCCGAACGGGAATCCGACGGTGACGGGCAGCAGCGTCGAGCGAAACAGCCTGTGCTCCAAGCCCGTTAGCCGCAGTGCGCGGGCCAGCCGGATCCCGCGGGTCAGGTACAGCTGGGTCTCGTGGCCGCCGATGATGGTCATCGGCACGATGGACACCCCGGCGTCGACGGCCGCCTCAACGTATCCGGTGCGCCCGCCAACGTCGGCCGGTAGACGTCGTAGTCGCCGCCCGGGAAGACGAGCACCAGCGCCCCGGCCGCAAGCGCCTCGGCGGCGTTGCGTCGCGTGGCGCGAATGATGCCGCTACGGCCCAGGACATCGACGCCGGGGCCCCGGAACAGGTTGTCGTGGCCCAGCACGTAGACGGGCCGGCCGTAGCCGAACTTCGTGTAGTAGTCGACCAGGAACACCTGTGCGTCCACGGTGAGCAGGCCGCCGGAGTGATTGGCCACCACCAGCGCCGGCCCCTTCCCGGGCAGCCGGTCCAGGCCGCGCACCTCCGACCGGAAGTAGACCTTGTACAACGGCCGGGTCAGCGTCACCAGCCGCTTCGTCGTGCCGACATCCCATGTGTCGATGTCGCTGGGCATCGCTCAGGGTAAGCCGGGCGGCTCCGGAGCCACACCGATTTTGGCCGGCGAGGCTCGGCATCACGAGCGACGGTTCGCCGGCGCTGGGGCATCGCCACCAGGCATGCTTCTGACGTGTTCCCGCTCAGCCGGATAACCGGTCACGACGTGCTCGGGCCCGACGGCGCGGCACTGGGTCGCGTCGTCGACCTGACGGTGCGGCTGGGCACCGAGGCCGGCCCACACCTGGTCGAGCGGATCCTGGTCCATCGCGGCGGCGGCCATGAGGTTCTGATCCCGTGGGACCAGGTCGCCAATTTCCGGCACGCGGTCGTCGAGTTGACTACCGATGCAAGCGATTTCACGATCGACGCGGCTGCCGATGCGCTCGACGAGGACGAGATCCTGTTGGTGCGCGACGTTCTCGACACCCAGGTCGTCGATGTCGTCGGCCAGCGGCTGGCCCGGGTCTCCGATGTGGTGCTGGCCCGCACCGGCCGGGACCGGCTCGAACTCGTCGGCGTCGAGGTCGGCTTCGCCGGGGTGCTGCGCCGGCTCGGGCTGCACCGACTGGCCCGGCGCTCCCGTGAGGACGCCGTGGCCTGGACCGACCTGCACCTGACCTCCGAGCGCGGTCACGCCGTACAACTCGCGACCCCGCGGTCGGCCGTTCATCATCTGGACGCACGTGGGCTGGCCGCGCTGGTCACCCGGCTCGACACCGAGTCGGCCGCCGAAGTACTGGCCGCCAAGGGCCCCGGCGTCGCCGCGGACGTCGTCCGCTCCGCCCACCCCGTCGTCGGCGAACGGGTACTCCGCGCCCTGCCCGACGCCCACGCCGAACTGATCGTGGCCGCGATGCCCGACGACCACGCGTCGCACTGGCGGGGCCGGCTCGCGCACGTTCCGACGCTGCGCGGACGACCGTTCCTCCGCTGGCGCGTCTGGCCCCGGCGGAGTGCCCGGTGAAGCGGCGGCTCGGCGTCGGCGCACTGCTGGCCGTGGTCGGACCCGGACTGCTCGCTGGGCTCTCCGACGACGATCCGGCCGGCATCACCACCTACTCCGTGCTCGGCACCGACCACGGCTACCGGTTGCTCTGGGTGCTGGCGTTGTCCACCGTCGCGCTGGTGATGTTCCACAGCCTCGCCGCCCGGATGGGCGTCGTCACCGGGCAAGGTCTGATCGGCCTGGTTCGGCAGCGCTACGGCGTCCGGCTGGGCGCCGCGGTGCTGGCCGCTTTGGTGATCGCCAATCTGGGCACGACGTGTGCCGAATTCGCCGGCATTGCAGCAGGATTCGAGCTATTCGGGATCACCCGATACCTGAGCGTTCCGGCGGCCGCCGTGATCGTCACTGCGCTCGTCCTGCGCGGTAGCTTCCACCTCGTCGAACATCTCCTGCTGCTGCTGTCGACGGTGTTCCTGGCGTACATCGGATCCGGAATACTGGCCCACCCCGACTGGGCCGCGGCGCTGCACGGCACGCTGGTGCCGAGCATGCCGCCCACCCGCGACGCGGTCGCGATCGTCACCGCCACGCTGGGCACCACCCTCGCGCCGTGGGGCCTGTCCTTCATCCAGTCCTACGCGGTGGACAAGAAGCTGCGCACCGAGGATCTGGCTCTCGAGCGGGTCGACGTCGTCATCGGCGCGGTGCTGACCGGCATCATCGGGTTCTTCGTGGTGGTCGCCTGCGCGGCCACGCTGAACCGGGACGGCCGGCACATCACCGACGCCGCCGACGCCGCCCGCGCACTGGAACCGCTCGCCGGCGCGGCGGCCGGACAGTTGTTCGCCGTGGGCCTGATCGGCTCGGCATTCCTGGCCGCGGCGGTGCTACCGCTGTCCACGGCCTACTCGGTGTGTGAATACGTCGGCATCGAGGCGGCCGTCGACGATCCGTTCACGCAGGCCCGCACCTTCTATCTGACGTTCGGGACCGTGTCGGTGCTCGGCGCGCTGGGCGTGCTCATCCCGAATGCCCCACTGGTGACGATCCTGGTGGCCACCCAGGTGCTCAACGCCATCCTGCTGGTGCCGCTGCTGCTGGCGATGATCGGGCTCGGCCGCGACCGCGAGCTGATGGGGCGCTTCGCGATTGGCCGAACCGGCACCCTGGCCTACGGCCTCACCACGGCCGCGGTTCTGATCTGCGTCGCCACGCTGGCGGTGACGGCGTTGCTGTGATCAGCCGATCAGCACCGCGTAGCGCGGTTTGATCACCTCGTCGATGATTGCCAGCCGTTCGTCGAAGTGGATGAACGCCGACTTCATCGCGTTGATGGTGAACCGCTCCAGATCGCTCCAGCCATAACCGAACGCCTCGACCAACCGGGCCATCTCGTCGGTCATGGTGGTATCGCTCATCAACCGGTTGTCGGTGTTGACCGTCACCCGGAACCGCAGCCGCGCCAGCAGATCGAACGGATGCTCGGCGATCGACTTCGCCGCGCCGGTCTGCACGTTGGAACTCGGGCACATCTCCAGCGGAATTCGCTTGTCCCGGACGATGCTCGCGACCCGGCCGAGGTGGTACGTGCCGTCCGGGCGGGCCTCGATGTCGTCGACGATACGCACCCCGTGCCCCAGCCGGTCAGCCCCGCAGAACGATAGCGCCTCATGGATGGACGGCAGACCGAACGCCTCGCCGGCGTGAATCGTGAAGCGCGCGTTGTTGTTCCGCATGTACTCGAATGCATCGAGATGACGGGTGGGCGGGTGCCCGGCCTCGGCGCCGGCGATGTCGAATCCGACCACACCCTTGTCCCGGAAGCGGATCGCCAGCTCGGCGATCTCGCGGGACCGCGCGGCGTGGCGCATCGCCGTCACCAGGGTGCGCACCACGATCGGGCGGTCCTCGGCCGCGGCGGCCTTCTCCCCGTCGGCGAAACCGGCCAGCACCGCGTCGACCACGGCGTCCAACGACAGACCGCCGGCGATGTGCAGCTCCGGCGCGAACCGGACCTCGGCGTACACCACGTTGTCGGCCGCCAGATCCTCGACGCATTCGAACGCCACCCGGTGCAGCGACTCCGGGGTCTGCATGACGGCCACGGTGTGCGCGAACGGCTCGAGGTAGCGCACCAGCGACCCGCTGTGGGCAGCGGTCCGGAAGAAGTGCGCCAGCCCGTCGACGTCATGGGCGGGCAGGTCGTCGTAACCGATCTGACCGGCGATGTCCAGAACGGTGGCCGGGCGCAGGCCGCCGTCGAGGTGGTCGTGCAGGAGGGCCTTGGGCGCCTGCTCGAGCAGAGCGGGACTCAACGGCGTGGTCATCCATCCATCTTGCTCGCGGCATCGCCGATCTGTTCAGCAGTCCCCGCGACATCCACTCGAACAACGTCGCAACCACCGCTGAACAGATTGGAGCCAGCGCCTAACGCTTCGCCTTGCGCCCGCCCATCGCCGGCTCGGTTCCGATCACCCCGTCGGCGTCCAGTTGCGCGATCTCGGCATCCGAACACCCCAGCCCACGAAGGATTTCCGCGGTGTGTTCACCGAGCAACGGCGCGGGAGCGCGATGGTACTGCGCCGGCTCCTGCGTGAGCCGTACCGGCACCGTGCTGTGCGGCGCCGTCACGTTGACGGGATGGGCGACCTGCTCGAAGAAACCCCGGGCAGCCAGCTGCACGAGTTCGGTCTGCCGGTGCGGCTGCATCACCTTTGCCACGGGAACACCTGCCGGCCAGAGGTTTTCGACGATCTCGTCGCCGGTACGGTACGCGCACCAGGCTCCCAGTGCGGTGTCGATCTCGTCGTGATGCGCCCGCCGGCCGGCTACCGTGCTCAGTTGCGGGTCGACCGCCCACTCCGGCCCGCCCAGCGCGGCCACCAGTGCCGCCCACTGCGCATCGGTCGTGACCGCGATCGCGACCCAGTTGTCCTCCCGGCCGAACTCGTCGACACCGGCGCACCGGTAGATGTTCTGCGGTGCGGCCGCGGGGCCGCGGTTACCGTCCCGTTGCAGCACCGCGCCGTAGGCCGAGTACTCGATGACCTGTTCGGCGGCCACGTTGAGCGCCGCGTCGACCATCGCGGCCTCCACCAGCGCACCGTGGCCGGTACGGCGACGGTTCTCCAGCGCCAGCTGCAACCCGATCAGTGCGTGGATGCCGGCGTTGGGGTCGCCGATCGAGTAGGGCTCGTAGGGAGTGCGGTCCGGATAGCCGGTGAGCCAACTCAACCCGGACGCGTCCTCGATGATGTAGGCGAACGCCGGATTGTCGCGCCATGGTCCGTCGAGCCCGAAGCCGGGCATCCGGACCATGATGATGTCCTCACGCAGAGCGCGGACGCTGTCGTAGTCCAGACCGATCTGCTCGATCACCCGTGGGGTGAAGTTCTCGATGATCACGTCGCAGGTGGGGATCAAGCGGCGCAACAGGTCTCGGCCCTGCTCGGTCTGGAAGTCGAGGGTCAGGCCGAGCTTGTTGGTGTTCAGGCCCGAGAAGATCGGTGAGCGCTCCCACCACTGCGGCTCGGTCACCGGGATGCCCGCGATCAACCGTGTGCCGTCGGGACGAGGCGTGGACTCGAGGTGGATGACCTCGGCACCGAGCATACCCAGCAGGTGGGTGCACGACGGGCCGGCCCAGAACGCCGTCATGTCGAGCACGCGCAGACCCTCGAACGGCAGGGTCGACCCGTTTCCGGCCGGCACCCGGATGTGCGGTTCGGGCATCGGTTCATTCGTGTGCTCACCGAGCCGCGGCGCCGGTCCCGGTGCCGGCAACTCGACACCGGTGAACCGGAACGCCCGGTCCGGTTGGAGGAAGCCGTCGCGCGGATTGCGGACGAAACTGTTCCGAGCGACGTAATGATCCATCTCGGCGACGTTCTCACCATTGGCCACCGGCGAGTTCGGGATCCGGAAGGCCGACGCCAGTTCCCGTACGGCATCAACGTTCTCGCCGCGCAACCAGTCGTACAGCTCGTCGGCGTGGAGGTTGGCCTGTTCGGTGATCGACAACGGTGACGCCTCGTCGATCCACTCCACATGCCCCGACATGGCGCACAGGTCCCACCACTGCTGTGCGGTGCCGCAGCCCAGTGCCACCAGCCCGTCGGCGGCCTGCGCCACACCGGGCACGGTCGGTTTGCGTTCGCTGCGCCACGGCCGCCCGAGCATTTCGAAGTAGGTCACGGGATAGTAGGTGAGTCCGAGGATCTGGACCTCCAGCGCTGAGAGGTCCACCAGCTCGCCGCCGCCGCGAGCCCGGGCGGCCAGGGTGAACGCCGCCGCGTACGCGCCGGCCAGCCACTCCCCCGGCTGTCCACCGACGTGCGCCGGCGCCCGGGACTGCTCGCCGCGCCCGATGCCCAGCGCCCCACCGGACCACGCCTGGAGCGTGAACTCGGTGGCGGGTCGCTCGTGCCAGGGACCGGCAAGTCCGAACGGCGTGATCGACGTGACGACCAGGTGCGGATGACGCTCGTAGATCCGTTGGGGTTGCAGCGAATCCAGTGCGGCCAGCCGCGAACCCGGCGACCACACCACCGCGTCGGCGCCGGCCAGCAGA
>JAKIXW010000012.1:0-3752 GCA_022708865.1 Acidobacteriota bacterium
CGCAGGCGAACACCTCGGTGATCTCCCCGGCGGCCACGCCCTTGCGCCACTCCTCGACGTCGATCTTGCGCTCCTCGACCGCGAAGCCGGCGTCGGTTGCCAGCTGCAGCAACGAGTTCCGGGTGATGCCGGGCAGCAGCGAGCCGGACAGCTCGGGGGTGACCAGCCGGGCCGCGCCGCCGCTGCCGAAGACGAAGAACAGGTTCATCCCGCCCATCTCCTCGACGTAGCGGCGTTCGATGGCGTCCAGCCAGACCACCTGATCGCAGCCGTGCTCGGCGGCCTCGGCCTGGGCCAGCAGCGAGGCCGCATAGTTGCCGCCGAACTTGGCCGCCCCGGTGCCGCCGGGGCTGGCCCGCACGTACTCCGTGGACAACCAGACGCTGACGGGTTTGACGCCGCCCTTGAAGTACGCCCCGGCCGGCGACCCGATCAGCAGGTAGCGGTACTGGTTGGCCGGGCGCACCCCCAGCCCCGGCTCGGTGGCGATCATGAACGGCCGCAGGTACAACGACTCCTCGCCGCCGGCCGGCGGCACCCAGTCGCGGTCGGCGGCGATCAGCCGGCGCAGCGATTCGAGGAACAACGCGTCGGGCAGTTCGGGCATGGCCAGCCGGTGCGCCGAGGCCCGCATCCGGGCGGCGTTGGCGTCCGGGCGGAACGAGACGATCGACCCGTCGGGCCAGCGGTAGGCCTTCAGACCCTCGAAGATCTCCTGCGCGTAGTGCAGCACGATCGCCGAGGGGTCCAATTCGATGGGTCCGTAGGGCAGTACCGCGGCATCGTGCCAGCCGGTGCCCGCGTCGTAGTCGATCGAGACCATGTGATCGGTGTGATAACGGCCGAATCCGGGATCGACCAGGATGCCGGCCCGTACCTCGTCGCTTGCCGGGTTGGTGTTGCGGGCAAGCGAGAACTCGAGGTCAGCCGGATTCATGGCGTCGATTCTATCGCCGCACGCTAGCGGTTTTCGCCGACGTAGCAGGCGAACTACTTCGTGCGGACTTGCACGAACGGCGGTGCGACGACCTCGCACTCGATCGGACGGCCCCGGACGTCGACGACGACGCGGGCACCGTCGTCGATTCCGGCGGCGGTGTCGATCAGCGCCAGCGCGATGCCGACCTTCAGCGTCGGCGAGAAGGTGCCGGACGTCGTCACGCCCACCGGGGTGTCGCCGGCCAGGACGGTCAGGTCGGCGCGCAGCACCCCGCGGCCCAGTGCCTTCAGGCCGCGCAGGGTGCGGCGGGGGCCGGCCTGCTTCTCGGCCAGCAGCGTGTCACGGCCCCAGAAGGCGTCCTTCTTCCAGCCGATCGCCCAGCCGGTACGGGCCTGCAGCGGTGAGATGTCCAGCGACAGTTCGTGACCGTGCAGCGGATACCCCATCTCGGTGCGCAGGGTGTCGCGGGCCCCCAGGCCGGCCGGTTCACCGCCGGCCGCGCGCACCTGCTCGACCAGCGCGTCGAACACCACGGCGGCCGAATCCCACGGCGGCAGGAGTTCGTAGCCGTGTTCGCCGGTGTAGCCGGTCCGGCATACCCGGACCGGAACACCGCTGTACTCGGCATCTTCGTAGCCCATGTAGTCCATGTCGGTGGGCAGCCCGAGTGCGGCCAGCACCTCGGTGGACCTCGGCCCCTGCACCGCCAGCACGGCGAAGGAACGGTGCTCGTCGGTGATCGTAAGACCCTCGGGGGCAACGGCTTTCATGGCGGCGACCACAGCGGCGGTGTTGGCGGCGTTGGGAACCAGGAACACCTCGTCGTCGGAGACGTAGTAGGCGATCAGATCGTCGATCACCCCGCCCGTCCCGGTGCAGCACAGCGTGTACTGCGCCTTGCCGGGCCCGATCCGACGCAGGTCGTTGGTGAGGGCCGAGTTGACGAACTCCGCGGCACCCGGCCCCGTGATCAGCGCCTTGCCCAGATGGCTGACATCGAACAGGCCGACGGCCTCGCGGGTGGCATTGTGTTCGGACACCGTGCCCGCATACGCGACGGGCATCAGCCAGCCGCCGAATTCGGCGAAACTGGCGCCCAGTTCGCGGTGACGCTCTTCCAGCGGGCCCTGCAACAGGTTCTCGGTCACGGCGACCACCTTAATCCCGACGTGGCTAGGGTGTTCCGGGTGAGCACTCCTGCCGGTTACCAGTCCCCCACCGTCGCCGTCGCCATCACCCTGCCCAAACGCGGCGCGGGTTCGACGGTGCTCGTCGTCGGTGTCGTCAGCGCCGACCCGGACAACGGTGGCACGCCCACCCTGCTGGCCAACCCGTTCCTGGACGCCGAGGCGACCGGTGGGATCGAGGTGGCGCTGGCGGCACTGGGCGCCAAGGGCGGCGCCGACGAGGTCACCCGGGTGCTGGCCCCGTCGCTGCCGGTGGCCAGTGTGCTGGCGGTCGGTCTGGGCAAGCCGCGCGACGCCTGGCCGGCCGACGTCATCCGCCGGGCCGCCGGTGTCGCGGCGCGCGCGCTGGGCGGCACCGAGGCCGTCGTGACCACGCTGAGTGACGTTGACGTCGAGGCCACCGTCGAGGGCCTGATCCTGGGCGCCTACCGGTTCACTGACTTCCGCAGCGACAAGACCGCACCCAAGGACAAGGGACTGCGCAAGATCACCGCACTGTCGCAGGCCCGCGACGCCAAGAAGCTGGCCGAACGCGGCGCGACGATCGCCACCGCGGTGGCCACCGCCCGCGATTTCGTCAACACCCCGCCCAGCCACCTGTTCCCTGCCGAATTCGCCGAGCGCGCCAAGGCTTTTGGCGAGGACGCCGGCCTGACCGTCGAGATCCTCGACGAGAAGGCGCTGGCCAAGGCCGGCTACGGGGGCATCATCGGTGTCGGCCAGGGGTCGTCGCGCCCGCCCCGGCTGGTGCGCCTGACGCATGCGTCCGGCAAGCGCGGCGCGAAAAAGGTTGCGCTGGTGGGCAAGGGCATCACCTTCGACACCGGCGGCATCTCGATCAAGCCCGCAGCCTCGATGCACCACATGACCTCGGACATGGGCGGCGCGGCCGCCGTCATCGCGGCCGTCGCGATGGCCGCCCGGCTGAACCTGCCCGTGGACGTCACCGCGACGGTGCCGATGGCCGAGAACATGCCGAGCTCGACGGCACAGCGGCCCGGCGACGTGCTGACGCAGTACGGCGGCACCACCGTCGAGGTGCTCAACACCGACGCCGAGGGCCGGTTGATCCTGGCCGACGCGATCGTGCGGGCCTGTGAGGACGGCCCGGACTATCTGATGGAGACCTCGACCCTGACCGGCGCCCAGACGGTGGCGCTGGGCGCCCGGATCCCCGGCGTGATGGGTTCCGACGAGTTCCGCGATCGGGTGGCCGCTATCTCGCAGGAGGTGGGCGAGAACGGCTGGCCGATGCCGCTGCCCGACGAGCTGAAGGACGACCTGAAGTCGACGGTGGCGGATCTGGCGAACGTCAGCGCGCAGCGCTTCGCCGGCATGCTGGTGGCCGGGGTGTACCTGCGTGAGTTCGTCGCCGACGGCGTGCAGTGGGTGCACATCGACGTCGCCGGCCCGGCCTACAACACCGGCGGGCCGTGGGGTTACACCGGCAAGGGCGGTACCGGGGTGCCGGCCCGCACGATGCTCGCGGTTCTCGAGGACATCTGCGCGAACGGCTGACGTGATTTCGGTGCATTGACCGTCGCTCACCGACGGCGGATGCACCGAAATCGCTCAGCGGTCGAGTTCGTCGCGCAGCGCGCGTTGGCGTTCGATGCGCCGGCGGG
>JAKIXW010000012.1:3850-13127 GCA_022708865.1 Acidobacteriota bacterium
CCACCAGCACCACGGTCAGGTCGGTGACCGTGGTCTTCGGTTCGACAAAGCCCTCCACCCCCGAGCGGGCGGCGACCCAGGCGCGCAGATACTTCAGGTCATCGGAGGTGGAACCGGCCGCTGATCGGCGGCCACGAAATCGACCGAAGAGTCCCAATTCGGTGAACACTCCTTGAACGGATTACGGGCAGGTCTCTTCTTCGATGGTGCCAGAGCTTGTGTGGAAGGATTGGTTCGCCAATCCACCTGGGTAACCGACTCGATACACGACGCTGTGGTAAGCCAGAGGTCGACCCGATTGACCGTTCGAGGAGTCACACGAAATGGCCGTCTCCGTACAGATGCCCGCGCTCGGTGAGAGCGTTACCGAAGGCACTGTCACCCGCTGGCTCAAGCAGGAGGGCGACACGGTCGACGTCGATGAGCCCTTGCTCGAGGTGTCCACCGACAAGGTCGACACCGAGATCCCGTCGCCGGTCGCCGGCACCCTGCTGTCGATCACCGCCGAGGAGGACGACACCGTCGCCGTGGGCGGCGAGTTGGCTCAGATCGGAGACGTGCAGGCCACTCCGGCCCCGGCCCCGGCCCCCGAGCCCACGCCGGAACCAAAGCCCGAACCAAAGCCCGAGCCGGTCGCCGAGAAGCCGGCACCCGCACCCGCGCCGGCGCCCGCTGCGGGCCCGTCAGCGTCGGACACCAGTCCCTACGTCACTCCCCTGGTCCGAAAGCTGGCCTCCGAGAACGGAGTTGACCTCGGCGCCATCCAGGGCACCGGCGTCGGCGGACGCATCCGCAAGCAGGATGTGCTGGCTGCCGCGGAGTCCAAGAAGGCACCGACCGCGGCCGCTCCGTCGGCCCCCGCGGCGGCACCGTCGGCCGGCGTGCCCGCCCCGGCCACCCCGTCGCCGCTGGCACATCTGCGCGGCACCACCCAGAAGGCCAACCGGATCCGGCAGCTCACCGCGAAGAAAACCCGGGAGTCGCTGCAGACCACCGCGCAGCTGACCCAGACCCACGAGGTCGACATGACCAAGATCGTGGCGCTGCGGGCCAGGGCCAAG
The DNA here is from genome assembly GCA_022708865.1 of Acidobacteriota bacterium. GTDB lineage: Bacteria > Actinomycetota > Actinomycetes > Mycobacteriales > Mycobacteriaceae > Mycobacterium. The sequence continues at coordinate 4,912 of JAKIXW010000012.1, forward strand.
AAGAGCTTCGCGGAGAAGGAAGGCGTGAACCTCACCTATCTGCCGTTCATCGCCCGCGCCGTCATCGACGCTCTCAAGGCGCATCCGAACATCAACGCCAGCTACAACGAGGACACCAAGGAGATCACCTACTACGACACCGAGAACCTCGGTTTCGCGGTGGACACCGAGCAGGGGCTGCTGTCACCGGTGGTGCACAACGCCGGTGATCTGTCCCTGGCGGGGCTGGGCCGGGCGATCAAGGACATCGCCGAGCGCGCCCGGTCGGGTGGCCTCAAGCCCGACGAACTGTCCGGCGGCACGTTCACGATCACCAACATCGGTAGCGAGGGCGCGCTGTTCGACACCCCGATCCTGGTCCCGCCGCAAGCGGCCATGCTGGGCACCGGTGCCATCGTCAAGCGGCCCCGGGTGGTCGTCGACGACAACGGCAACGAGTCGATCGGCGTCCGCTCGATCTGCTACCTGCCCCTGACCTACGACCACCGCCTCATCGACGGCGCCGACGCGGGACGCTTCCTCACCACGGTGCGCAAACGCCTCGAAGAGGGTGCCTTCGAGGCCGACCTGGGGTTGTGAGTCCCGTGGCCCCCGCCACCCCCGCCACCATCGCGATCGCCGGGTCCTCGGGACTCATCGGCACCGCACTGGTCTCCGCGCTGCGGGCCGCCGATCGCCGGGTGCTGCGAATCGTCCGCCGGACCCCGTCGAATTCCGATGAGCTGCACTGGAATCCGGACGCCGGCCCGCTGGATCCCGGCGCGCTGGACGGGGTCGACGCCGTGGTCAACCTGTGCGGGGTGAGCATCGGCGGGTCCCGCTGGTCGGGGTCGTTCAAGCAGAGCCTGCGCGACAGCCGCATCGACCCCACCGAGGTGCTCGCCGACGCGGTCGCCCAGGCCGCGGTGCCCGTCCTGGTCAACGCCAGCGCGGTCGGGTACTACGGCGACACCCGCGGACGCACGGTCGACGAGACCGCCCCGCCCGGTGCGGGGTTCCTGGCCCGGTTGTGCGTGGACTGGGAATCGGCCACGGCGACGGCGCACAACGCCGGTGTACGCGTCGTGCTGGCTCGGTCCGGTCTAGTGCTGGCGCCGTCGGGCGGCGTGCTGGGGCCGCTGCGACCATTGTTCGGACTGGGCCTGGGCACGCGGCTGGGCAGCGGCCGACAGTACATGCCGTGGATCAGCCTGGAGGACGAAGTGCGGGCGCTGATCTTCGCCCTGGGCGACGAATCAGTGTCCGGCCCGGTGAATCTGACCGGACCCGCGCCGGTCACCAACGCCGAATTCACCAGTGCGCTGGGCCGGGCGCTGAACCGTCCCACGCCCATGCTGGTGCCCGGCTTCGCGCTGCGAACGGTGGTCGGCGAGTTCGCCAACGAGGGCTTGCTCGCCGGGCAGCGGGCCATCCCCGCGGCGCTGGAACATGCCGGATTCACTTTCCACCACAACACGATTGGCGAGGCGTTGCGGTACGCGACGGCACGGTCGTGACCACCAGCATCCGATCCGCCGACGGCCCGATCGATGTGCAGCGGCTCGGGCTGATCGACTATCGGGCCGCCTGGGACCGCCAGCGGGCCCTGGCCGACGAGCGGCTGGCCGGCGGCCCCGACAGCCTGCTGCTGCTCGAACACCCGCCGGTGTACACGGCCGGGCGGCGCACCGAGGAGGCCGAACGGCCGTCGGGCGGCGGCATCCCGGTCGTCGACACCGACCGGGGCGGCAAGATCACCTGGCACGGACCCGGGCAGTTGGTCGGATACCCGATCGTCAAACTCGCCGAGCCGATGGACGTGGTGAATTTCGTCCGGCGGCTCGAGGAGGCGCTGATCCACGTGTGCGCCGGGCTGGGCCTGCGCACCGGCCGGGTCGACGGCCGCTCCGGGGTGTGGCTGCCCGCCGACGGTGCCCGGCCCGAGCGCAAGGTCGCCGCCATCGGCGTCCGGGTGGCCCGCGGGATCACGCTGCACGGTTTCGCCCTGAACTGCGACTGCGATCTGGCCGCGTTCGGCGGCATCATCCCGTGCGGGATCACCGACGCCGGGGTCACGTCGCTGACGGCGGAGCTGGGCGCGGCGGGTGGGAGCCAGCGGGGCCGCCCCGTCGGTGTGACCGATGTCATGGAGCCCGTCGCGCAGGCCGTCGCCGACGCCCTGGACGGGCGGCTGTCCGTCAGGTCCCACGCCGGGAACATGGCCCCGAAACGCGTAGGATCGCACCCGTGAGCGTCGTTCCCGAGGGCCGAAAACTGTTGCGGCTCGAGGTGCGTAACGCGCAGACCCCCATCGAACGCAAACCCCCATGGATCAAGACCCGGGCCCGGATGGGCCCGGAGTACACCGAGCTGAAGGCGCTGGTCAAACGCGAAGGCCTGCACACCGTTTGCGAAGAGGCCGGCTGCCCCAACATCTACGAATGCTGGGAGGACCGGGAGGCCACCTTCCTCATCGGCGGTGAACAGTGCACGCGCCGTTGCGATTTCTGCCAGATCGACACCGGCAAGCCGGCCGACCTGGACCGGGACGAGCCGCGCCGCGTCGCCGAGAGTGTGGCGGCCATGGGCCTGAAGTACGCCACGGTCACCGGTGTGGCGCGCGATGATCTGCCCGACGGCGGTGCGTGGCTGTACGCCGAGACCGTGCGTGCGATCAAGGAAATCAATCCCGGCACCGGCGTCGAGTTGCTGATCCCCGACTTCAACGGCAACGCCGATCAATTGCGTGAGGTGTTCGACACCCGCCCGGAAGTGTTGGCGCACAACCTCGAAACGGTGCCGCGGATCTTCAAGCGGATCCGCCCGGCGTTCCGTTACCAGCGCAGCCTGGACGTGCTGACCGCGGCCCGCGACGACGGCTTGGTGTCCAAGTCGAACCTGATCCTCGGTATGGGCGAGACGCCCGACGAGGTCCGGGTGGCGCTGCGGGACCTGCACGGCGCGGGCTGTGACATCGTCACCATCACGCAGTACCTGCGGCCGTCGGCGCGCCACCATCCCGTCGAGCGCTGGGTGCACCCCGACGAGTTCGCCGAACACGCCGCGTTCGCCGAGGGCCTCGGCTTCGCCGGGGTGCTGGCCGGTCCCCTGGTGCGGTCGTCGTACCGGGCCGGTCGGTTGTACGCCCAGGCCGTGCAGGGGCGGATCGCCGTCGAGGGCTGATTCGGCCGCCGTATCCTTGTCGCATGGCCAAACCCCGCAATGCCGCCGAGAACAAGGCTGCCAAGCAAGCCGCGACCGCAGCCCGCAAGGCGGCGTCCAAGCAGCGGCGCAGTCAGCTCTGGCAGGCGTTCCAGATGCAGCGCAAGGAGGACACCCGGCTGCTGCCATACATGATCGGCGCATTCGTGCTGATCGTGGCGCTGTCGGTGGTCGCGGGCATCCTGATCGGCGGTGGCGGCTTCACCACCTATACGTTCATCGTGCTGGGCATCGTGCTGGGCGCGCTGGTGGCGTTCATCATCTTCGGCCGCCGGGCCCAGAAGTCGGTGTACACCAAGGCCGAGGGCCAGACCGGCGCCGCGGCCTGGGCGCTGGACAATCTGCGCGGCAAGTGGCGGGTGACTCCGGGCGTCGCCGCGACGGGCCATTTCGACGCCGTGCACCGGGTCATCGGCCGGCCCGGGGTGATCTTCGTCGGCGAGGGCCAGGCCAGCCGCGTGAAACCCCTTCTGGCACAGGAGAAGAAGCGCACCGCGCGACTGGTCGGCGATGTCCCGATCTACGACATCGTGATCGGTAACGGCGAGGGCGAGGTGCCGCTGGCCAAGTTGGAGCGGCACCTGACCAAGCTGCCCGCCAACATCACCGTCAAGCAGATGGACTCACTCGAATCCAAGCTGGTGGCGCTGGGCAGCAAGCTCGGCCCGGCCGGCATGCCGAAGGGCCCGATGCCCGCGCAGGCCAAGATGCGCGGGGTGCAGCGCTCGGTACGCCGCAAGTAACTCCCGCGTCGAGTCAGAACTCACGCAGGAGAAATCCGAGTAATGGCCTGCGTAGATTCTGATTCGACGCATCGCGCGGTACACCGGCACGTTCGACTCGGCCGATGATGTCGGCGCAGCGGTGTCCCGCGAGTACGACGATCCGACGCCAGCCCCGGTGGGCGATGTATTCGCCCCGCAGCACATCGTTGCGGTACTGAACGGCATCGGTGCGATGCTGCTGACCGTCGTACTCAACGGCGACCATGAACTCCTCCCACGCCATGTCGAGGTAATACCGTGGGTAGCCGTCTGGGCCTGGTACCGACGTCTGAGTCCGGGGCGCCGGGAATCCGGCGGCGAGCAGCAGCAGCCGCAGCCAGGTCTCCTTGGGCGAATGACCACCGGGGTCGACCAGGTCGAGGATGTCCGGCATGCGGCGTAGTCCACGGACCCGTGGATGGTCGCCGGCCAGGTCAAGCACGTCCGTCGCCCTGAAACCGGTCGCCCGGGCGAGCGCATCCAGTCGCTGGACGGCTCTCAGCACCGGACCACGGCGCGCGAGGTCGAACGCGGTACGGTCCACGCTTGTCACCGGAAGGCCGCGTCGCCGCTGAGTCTCGTTGTCCAGCAAGGTCTCCCATCGCGTCACGATCCCTGCAGGAGACTTGTTGTTGGCGAGGTTCAGCTCGACGGGCACACCCGCATCGACCCAGCGGGCACCGTGCAATGCGGACGCAGCGGCGCCGGTGACGATCCCGCGCCGCTGCGACCACAGCCACGCGGCTGCCGTCCGGTCATGGAGTGTCAGCGCACGCCCGGCGGGCGCGTAGACGTCGGGGAACACGCGCTGATAGTGCGATGTCAAGCCATGCCGTGTAACGCGGCCCGACGACAGGGCTTCGCTGCCGATGAGGACGTCCACGACCGCGATCGTGTCAAGCTCCGGCCGGGGGCATATTCAAGGATCCACAGGCCGTGTCGAGAGCTCGTCGAGTCAGAACTCACGCAGGAGAAATCCGAGTAGCGGCCTGCGTAGGTTCAGACTGGACAACCACTCAGCGCCGGACGACAGCGGTGAATGTCAGCTTGTCCTGCAGCCCCCGACCGTCGGCGTCCATGAACAGCGCCGGGATCACCAACGCCAGCAGCACACCGCGAACCGCCGCCCGGCCGAAGCCGACGTGCAACCGGCCGTCGACCGGCACCACCTGCAGGCCCAGGGCCAGCTGGCCGGGGCTGAACCCGTAGAGCCGCAACGACACCGCGCCGACGACGAACCACACCGCCAGCACCGCGGTCGACAACATGGCCAGCGGAACCCAGCCCAGGCTCATCAACAGGGCCGCGATGCCATAGCTGATCAGCCAGTCCACGCACAACGCGGCCAAACGCCGGCCCGTCCGGGCCAGCGATCGCGATCCCGACGCCGGCAGGCCTAATGCCTGGCCGGGATAGGCGTTGTCGACGGAATCCGCTGGTTCGGGGCCGGACAGCCAGGAGGAAACGGAGCGAGCCATCCCCCGAGCATAAGCGCGACACCAATCGCGTAACGTCCACGCAACATGCGGTTGACGACGGTGCAACATCGGCTCCATAGCGTCAGCCACGGGTTAGAAACGCCGTGCATACATGCCCGCAAGAAGGAGCTCACAAGTGGCAGACAAGAACGCTGACGACATCTTCAAGCTGATCAAGGACGAGGACGTCGAATACATCGACATCCGCTTCTGCGACCTGCCCGGTGTGGTCCAGCACTTTTCCATCCCCGCGTCGGCGTTCGACAAGAGCGTGTTCGAGGACGGCCTTGCGTTCGACGGTTCGTCGGTCCGCGGCTTCCAGTCGATCCACGAATCCGACATGATGCTGCTGCCGGATCCCGAGACCGCCCGCATCGACCCGTTCCGCGCCGCCAAGACGCTGAACCTGATGTTCTTCGTACACGACCCGTTCACCCGCGAGGCCTACTCCCGCGACCCGCGCAACGTGGCCCGCAAGGCGGAGAACTACCTGACCAGCACCGGCATCGCCGACACCTGCTTCTTCGGTGCCGAGGCCGAGTTCTACATCTTCGACTCGGTGTCCTTCGACTCCAAGATGAACGGCACCTTCTACGAGGTCGACTCCGAGTCGGGCTGGTGGAACACCGGGGAGCCGTTCGAGGCCGACGGCAGCGCCAACCGCGGCTACAAGGTTCGCCCCAAGGGCGGCTACTTCCCCGTCGCGCCCTACGACCACTACGTGGATCTGCGCGACGACATGGCCACCAACCTGCAGAACGCCGGTTTCACCCTGGAGCGCGGTCACCACGAGGTGGGCACCGCCGGTCAGGCCGAGATCAACTACAAGTTCAACACGCTGCTGCACGCGGCCGACGATGTGCTGCTGTTCAAATACATCATCAAGAACACTGCCTGGGCGGCCGGCAAGACCGTCACCTTCATGCCCAAGCCGCTGTTCGGTGACAACGGCTCGGGTATGCACGCGCACCAGTCGCTGTGGAAGGACGGCAAGCCGCTGTTCCACGACGAATCGGGTTACGCAGGCCTGTCCGACGTCGCGCGGCATTACATCGGCGGCATCCTGCACCACGCACCGTCGCTGCTGGCATTCACCAACCCGACGGTGAACTCCTACAAGCGTCTGGTGCCCGGTTACGAGGCCCCGATCAACCTGGTGTACAGCCAGCGAAATCGGAGTGCGTGCGTCCGCATTCCCATCACCGGCAACAACCCGAAGGCCAAGCGCCTGGAGTTCCGTTGCCCGGACAGCTCGGGCAACCCGTACCTGGCGTTCGCGGCGATGTTGATGGCCGGCATCGACGGGATCAAGAACAAGATGGAGCCGCTGGCCCCGGTCGACAAGGATCTCTACGAGCTGCCGCCGGACGAGGCCGCCAACATTCCGCAGGCGCCCACCTCGCTGGCCGCGGTGATCGACCGTCTCGAGGAGGATCACGAATACCTCACCGAGGGGGGCGTTTTCACCGAGGACCTGATCGAGACCTACATCTCCTACAAGCGGGAGAACGAGATCCTGCCGGTGCAGATCCGGCCCCACCCGTACGAGTTCGCGCTGTACTACGACGTGTAAGTCATTGCTCGGCTGACGAGAGCCGGGTGGCATCCTCCGGGATGTCGCCCGGCTCTCGGCCCATGGGGCCGCTGCGCAGGCTGGTCGGCTAATGTCGACCGGTCAGCAAATCCTCAACGAGAGGGCAGGGAAGCCTTATGCCGCGCTACACGATCGGCGCTCAGCCGACCCAGGATCCATCGGGCAATCCTGGCCCTCCTCAGATGATCGTCATCGAAGCGGACACCTACGTGATCGACAACAACTTCGTCACCTTCCTCAAGGATCGCCGCCCGATCATCAGCGTGCCGTTCCTCAAGATCGGGATCGTCGCAGAGCTCGACCCCAACAATCAGACCCCGCTCAAGACCGCTCCCATCACGCCGCAGCCGTTCCTCTGACCCGCACGTGCGAGTCCTGGTGCAGCGTGTCACCTCGGCCGCCGTCACCATCGACGGCACCGTCGTCGATGCGATCGAGCCGACCGGCCAGGGGTTGGTGGCGCTGGTCGGCGTCACGCATACCGATACCCCTTTGATCGCTGGCCGGCTGGCCGAAAAACTCTGGCAGCTCAGGATTCTCGACGACGAACGCAGCGCCGCCGACGTGGGTGCCCCGATCATGGTGATCAGTCAGTTCACGCTGTACGCCAACACCGTCAAGGGCCGGCGGCCGTCATGGAACGCGGCAGCCGGCAGGGCCGAAGCCGAACCGTTGGTGACGGCGTTCGCCGACGCCCTGCGCGGGCTCGGCGCCGACGTCGCGACGGGGGTGTTCGGCGCCGACATGCAGGTCGCACTGATCAACGACGGACCCGTCACCGTGTTACTCGAACTGTGACGGTAGGTTCACCCGCGCCGTAACCACGGGGCACTACCGTCCGGGGAATGACCCAACTCGGTGCGCGCCTCAGCGGCCTGACATCCACGGTGCTGAGCCTCTTCCGGATCGTGTTCGGCCTGATGTTCTTCGTGCACGGCACCTCGAAACTGTTCGGCTGGCCGGTGGGCCCCACCGTTCCCAGCGGATCGCAGTTCTGGTGGGCCGGCATCCTGGAGATCACCCTCGGCGCGTTGATCACCCTCGGACTGTTCACCCGTGCGGCGGCGTTCATCGCGGCCGGACAGATGGCGGTGGCATTCTTCACCCAGCATTTCCCGAATGGCTTCTGGCCGATCGCGAATCAGGGTGAGGCGGCCGTGCTGTTCTGTTGGGCGTTCT
>JAKIXW010000012.1:13137-19843 GCA_022708865.1 Acidobacteriota bacterium
GTCGGGCTGGCTCGCGGTCGACAGTGTCCTGGGCCACCGGCGTAAGACCGTCGACGTCCCGCCCATCGCAATGGTCTGACCGAGTCCCTGGTCCGTCAAAAGCACCACGCATGAAACGTCTTCGGGCCGTCCTGATCCAGCGTCTCCGCGGCCCCGACGCGACATACCGGGAACATCGGTACGGTCACCGGCGGCGGGCAGGTAATGTTCCGGGCACGACTCAACCCGGTCGTCTTGTCCAGACGTCGAACCCACGGAGCCTGTCTTGAACTATCCGATGCCAGGCCCGCTGGAGCCCGACCGCAACTTTCCGAGCTACCAGCCGAGACCCCCGCGCCGCCGCACAACCTGGTTGTGGATCGCACTGGCCGTCGCCGCGGTGATCATCACCGTGTTGTCCACGGTGGTCGTCATGCAGCACAACGCCAAGGACTCCGGGACGTCCGCAGCCGCAGCAACAGCGTCCCCAACCACGGTTGCGCCGACCCAGCCCACCGCGGCACAACCGCCGCCCGCCGGCGCGTCCGGCTCGTCGATGACGTGCAACGGGTTCACCGCGTCCGTCGACCCGTCCTCACAGCCCGGCTGGCATGCCACGATCGACCGCCTCGGGCTGGCCTACGCCGTTCCGCCCGATTGGACGGTCGCCGAGTGCGGTGTCCGGATGGGCTGGGCCAAGCCCTGCCCGCAGGGCCAGTGCGTGATCCGGGACCTCGGCGCGGTGGCGACGGTCGCCAACCCGGCGTGCGAGAAGCAGAACCTCGCGATGGCCGGTGTCGCGAACTCGAAGAACCCGGATATCAGGGCCGCTCTGGACGAGGAGTCCGCGACGGTGCCGCTCATCTACACCCAGAACGGAAAGGTTCCCGAGGTCGAACTCGGGCCGGTTCGTGAGTTCAGCATCGGCGGCCGTCCCGCGGTGCAGATGGTGGCAACGGTGAAGGGCATCGCCACCGATGCCTGCAACGGCCCGTCGGCATTCCACAGCATGGTGATCACCACGGTGCCCAACGTCGAGGGATCGGTGGCCTTCGTCATCTCGTTACGCGAGGGTGCAAATGTGACGCCCAAGGCCGACATGATCGACAAGATCGTCGATACGGTACGAACCCCGGCCTGACTCATGCCGCCGGGGCGGAACCTCAGCCGTCCAGGCGCATATCCGTCCGGAACCGCTTCATCCCGTCGACCTTCTGTTCCAGGGTGGAATCCGGTCCGGTGTAGAACATCCACGGCATGGTGATGATCCCGGTGATCCCGCCCTCCTGCGCGCGCTGATAATGCTCGGGGGTGAACGCATCGACCAGCGGTGTGATCACCTCGAAACCGTCCATGCCCAAACCCTTTTCGGCCCGCAACTCCGTCAGCCGGGAAACTCGCTCCAGCGCTTTGTCGGTGGTGATCAGGTCACCGATCCAGCCGTCGTGCCGGGCCGCGCGCCGTAGCGCGATCTCGGACAGGCCGCCGACGTAGATCGGGATGCGTAGCGGTGTGGGCTCCATCTCCAGGCGCGGCACCTGATAGAACTCGCCCGCGAACTCGGTCCACCCTGGTGACCACAGTTCTTTCATCAGCTCGAGCATCTCGTCGGTCCGCTTGCCGCGCTCTCCGAAGGACTGGCCGAGGAGTTCGAATTCCTCCCGGCACCAGCCCACCCCGATCCCGAGCTCCAGACGGCCTTTCGCCAGAACCGCTGCTGTACCAATGGCTTTGGCGGCCGAGAACGGATCGCGCATCGCCGGAAGGTACACCGTCGTGACGAAATTGAGGCGCTGTGTCACGAGGGCGATGGCGCCGATCATCACCCACGGATCGGGCCAGTCGGTGAACGCCTCCCAGCGCCGCGCGCCGTCCTTGGTGTAGGGATACGGCGTCGCCAACGTCTCCAGGTTGACCACGTGGTCGGGTATCCCCATCCCGTCGTAGCCGAGTTCGTCTGCCGCCCTGGCCACTTCGACAGCCTCGTGGGTATCCAGGAACGCTGTGCTGATGTAGAACCGCACTATCGCGCCCACTGCGGCTGGATGAACACGCCCTCGGCTTCCACCGTCGGCCCGTCGGCATCGGCGATGAATCCCGTGGCGTACGTCTTGATCCCGTCCACCCGGTCGACCCACGTCTCACACCGCAGCGGGCCCAGGGGCGTCCCGCGGAGGTAGCGGCACGAGATGGTCCCGGTGAAGATCGGCTTGATCCCGCCCAGGCTGGCGACCTCCCCCAGCATGTGATCGAGGATCAGCGCGCTGACCCCGCCGTGCACATGATCGGGCGGGCCCTCGTAGGCGGCGCCGAGGTCGAACTCCGCCCAGCAACGGCCTTCGTCCTTGCTGACCACCACCGGCGGGGCGAACGCGTTGTGAATCCCGATCACCGGATTGCCCCACGTCATGCTGCGGCCGTCGCTGGTGTACCGGACGCCCCGCGGGCCTTCGAGCTGGGTGGCGCGCAGGGTCGAGGTGACGGCCTCGACGGCGCGGACCGCCGCGGCGACGGTGTTGGCGTCGGCCTGGGTGCGGATGGTGGCGTCGAGCAGATCCCGGACCGCGTCGGCCAGGGGTTCGTACAGGTCGCGCTGACGGTCGAATTCCTCGGCGTCCATCACCTCGGCAGAGAACTTCATCAGGTCTTCATAGCAGCGAGGGTTCTACGAAAGTGCGCCGGGGCGGTGAACCCCGCACGTGAGCGTCCGCGTTGGTACGAGCGGAGGCGGCGTGTCGCGTACCAACACGGGCGCTCGCCGGAAGGGCGGAGGGTCGACTAGCCGCCGAACACCTTGCGCACCAGGGCTTTTGCCCGCCGGGTGACGCGCAGATAGTTGTCCAGGAACTCGCTGCCGTCGTCGTTGGCCCACCCCGCCGCGACGGCCACGGCGTTCAGTTGCCGGCCCGGACCGGGCAGCTGGTCCACCGGCTTGCCCCGCACCTGTACCAGAGCATTACGCGCCCGGGTGGCCAGCAGCCAGGCGTCCCGCAGCTGGTCGACATCGCCCTCGGCAATCAGCTCGGCCGCCCCGATGGCGTCCAGCGTCTCCAAGGTCGAGGTGTTGTGCAGAGCGGGAATCTTGTCGGCGAACCGCAACTGCAGCAGCTGCACCGTCCACTCGACGTCGGCCAGCCCGCCGCGGCCCAGCTTGGTATGGGTGTTCGGGTCGGCCCCGCGTGGCAGCCGCTCGGCGTCGACGCGGGCCTTGATGCGGCGGATCTCCTGCACGGTCTCAGCCGAGATGCCGCCGGCCGGATACCGCACGGTGTCGACGATCTCCAAGAAGCGTTCGCCCAGATCCGGGTCGCCGGCCACCCGATGCGCGCGCAGCAGCGCCTGCACCTCCCAGGCCTGCGCCCACTGCTGGTAGTAGGCCTCATAGGAGGCCAGGGTCCGCACCAGCGGTCCGTTGCGACCCTCGGGCCGCAGGTTGGCATCGACCTCGAGGGGCGGGTCGACGCTCGGGGTTCCGAGCAGCGCTCGCACCTGCTCGGCCACCGACACCGACCATTTGACCGCGATGGTCTCCTCCACGCCGGCAGCAGGCTCGCAGACGAACATGACGTCGGCGTCCGAGCCGTAGCCCAGCTCGCCGCCGCCCAGACGGCCCATCCCGATCACCGCGATCGACGCCGGCGCCACGCCGTCGTCGGGAAGGTTCTGCCGGATCACCGCTTCCAGCGCGGCCTGCAGCACCGCGACCCAGATGGACGTCAACGCGTTGCAGACGTCCCGGACGTCGAGCATGCCCAGCAGATCGGCCGAGGCGATGCGGGCCAGCTCGCGCCTCCGCAGTGTGCGGGCCGACGCGATCGCCTTCACCGGGTCGGCCTGCCGGCCGGCCGCGGCCACCAGCGCCTTGGCCACACTATCCGGGTCGGTATCGAGAAGCTTTGGGCCAGTTGGCCCGTCGGCGTAGGCCTGGATGACCTCCGGGGCGCGCATCAGCAGTTCCGGCACGTACGCCGAGGTGCCCAGCACATGCATCAGCCGTTTGGCCACCGCGCTCTCGTCGCGCAGCGTACCCAGGAACCAGCGCTGCTCGGCCATCGCCTCGGACAGCTTGCGGTAGGCCAGCAGACCGCCGTCGGGGTCGGGGGTGTCCGAGAGCCAGTCCAACAGGGTGGGCAGCAACACGGCCTGCACCCGGCCGCGACGGCCGCCCTGACTGGTCAGCGCAGCCAGGTGGGTCAGGGCACTGCGCGGCGACTGGTAGCCCAGCGCGGCCAGCTGACGCTCGGCCGCCTCCGGCGACATGTGCTCGCTGAATTCCATTGAACCGCCGAGAGATTCGAGCAACGGCTGATAGAACAGCTTCGCATGCAGCCGGGACACCCGCAGACTGTGGCGCTTGAGTTCCTCGCGCAGGACACCGAGCGCGTCGTGGGTGCCGTCGGGTCGAATGTGCGCCGCCCGGGCCAGCCAGCGGAGCGCCTCGTCGTCGTCGGGCGCCGGCAGCATGTGGGTACGCTTGAGCCGCTGCAGCTGCAGGCGGTGTTCGAGCAGGCGCAGGAATTCGTACGACGCGCGCATGTTGGCGGCGTCGTCGCGGCCGATGTAGCCGCCATCGGCCAGGGCGGCCAGCGCATCCAGTGTGGAACTGACGTGCAACGCCTCGTCGTTGCGGCCGTGCACCAATTGCAGGAGCTGGACCGCGAATTCGACGTCCCGCAATCCGCCGTAGCCCAGCTTGAGCTCACGGTCGCGAACATCGGCGGGTACGTTCTCGACGACGCGGCGGCGCATCGCCTGGACGTCGACGACGAAGTCCTCGCGTTCGCACGCCGTCCACACCATTGGCATCAGCGCGGCCAGGTACTTTTCGCCGAGTTCGGCGTCGCCGGCGGCCGGGCGGGCCTTGAGCAGCGCCTGGAACTCCCACGTCTTGGCCCAGCGCTGGTAGTAGGCGATGTGCGAGTCCAGGGTGCGCACCAGCTGCCCGTGCTTGCCCTCGGGACGCAGTGCGGCGTCGGTCTCGAAGAACGTGTCGGACGCGAACCGCATCATCTCGCCGGCCACCCGGGTGGTCAGCGCTGAATCGTCGGCGGCCTCCGCCGCCATTACGAAGATCACATCGACGTCGCTCACATAATTCAGTTCGCGCGCCCCGCATTTGCCCATCGCAATCACGGCCAGCCGGGGCCGCGGCGCGTTGTCCTTGCACACCGTCGCGTAGGCCACCTCGAGCGCGGCGGCCACGGCGGCGTCGGCGAGATCCGACAGGTGCGCGCCAATGGTCTCGAAGGGCAGCACGTGTTCGTTCTCGACGGTGGGCGCCACATCCACGGCGGCCAGCACCATCAATCGGTCGCGATAGAGCCGCCGCAGCGCGCGCTGCACCTCGGCCGCTGGCGTGCTGGTCGCGCACTCGGTGAACGCCGCCTTCAGCTCGTCCGCGGACGGCAGTTCCGCGTTGCCGTGCAGCAGCCGCCAGGCATGCGGGTGGGCGACGAGGTGATCACCCAGCGCCAGCGACGAACCGAGCAGCGCGAAGATCCGGCCCCGCAATGCCTTGTCCGCCAACAGCAACTCGGCCAGCTCGGGCCAGTCCTTGTCGAGCGTGTCGGCCAGCCGGACCATGGTGCGCAGCGCGGCATCAGCGTCGGGCGCCCGCGACAGCGACCACAGCAATTCGATGTGCTTGTCGGAGTTCCAGCCCAGCTTCGCCAGATCGGCGGCGGCAGTCGGCTCGACCAGACCGAGGCGTCCGACACTGGGCAGCGTCGGACGCCGGGTAGCGGGTTTGGACGCACCGAGTCGGGACACCACAAAACCGTAACGCACCGGCAGGAGGGTTCAGGAACCCGTGAGAGAGGGCTCCAGGCGCAGCTACAGGGAGAGGTACTGCTTGAGCTCGTAGGGGGTGACGTTGCTGCGGTAGGTCTCCCATTCCGTGCGCTTGTTGCGCAGGAAGAAGTCGAACACGTGCTCCCCCAACGCTTCGGCGACCAGCTCGGAACTCTCCATGGCCGCCAGGGCGTTGCCCAGCGACCCCGGCAGCTCCCGGTAGCCCATCGCGCGGCGTTCCTCGGACGTCAGGGTCCACACGTTGTCCTCGGCCTGCGGCCCGAGCACATAGCCCTTCTCCACCCCGCGCAGACCGGCGGCCAGCAGCACCGCGAACGTCAGGTAGGGGTTGCAGGCCGAGTCGGGGCTGCGCACCTCCACCCGTCGCGAGCTCGACTTGTTGGGCGTGTACATCGGCACCCGCACCAGTGCCGAGCGGTTGGCCGCGCCCCAGGACGCCGCCGTGGGCGCCTCGCCGCCGGCCACCAGCCGCTTGTAGGAGTTCACCCACTGATTGGTGACCGCGCTGATCTCGCTGGCGTGCTCGAGGATGCCCGCGATGAACGACTTACCCACGTCGGACAGTTGCAGCGGATCGTCGGGGCTGTGGAACGCGTTGGTCTCACCCTCGAACAGGCTCATATGGGTGTGCATGGCCGAGCCGGGATATTCGGCGAACGGCTTGGGCATGAACGACGCCCGCACCCCCTCGCCGAGGGCGACCTCCTTGACGACGTATCGGAACGTCATGACGTTGTCGGCCATCGACAGGGCGTCGGCGTAGCGCAGGTCGATCTCCTGCTGCCCCGGCGCACCCTCGTGGTGGCTGAACTCCACCGAGATGCCCATCTGCTCGAGCGCGTCGATGGCGTGCCGACGGAAGTTGGGTGCCGAGTCGTGCACGGCCTGGTCGAAGTAGCCGCCGTTATCGGCAGGG
>JAKIXW010000012.1:19862-32128 GCA_022708865.1 Acidobacteriota bacterium
CGTATGGCCCGGGCTCGAGCAGGAAGAACTCGATCTCGGGGTGCACGTAGCAGGAGAAGCCGAGGTCGCTGGCCTTGGCCAGCTGGCGGCGCAGCACATGCCGGGAGTCGGCCCATGAAGGTGAACCGTCGGGCATCGTGATGTCGCAGAACATCCGCGCCGAGTGGTGTTCGCCCGCGCTGGTGGTCCACGGCAGGATCTGGAACGTCGACGGGTCGGGCCGGGCAACCGTGTCGGACTCCGAGACGCGGGCGAACCCCTCGATCGAGGACCCGTCGAAGCCGATGCCCTCGGAGAAGGCGCCTTCGAGTTCGGCGGGCGCGATCGCCACCGACTTCAGGAATCCGAGCACGTCGGTGAACCAGAGCCGAACGAATCGGATGTCGCGTTCTTCCAGCGTGCGCAGCACAAATTCGGTCTGGCGATCCATGACCGCGAGCGTATGCAGCGGCTGTTAAATCGGTGTTACGTCCGTGTCGCCAATCTCTTGCCCGCACAACCACCCGGGCGGCGGTGAAGTCACATGAGTGGCTCCTCGGCGCAGGCACGGGCGGGCGCCACCCACCACTCAGCAGTGCAGGTTGCCCGGCACCACGCCGTCGACGAAGTACCCGACCGCCGCGGTGTCGACGCACTCGATGCCGTTGAACACCGCCGTGTGCTGGGTGCCCTCGTAGGTGATCAACGGGGCGCCGAGCTGGCGGGCCAGGTCCACCCCCGCCTGGTACGGAGTGGCCGGGTCGTGCGTGGTGGACACCACCACCACCTGGCCGGGCGCCGCGGGTGCCGCGGGCGCTGGCGACGAGGTCGCCGGCACTGGCCAGAACGAGCAGATGTCGCGCGGCGCGTACCCGGTGAACGCGCCGTACGACGCGAACGGCGCGACCTGCCGGGTCCGTTGATCGGCGGCCACCCAGACCGCCGGGTCGGTCGGGTACGGCGCATCGACACAGCGCACGGCGTTGAACGCGTCCTGCGTGTTGCGGTAGGTGCCGTCGACCGAGCGGTTCTCGTAGACGTCGGCCAGCAGCAGCAGATCGCCCGGGTCGGTCCCGTGTGCCAGCCCCAGCAGCCCACTGGTCAGGTACTTCCAGAAGGACGGGGTGTACAGCGCGTTGACCGTGCCGGTGATGGCATCGGAGTAGCCCAGACCACGCCGGTCCCCCTTCACCGCGGCCGGGCGGGCCACCAGCGGGTCGACCAGCGCCTGGAACCGGGCGACCGATTGGTTGGGGTCCTGGCCCAGCGGGCAGTCCGGCGACAGCGCGCAGTCGGCGGCGTAGTCGTCGAACGCCTGCTGGAAGGCGGCCATCTGGCGGATGCTCTTCTCGACCGGGCCGACGCTCGGGTCGATCGCACCGTCGAGCACCATTGCGCGGACGTGGTCGCCGTGCCGGTTGACGTAGGACGTGCCGATCTGGGTTCCGTAGGAGAAGCCCAGATAGTTGATCTGCTCGTCGCCGAGGACCCGTCGCACGGTGTCCATGTCGTCGGCCGTGGTCGCGGCTCCGACGCCGGACAGGAAGTCCTTGCCCATCCGGCTGACGCACCGATCGGCGAACTGCTGGTACATCGCCTCGATGTGCGCGACGCCGGCCGGGCTGTAGTCGACCATGGGGTCGGCGCGCCAGGCGTCGAACTCGGCATCGGTGCGGCAGCGCAGTTCCGGGGTCGAATGCCCGACGCCGCGGGGGTCGACGCCGACGAGGTCGAAATGCTCGTTGATCGGGCTGCCCTTCAGGGCGGCTCCCATCCCGGCGACCGCGTCGACGGCCGAGCCACCCGGGCCGCCGGGGTTGACGAACAGCGAACCGATCCGGGTGCCCTCGGCCGGGATGCGGATCACCGCGACGTCGATGTTCGCCGCCACCGGAATCATCGCGCAGCGCGCCGTGGGGATGTCCGAGGCATCGCCGAGCATCGCCGTGCAGTTGGACCAATTCACTTGTGGCGCAGCGGGTATCGCGCTAGCTGCGGGCGCTCCGAACCAGGTTGCCAGGAGCATTGCGAGCAGCGCAGAACCCCGGGATCTGACGAGCGGCATCAACTGATCCTGTCACGCCGAGGTCGACGGGAGGGTCCCGGGAAGGTCACAGATGGGTCGCGGCGATCGGGCCCTCTGCGTTGACACGTGCATCCGGGCGATGATCCAGCGGAATTCCCGCCCTGATGCACGTGTCGACCCAGCCTGTGAATGCCCGTCCGCGCGATACGGACGTTGCCAGGATGCTGCCGATGCATGGCAGACCGCAGATCACCGTTTCGCGGGAGCGAGGCGATCGCAACCGGACGGCTGAACCGGCATCCGGTGCCGCAACATGACACTCCTCGACAACGAGGTCTGCATCGTTCGTGGCATCGTCGCGACGACCCCGGAACGGACCGCATTCGACTTGGCGAGGTCGGGGGACGTCGACTCGGCGGTCGAACGGGTGGATGCGCTGCTCAACGCCACGAGCATCGAGCCGGCCGACATCGCCCTGCTTGCCGAGGGGCATCCGCGTCACCGCGGGCTGCGGCAGCTCGGGACCGTCCTCGAATTCGTCGACGGTGGCGCGGAGTCCCCCCGCGAGACGTCCTTGCGGTTGATGCTCGCGCGTACCGAAATTCCAAGGCCGCAAACACAGTTCACCGTCGTCGACGACTACGGTCGATTTGTCGCCCGTCTCGATCTAGCGTGGCCGGAACTCTTGGTCGCCGCCGAGTACGACGGCGACCAGCACCGAACGGACCGCAACCAATATGTTCGGGACATGCGGCGGCTGGAGATGCTCGCCAACATGGGCTGGATCGTCATCCGGGTTGTCAAGGAGGACAAGCCGGCCGAGGTCGTCCGACGGGTACGCGCGGCGATCGAACTCCAAGGGGGACTTTGACACGTGCATCAGGGCGGTGATCCGGCAGAATTCCCGCCCTGATGCACGCGTCAACGGCAGATCGTGCCCGGCGGCGGCAGGGTGTTGTCCAACAGGTAGGCCGCCGAGTAGTCGTCGACGCACTTGTTGCCCTGGAAGACGACGGTGTGCTGGGTGCCCTCGAAGGTCAGCAGCGCGCCGCCGAGTTGCTTGGCCAGATCGACACCGGCCTGGTACGGGGTGGCCGGGTCATGGGTGGTGGAGACCACCAGCGGCGGCGGCAGACCGGGCGCGGACACCTGATGCGGCTTGCTGGTCGGCGGCACCGGCCACAGTGCGCAGGTCGGGGTGGGCGCATGACCGGTGAACTCGCCGTAGCTCATGAACGGCGCGACCTGACGCATCCGGCGGTCCTCGTCGACGATGGTGGCCGGGTCGGTGATGGCCGGCTGGTCCACGCAATTGACCGCCACCCGGGCATCCGAGGAGTTGGTGTAGCGCCCCTTGGCGTCGCGGCGCATGTACATGTCGGCCAGGACCAGCATGGTGTCACCGCGACCGGTCCGCAGTTCGGCCAGGCCGTTCTCCAGGTGACGCCAGAGGTTCGGCGAATACAGGGCCATGATGGTGGCGACGACGGCGTCGCTGTAGGACAGGCCGCGCGGATCCTTGGTCCGGGCCGGCTTGTCCACCAGCGGTTCGATCAGATTGCGGTACACGTCAACGGATTTCGACGGATCGGTGCCCAGCGGGCAATCGAACGACTTGGCGCAGTCGGCGGCGAAATTGTCGAAGGCCGTCTGGAACGCCGCAGCCTGATCGAGGTCGGACTGGACCGGATCGGCGTTGGGGTCGACGGCGCCGTCGAGGATCATCGCGCGCACCTTGGCCGGGAACTGCTCGGCGTACTCGGCGCCGATGCGGGTTCCGTACGAGTACCCCAGGTAGGTCAGCTTGTCGTCGCCGAGGCCCGCCCGGATGGCGTCGAGATCCTTGGCGACGTTGACGGTGCCGATGTTCGCCAGGAATCCCTTACCCATCTTGTCGACGCAGCGCTGGATGAATTCCTTGGTCTGGCCGTCGATGTGGGCCACGCCCTCGGGTGTGTAGGCCACCACGTTGTCGGCCCGCAGCCGGTCGTTGTCCTCGTCGGAGTTGCACCACAGGGTGGGGGTGGACAGCCCCACGCCGCGCGGGTCGAACCCGACCAGGTCGAAGCGGTCCCGGATGTCGTCGGGCAGCAGCGAGAGCATGCCCACGGCCGCCTCGACGCCCGACTCCCCCGGACCGCCCGGGTTGATCACCAACGAGCCGATCTTCTTGCCCTTGGCGGGGAACCGGACCAGGGCCAGGACCGCGACGTCGCCGTCGGGCTGGGCGTAGTCGACCGGCACCGCGATGCGACCGCACTGGGCGGCGCGCTTGACGGCGTCGTCCACATCGGCGTTGAACTTGCACGTGTCCCACTGGACCGGGTCGCCGACGCGCGGACCGGCGAGCACGGCGCGGCCGTCGACCACCCGCCCGCAACCGACGCTGCCGGCCAGCAGCGCGACGACAGCGACCATGGAGGTCAGGAAACGAAGGGAAGAACGCCAGCTCATGGCAACACCAGATTCATCGCAACACATAGTGCCATGCACACCTGGCTCAACCCGTAACCGCCGGTCAACCGTGGTGTCGGGTCGGTTCCGCTAACCCTGGCAGGCCGCCAGCAGCTCCTTCATCTCGGGGACGAACGCATCGGCCAGCTGCCACAGATCGGGCATCAGCTCCGGGGTCGAGAGGATGCCGACGTCCAGCTTGCCGCTCAGCGACATCACCGTGATGTTCAGGCCGGACCCGTGGAATATCGGGCCCAGCGGGTACATGGCCTTGACCTCGGCCCCCAGGAAGTAGAGCGGGACCTGCGGGCCGGGCACATTGGACACCACCAGGTTGTGCACCGGACGGGCCTCGGTCAGCCGGGTGCTGGCGTAGAGCCGCATCGCGACGCCGAACACGGCGGGCGCGGCGAACTGCGACCAGTCCTGCAGCAGCGTGGCCGCGATCGCCGAACTGTGTTCCTTGGCAACCGAACTCGCCTCGGCGATGGATCGGAGCCGCTCCGCCGGATCCTCGATGTCCGTCTCCAGGCTGGTGAACATCCCGGACACCTTGTTTCGGCCGGGCCGGTCCGACTTCCCGTGGACCGAGACCGGCACCATGGCCACCAGCGAGCTGTCCGGCAACTCCTCGAGCCCGCTCAGGTAGTGCCGCAGCGCGCCGGCCACCAGCGCCATCACCACGTCGTTGAGCTTGACGCCGAAGTGGTTCTTGACGGTCTTGATGTCATCGAGGTCCAGCTGCGCGAAGGCCACGTTGCGGCGGCCGGTGATGGTGGCGTTGAACGGCGTCGGCGGCGCCGTGAACGGACTGGCCATGGTCTCTCCGGCGATGGCGCGCCGCACCGTATCGACGACGGTGCTGACCGTGGCCGGCAGGGCCCGGGTGACCAGATTCACCGGACGGGTGGAGAACCGCAGCAGACCTCGCGCGGCGATCTCGAGCTGGCTGGCGTCCCGGGTCCCTTCCACCGGCTCCGGCGGTGGCGCATCGGCCTCGGTGCTGCACAGCTGCGACATCAGGTTGGCCCCGGTGACGCCGTCGACCGCGGCGTGGTGCACCTTGGTCAGTACCGCAATCCGGCCGCCGGCATGCGGATCGGTGCCGTCGAGCCCCTCGATGACGCACATCTCCCACAGCGGCCGGGTGCGGTCCAGGGGCAGCGCCGCGATGTGCCCGCACATCTCGGCCAGTTCGGTCCGCCCCCCCGGTGCCGGGACGGCAATGCGGTGCACATGCCGTTCGACGTCGAAGTCCTTGTCCTCCACCCACACCGGATGGTCGATGTTCAACGGGCTGTCCGACAGCTTCTCGCGGAACTCCGGCATCGCGGTGATCCGCAACGCCAGGTTGTCGCGCAACTTGGCGAAGCTGTAGCCGCCCGGAATGGTCGACGCGTCCAGTTCCAGCACCGAGCACACGTGCAAGGGCTGCGAAGGGGATTCGAGATAGAGGAATGCGGCGTCGAGTCCGCTGAGCCGTTGCATGCTGGCGATGGTAGTGCCGCCCGGGACCGGTGTGAGGAAGTCCACTGAATCAGGTGTTCGCCGCTCGGGGCGGCGATGGCACAATGGACTCGTCAGACGTACCCGGGGACCCGCAGGGCGGGCCACGAGGAGCGACCCGACCATCCTGAAAATGAGGACAGCAATGTCTGAACAGCCGGTTTATGGTGCTGCCGAAGTCTCGAAACCTCGCGCCAAGGTCCGCACTCATCATTTGCAGCAGTGGAAGAGCGAAGGCCACAAGTGGGCCATGCTCACGGCCTACGACTACTCGAGCGCTCGGGTGTTCGACGACGCGGGCATCCCGGTACTGCTGGTCGGCGATTCGGCCGCCAACGTGGTGTACGGCTACGACACCACCGTGCCGATCTCGATCGACGAACTGATCCCGCTGGTCCGCGGCGTGGTCCGCGGCGCCCCGCACGCGCTGGTCGTCGCCGATCTACCGTTCGGCAGCTACGAGGCCAGCCCGCAGCAGGCCCTGTCCACAGCGGTCCGGTTCATGAAGGAGGCGGGCGCGCACGCGGTGAAGCTCGAGGGCGGCGAACGGGTCGCCGAGCAGGTCGCCGTGCTCACCCAGGCCGGCATCCCGGTCGTCGCGCACATCGGTTTCACGCCACAGTCGGTCAACAGCCTGGGTGGTTTCCGGGTACAGGGCCGCGGGGACGCGGCCGAGCAGACCATCCACGACGCGATCGCCGTCGCGGAAGCCGGCGCCATCGCCGTCGTCATGGAGATGGTGCCCGCAGAACTGGCCACCCAGATCACCGGCAAGCTGACCTGTCCGACCGTCGGCATCGGCGCCGGTCCCAACTGCGACGCCCAGGTCCTGGTCTGGCAGGACATGGCCGGGATGACATCCGGCAGGACGGCCAAGTTCGTCAAGCGGTTCGGCGATGTGGGCGGCGAATTGCGCCGGGCCGCAGAGCAATACGCCGCCGAGGTGTCCTCGGGCGCGTTCCCGGCCGAGGAGCATTCCTTCTAGGGATTTCGGTGCATTTCCCGTCGCTGAGCGACGGTCAGCGCACCGAAATCACGCGAACCTGGGCGCGCGCTTGTTCAGGAAGGCGTCGATGCCCTCCCGGCCGTCCGCGCCGTCGGCGTTGGCCGAGATGAACTCGCTCTCCCGGTCCATCTGGTCCTCGATCGTGTTGTCCAGACTGGTCAGCAGCAACTTCTTCACCGCCGCACTGGAACCTTTTGCGCCCCCGGCGATCCCGGCGGCCAGCGCGTCGACCTTGGCGGTGAACTCGGCGTCATCGACCACGTAGTTCACCAGGCCCCACTGCTCGGCATCGGCCGCGGTGAGTTTGCGGTTGGTCAGCATCAGATCGTGCGCCCGCCGGATCCCGACGATGCGCGGCAGATAGTAGGACGCACTGCCGTCCGGGCTCAGCCCGGCACGGGTGTAGGCCATCGTGAACGACGCCGACGACGCGGCGACCACCAGGTCACCGGCGATCGCCAGGGAGAACCCGGCGCCGGCCGCGGTGCCGTTGACCGCGGTGATCAGAACCGCGTCCATCCGCGCCAGCCGCGAGATCGCGACGTGCAGATCGTCGGCGATGCCCTTGACGAACTGTCCGGGCCCCAGCGGCGACGCCGAGATCGCCTTGAGATCGCCTCCGGCGCAGAAGAATCGACCCGCACCGGTGAGGATGACGACCTTCGTCTCGGCGGTGTCGCAACGCGCGGCGGCGTCGGCGAGTTCGGCCGTCATCGCGTCGTTCATCCCGTTCGCGGCGTCCGGCCGGTTCAGGGTGATTCGGGTGATGGGGCCGGACTGCTCGAACAGCAGGGTCTGATAGGTCACGACGTGACACTAACGGGTGCGTTTGTCACCCGGTTCGCACTCCCCCGCCGAAGCTCCTCGGCGCCGGTGGCCGCCACACTCCGCGACGACGTGCTGGGCCAGGCTGCGGTAGTGCCCGCGCAGGCGCTACAGCCGGCCGGCCAAGTACTCCTCGCGGCACGCGCGGCGCGCCAGCTTGCCGCTGGTGGTCCGTGGGATGGTGCCGGCGGCCACCAGTAGCACATCGGCGATCGGCAGCGCGTGGGTGCGCGACACCGCGGCGCGGATGTCGGCGGCCACCGGGGCGGGGTCGGCCCTGCCTGCGCCGGCCGCGCGCTCGGCGACGACGACCAGGCGTTCGGCGTCGGCGCCGGGCACCGCGAACGCGGCGACGTAGCCCGCGCGTACCGCGGGAGACGCCGCGGCCACGGTGGCCTCGATGTCCTGCGGGTAGTGGTTCCGGCCGTCGACGATCACCAGGTCCTTGATCCGGCCGGTGATGTAGAGCTCGCCGTCCAGGTATACCCCGAGATCGCCAGTGCGCAGCCAGGTTCCGCCCACCGCGGAGCCCTCCGAGCGGCTGCCAGCGGGCAGCCGCGCCTGCAGTTTGTTGGCAAAGGTGTCGCGGGTCTCGGCGGTGCGCCGCCAGTAGCCCCGGCCGATGTTGTCGCCGTGCAGCCAGATCTCGCCGACCCGGCCGTCGGGCAGCTCGGTGTCCGTCCCCGGGTCGACGATGACCGCCCACTGGCTGCGGGCCACCCGGCCGCAGGACACCTGGGCGACGGAGCCCGGTGCATCGGGCAAAACCTCTTCGGCCACATCGGAACCCAGCTTCTCGCGGTCCAGGTGCACCACCCGAGCAACCGTGCCCGGCTCGATGGTGGACACGAACAGCGTCGCCTCGGCCATCCCGTAGGACGGCCGCACCGCGGTGGGCGACAGACCGTAGGGCGCGAACGCGGCGACGAACTTGTCGACCGAATCCCGGTTGACCGGTTCCGAGCCGTTGACCAGACCGGCGACGTTGCTCAGATCCAGCTGCTCCCCGGGGGCCGGCAGCCCGCGCTGGGCGGCCAGCTCGAACGCGAAGTTCGGTGCCGCCGCGAACGTCGGTGCGTCGGAGGCGCCGAGTTCCTTGATCCATCGATACGGGCGGCGCACGAACGCCACCGGGGACATCAGGGTGATGTGTCCGCCGCACAGCGCCGGGAACATGATCATCAGCAGGCCCATGTCGTGGTACAGCGGCAGCCAGCTGACACTGCGGATGTCGGCGTCCAGCCCCACCGACAGGATCATCTGCAGCACGTTCGTGCACACCCCGCGATGGGTGATCTCCACCCCGGCCGGTGTGCGGGTGGACCCCGACGTGTACTGCAGGTAGGCGACGTCGTCGGTGTCCAGCGTCACCGGCGTGAACAGCGCGCCCACCGGGTCGGGAACGGCATCCACCGCGATCATCCGTGGCCGCAGGTCGCGGGGCCGTCCACGCAAGAATGCCTGGACCGACTCGGCGGCCGCCGTCGTGGTCAGCAGGACGGTGGGGGCGGCATCGGTAAGCACCGCGCCGAGGCGCTCGGTATGCCCGGGCAATTCGGGTGCGAACAGCGGGACCGCGATGCCGCCCGCCTCGATGGCCGCGAAGAACGCGACGACATAGTCCACCCCCTGCGGTGCACAGATGGCGATCCGGTCGCCGGGGGCGCAGACCTGCTGCAGACGCGCGGCCACCGCCCGAACCCGGGTGCCCAGCTGGGCCCAGGTGAGATCGATGGCACGGCCGTCACGGTCCTGGGAGTAGTCCAGGTACCGGTAGGCCAGCTCGTCGCCCAGGTCGGCGATGTTGGTTTCCAGGTAAGACGTCAAAGTGGTGCCCGCAGGCAGTGCGATGTGCCCCTCGGCGTCGAGGAACGCGTCGGCGGATGTCACGTTCGACGAGATCATGGCGCTCATTCTAAGAGATTGCCTTAGGAAGAGCCGCGACCCGACACGGTTGCAATACGGTCACCGCCCCCGTTCACCGAGGTGTGGCACCCTGTGGACACCATGGCAGCCGCGCGCAAGAAACCCGGAAAGTTCACCGAGATCGAACGGAAGTTCGACGTCAGCGAGACCGCAGTCACCCCATCGTTCGACGGTCTGACGTCCGTCGCACAGGTGGACGCACTGCCGGTCCAGACACTGGATGCGGTGTACTACGACACCGCGGGCCATGATCTGGCCCGCCACCGGATCACCCTGCGGCGGCGCACCGGCGGCCCGGACGCCGGCTGGCATCTCAAACTGCCCGCCGGAGATGGCGCCCCCGACGCCCGAACGGAGATCCGGCTGCAGCTGGATGGGGCCGGCGGGCCGTTCGAGGTGCCGGCCGACCTGCGCGACGTCGTGCTGGCGGTCGTGCGGGACCGTCCGCTGAACCCGGTGGCACGCATCGCGACCACCCGGCACGTGCGGATGCTCTACGCCGCTGACGGTTCGGCGCTGGCCGAATTCTGCGACGACGAGGTGACCGCCGGCGCCTTCCCGGACGGCGGCGCCGAGACCCCGGTGGGCAGCTGGCGGGAGTGGGAGCTCGAACTGGCCCAGGGCTGCGGTGACGTCACGCTGCTGGACCGGCTGGGCCAGCGCCTGCACGACGCCGGCGCCACCCCCGCCGGTCACGGGTGGAAGCTGGCCCGGGTGCTCGACGCGGCGACGGGCCCCGAGCCGGCCGACGCTTCCGCTCCGCCGCCCGCCGACCCCATCCACCGGGCCGTCGCCCAGCAGGTGGCCGAGCTGATCACCTGGGATCGCGCCGTCCGGGCCGACGCCTACGACTCGGTGCATCAGATGCGGGTGACCACCCGCAAACTGCGCAGCCTGCTCAAGGAGTCCGAGGAGTCGTTCGGGCTCACCGACGACGCCTGGGTGCTCGAGGAGCTGCGGCAGCTCGCCGCGATCCTGGGGGTGGCCCGCGACGCCGAGGTGCTCGCCGAGAAGTATCAGAAGACCCTCGATGAACTGCCGGCCGATCTGATTCGCGGGCCGGTCCGCGAACGCCTGGTCGACGGGGCGCGGCGGCGCTACGAGTCCGGTTGGCGACGCTCGCTGGCAGCGATGCGCACCAACCGGTACTTCCGGCTGCTCGACGCGCTCGAGGCACTGGTGACGGCCGAGCCGGCCGCCGCCGAGGCCCACGCGACGGTCGAACGCGCGCCGGTGACCATCGACGCGGCATACAAGCGGGTCCGCAAGGCCGCCCGGACCGCCGCGGCCGCGGCCGCCACCGAGAGCCCGGACCGCGATGAGGCCTTGCATCGAATTCGCAAGGGCGCCAAGCGGTTACGTTATACAGCGGCCGCCACGGGCAAGAACGCGGTGTCCGACGCCGCCAAGACCATCCAGACGCTGCTGGGTGACCACCAGGACGCGGTGATCAGCCGCACGCACGTCGCCCAGCAGGCTGCGGCAGCGCATGCCGCCGGCGAGGACACCTTCACCTACGGGATGCTCTACCAGCTCGAGGATGAGCTGGCCCAGTCGTCGCGCCAGCAGCTGTCCGGTGCGCTCGAAGCGCTGACGAAGGCCGTCCGAAAAACGCACTGAGAACGTGATGACGGAGGCTGCCGTCCCCCGAGAGCGGCAGCCTCCGTCATGTCTGTGGGAGCGCGGTCACCAATCCCGGTGAAAGGGATTGCGGTGCCGGTAGCGGTAGCGCACCTCGTTCGCGACGACCGCACCCTGACCGGCGTGGGCCTGCGGCGGCGTCACCTGGTCGGCCGTGGTGACCACGGCGCTGCGGGCGCTGGAGGTGGTGGCCGCGTCGCTGACCGCGGCGGCGCCCAGGGCGATGAGCGCCGGGGCGGTGCTCAGCACGGCGGCGGCGGCGATCCGGCGGAAGATGATGTTGGTCATTGTCGAAACCTCCTGTGCGAGTTCTGCTTCGGTGTTGGATCAACTCTCGCCCGGGGATGCCGGGAAGTCAGTCGGGTGACCGGTGGATGCGCCGGGGGAAATCGGTGTCCCCCGATCGGTGGACACCCTCGATGCCGAGCCAAAACGTTTGCCAGATCCGCATCCGACTGCGGACTTGCGAGACCACGGCGAGATCGATCAGAAGCGCTGTCTTGCAACGGAGTTCACATCTCACGTTATTTGCTCGAAACCGACGCGGGCCGGCCGGGGTGAACGTACCCTGGCGTCACAGTGCTCCGAATATCAGGACGCGCCATACCGTAGGGGGTTCGAGATGCCCAAGCACTCGAAGGCCGGAACGTTCGCCGCCGCGGGGTTCGCTGCGGCCGCCGATGTGCAACTGGCGTCCGATGATTCACCGCTGCCGTGGTGGATGACCGGCGACCCGGCGTGGACGGGAACGAGCTCCGATCAACCGCACACCACCACGATGTCCGCCATCGCGGTGCGGCCCATCTTCGGGCGCGGCGGCTGGCTGATCGGCGATGGGCGCGACGCCCTGGAACTCGACCCCAACTGCAACCTCCGGTGCAACGGAGAGGATGCCGGGTTGTT
>JAKIXW010000130.1 GCA_022708865.1 Acidobacteriota bacterium
TTTCGCCCGTTCGGGGATCAAACAGATGAATCCGCGAGGTGTCCAGCCAGATGTCCGCCCGACTGCCCGGCGCCACCTGGCTGGCCGGATCGAGCTCCACGCAGATCTGGGTCCGCAGGTGTTCGCTATCCAGGTCGTTGGCCAGCTGGGCCAATTGCGCGGAGATGTCGGCCGGGGCATCGTAGGGCACGAAGGCGTACTGCTCATTGCCCAGCCATTCGGTGACATCCACGTCGACGGCGAATGTCGCACCGCGCCCGGCCTTTACCGGATCAACCAGGGTGGCGTCCTCGAAACTGCCCGGCCGGATGCCAGCGATGAACACGGTGTCACCGCCGCTCAGATGCTGCCATTCCGATCGCAGCGGAACCGACACGAACGGTAGATCCAGCTGGCCGTCGCGCGCCACGGCCGGAACGAAGTTCATCGGCGGCGAGCCGATGAACCCGGCGACGAACAGGTTCACGGGATTCTCGTAGAGTTCCCGAGGCGACGCGACCTGTTGCAGCACACCCTTTTTCAGCACGGCGACCCGGTCGCCCAGCGTCATGGCCTCGGTCTGGTCATGGGTGACATATACAGTAGTGATCCCGAGGCGGCGCTGCAGGCGCAGGATCTCGGTGCGCATCTGGCCACGCAGCTTGGCGTCCAGGTTGGACAGGGGCTCGTCGAACAGGAACGCGTCCGCTTGCCGGACGATCGCCCGGCCCATCGCGACGCGCTGGCGCTGACCACCGGAGAGGTTGGCGGGCTTGCGCTCCAGATGCTCCTGCAACTCGAGGGTTCGGGCCGCGTCCTCGACCCGGCTGCGGATCTCGGCGTCGGACAGCTTGCCCGAAAGTCGCAGCGGGAAGGCGATGTTCTCGAACACCGTCAGGTGCGGGTAGAGCGCGTAGTTCTGGAACACCATCGCCAGGTTGCGATCCCGGGGTGCTTTGTCGTTCACCAGCTTTCCATCGATGTACATCTCGCCGGAGGTGATGTCCGCGAGCCCGACGATCATCCGCAGCAGCGTCGACTTGCCGCACCCGGACGGCCCCACCAGGATCATGAACTCGCCGTCGGCGATGTCGAGGCTGATGTCGTTGACGGCCGGGTAGCCGTCGCCGTACCGCTTGACGATGTTGCGCATCGAGATTTCGGCCATGGTTATCCCTTCACCGCTCCGGAGGTCAGACCCGCCACGATCCGGCGCTGGAAGACGAGCACCAGAATCACCACGGGGATGGTCACGACGACTGAGGCCGCCATGATGTAGGGCACCGCCGACTGGAAGTAGGAGGCGCCCTGGAAGAAGGCCAGCGCCGCGGGCACGGTGCGGGCATTGTCGGTAGAGGTCAGCGAGATCGCGAACAGGAAGTCGTTCCAGCAGAAAAAGAAGGTCAGGATCGCCGTGGTGAATACGCCCGGCGCCGCCAGCGGCACGATCACCTTCCGGAACGCCTGCCACGACGTCGCGCCGTCGACCTGGGCGGCGTGCTCCATCTCCCACGGGATCTGCCGGAAGAATGCCGACAGGGTCCAGATCGACAGTGGCAGGGCGAATGTCATGTAGGGAATGATGAGGCCGATCCAGGTGTCGTAGATGCCCAGATTGCGCCACATGTTGAACAACGGGCCGACCAGCGCGGCCTGCGGGAACATCGCGATGGCCAGCGCCAGCGACAGCAGCACCCTCTTGCCGGGGAAGTCGAGTCGGGCGATGGCGTAGGCGGCGAACATCGCGATGATGACCGAGAGGAACGTGGCGATCAGAGCGATGCCGATCGAGTTGATCAGCGCCCGGGTGAAGAGCGGTTGGCCGAAGACATCGGTAAAGTTGTCGAATGTCCATGTGGTGGGCAGGAATTGGGGTTTGCCCGACACGATGTCCGACGCCGGCTTGAAGGCCAGCATGATCATCCACAGCAGCGGGAAGAAGCTGTAGACGACGATGACGAGGCCGGCGATGGTCCACCAGTGATTGGAGCGCCCGCTCATTCGTCGCCCCTCACCTGTGACAGATCGGTCTTGAAGACTTTTATGAAGATCCAGGCGATCAATACCACCGACAGGAACAGGAGCACCGAAACCGCCGACCCCATCCCGAGATTCACCAGCGTCACGTTCTGCCGATAGGCCAGGAACGAGATGGTCTCGGTGTTGTTCGCGCCGCCGGTCATCACGAACGGGTTGTCGAAGATCCGCCACGCGTCCAGGGTGCGGAAGAGCAGTGCCACCATGATCGCGGCCTTCATGTTCGGCAGCGTGATCTTCCAGAGCCGCTGCCAGGCCGTTGCACCGTCCACCTGGGCGGCCTCCTGCATGTCCTCGGGCACCTGGACCAGACCGGCCAGCAGCAGCAGTGAGATGAACGGCGTGGTCTTCCAGATCTCGGAGAGGCAGATGACGAACAACGCCGACCACCGCTCGCCGAACCAGTTGAAATCGCCCAGGTGCAGCCAGCCGTTGACGAACCCGGAGTCGATGGCGAAGCCGTAGCGCCAGACGAATGCGGAGACCACGGTGACGATGCCGTACGGGATCAGGATGGCGGTGCGCATCAGGCCGCGGCCGCGGATGATGCGCAGCATCACGTAGGCGAACATGAAGCCGAGCACCAATTCGATGCCGACCGTGACAACGGTGATGAACAGCGTGGTCGCAAAGTCGTTCCACCACAACGGATCCGTCAGGATCACCCCGTAGTTCCGCAGACCGACGAACGTGCGGCCCGCCGGATCGGTCAGCCGATAGTTGTACAGCGACAGGAACAGTGCGTACACCAGGGGGTAGGCCGTCACCAGGAGCATCACCACATACGACGGCAGGGTCAGCCAGGTCCCCAGCCGACGTTCGCCGCGCAGCCGGTTACTGACCGTGGCCCGGTGCGCCGCAGAGTGTTTGGCGTGCTCGTCGATGGTCGTCACAGCAGCCGCCTTCCGTTCAGCACGTCGGCCATGAACTGGTCGGCCCGCTGCGGTGTGCCGCTGTCCACCGAGGCCGGCGGATGCCAGGTCTGGATCACCGAGCTGGTGACGTCGACGTAATAGGGCGTCAGCGGCCGCGGGCCGCCTTCGCCGATCGAGTCACGGATCAGGTCGGCGTTGGGGTACTTCTCCCGGACCTTGGAGTCGTTGTAGGACGCCTCGTACGGTGACGGCTCACCCTCGTCGAGCATGTACTGGGTGGCCTTCGGCAGCGCGTTGACGCACTCCACCAACTGGACCGCGAGATCGGGATGGCGGGTGTACGCGCCGATGGCCAGGTTCGCGCCGCCCAGCGGCGGTTGGCTCGGCTTGTCTGGGAACACCCGCGGGTAACGCGCCCAACCGATGTCGTCCACCACGTCCTGGCTCAGCGTGCCCTCCTCGACGGCGCTGCGCGCGGCGGCCAGCACGTAGGGCCAGTTCAGCATGAACATGCCGTTGTCGCCCTGGAAGGTGGCCCGCGCCTGCTCTTCCTTTGCGGTCGACAGGTCCGCGGCCGCCGCGGGGGAGCGGGCCAGG
This sequence comes from Acidobacteriota bacterium, assembly GCA_022708865.1. Classification (GTDB taxonomy): domain Bacteria; phylum Actinomycetota; class Actinomycetes; order Mycobacteriales; family Mycobacteriaceae; genus Mycobacterium. Next base: position 3,489 of record JAKIXW010000130.1, read on the forward strand.
CTGCCGATGATCTCGGCCGCCTTGGCGCCGGCCTCGCCCGCCATGCTCGGGGTGGCCTTGCGGCCCGCCTCGGGGTTGGTGATGATGTGTCCGCCCGCCCCCAGCACCAGGGCGTTGACCCAGACCATGTAGCCCTCGTAGCGCGCGCCCTGAACGGCGACGCGTTTACCTTGTCCCACAGCGGCTTTGATCATCTCGTCCCAGGTGAAATCCGGGCTCTCCGGATTCACGCCCGCCGCGGCGGCCAATGATTTGCGGTACCAGAGCAGCTGCGTGTTGGTCTTGAACGGGGCGGCGTAGAGGGTGTCCTTCCACATGCCCGTCGCCACCGGGGCGGCCAGCATCCCGTCGGTCAGTTGCTGCTTCTCGGCCGCGCTGAACGGACGCAGGAAGCCCGCATTGGCGAACTCGGCGGTGTAGACCACATCGGTGCTGAGCACGTCGATCGAGGTGTCCTTGGCGGCCAGCCGGCGCACCAGTTGTTCGCGCTGCTGCGTCGCATCGTTGGGCAGCGTCTCCACCCGGACGCGGTAGGCGCCGCCCGAGGACGCCGCGCAGTCCTGGGCGCGGGTGACCGCACCGCCGTTGTCGGGCATCGCGAACCACGTGAGCACCGGTGTCCCGCCGTCGTCGCTGGCACATCCGGCGAGAGCCGTCGCCACCAGCACGCCAGCGGCAGCGCAGACGGCCAGCTGCCGAAGTTTCGCCATCGAACCTCCACGACCTGGACTGCGATCACCTGCTGACCGTCTCGCGCAAGTGTGGCACAGTTCATAGTTCGTTCAGATACCACTGTCGGCGCGTTGCATGCGGTTGACAGCCTCTCCCCACGGACCCACCCTGAGGTGCGACCAGCCGAAAATCGCTCGTCCCGATGAGGATTTGATGAACAAGTCGTGGTGGGAGACCGCCGTCGTGTACCAGGTGTACATCCGCAGCTTCGCCGACGACAACGGAGACGGCGTCGGCGACATCGCGGGTCTGCGTTCCCGGCTGCCCTATCTGTCGGCGCTGGGGATCGACGCGGTGTGGATCAACCCGTGGTACCCGTCACCCATGGCCGACGCCGGCTACGACGTCGCCGACTACCGGGACATCGAGCCGTCCTACGGCACCCTCGCCGAGGCCGAGGCGCTCATCGCCGATGCGCATGCGGCCGGTATCAAGGTGTTGCTGGACATCGTCCCGAACCACACGTCGGATCACCATGACTGGTTCCAGGCCGCCCTGGCCGGCGAGCCGGATGCCCGCGAGCGCTACCTGTTCCGGACGGGCCGGGGCGACTTGCCGCCGAATGACTGGCAGAGCGTCTTCGGCGGCCCGGCCTGGACGCGCGTCGAGGACGGCTCGTGGTACCTGCACCTGTTCGCCCCCGGCCAGCCCGACCTGAACTGGATGCACCCCGATGTGCGTGCCGAGTTCGAGCAGGTGCTCACGTTCTGGTTCGACAAGGGGGTCGACGGCTTCCGGATCGACGTGGCGCACGGCCTGGTGAAGGCCGCCGGCCTGCCGGATCGCGGTGTCGTCACCGAGGGCGTGCAACACAACCAGTCGCACCCGGCCTGGGACCAGGACGGCGTCCACGAGATCTATCGGGGATGGCGTGCGATCGCGAATCGTTATGCGCCGGAGCGGATCTTCATCGCCGAGGCCTGGGTGCCCGGCAACGAGCGGTTGGCCCGGTATCTCCGCCCGGATGAGCTGCACACCGCGTTCCAATTCGATTTCCTGCGCGCGCCGTGGCGCACGACGAGTCTGCGGAACGTCGTGGACGACGCGATGTCAGCGGCCGCGTCGGTGGGCGCCCCGCCGACGTGGGTGCTGTCGAATCACGATGTGACACGAACCGTCACGCGTTATTCGCGGTCGCAGCCCGGCGGTCTGGTGGAGACCGACTGGGAGCGCGCTCGGTGGGCCGAGGAGGAGGCCGACCACGATTTGGGTCGGCGCCGGGCGCGCGCGTGCGCGCTGCTGCAGTTGGCGTTGCCCGGAACGGCCTACATCTATCAGGGTGAGGAACTGGGCCTCGAGGAGGTCGAGGACATTCCCGGCGAGGTCCGCCAGGACCCGACGTGGGTGCAATCCGGTTTCACCGACGTCGGCCGGGACGGTTGCCGGGTGCCGCTGCCGTGGTCGGGTTCTGCTGCCCCGTACGGCTTTTCGCCGTCCGCCGTGACGACCTGGCTGCCGCAACCCGGGCATTGGGGCGCCTACACGGTGGCCTCGCAGGACGGCGACCCCGGATCGTTCCTGAACCTGTACCGTGCCGCATTGGCGTTGCGGCCAGGGCTCTGGGTGGGGGCCGGCGACGTGCGGTGGCTGACCACACCGCCCGCTGTGCTGGCCCTTGCGCGCGGGGCCGCGCAGTGCTGGGTGAACACCGGGGATGTCGACGTCGACCTGCCGGCGGGTTACGACGTGGTGGTTGCGTCGGTGGACGGCATCGATGCGGTGTTACCGCCGGATTCAGCGGCATGGCTCATGGCGTGACAGAGTGGGGGGATGTCGCAGCCCTCGACCCGGGTCACCCGGATGCCCGAAAATCAGGTCGATTCCCGAGAAGCGCTTTTCGCGTTGCTCGCCAGCACGCCGCTGGCCACGGTCGCGCTGGTCCGCGACGGTCATCCGGTGATTTTCCCGATCGGTTTCGGGCGCGTCGGTGACGAGCTGGTGATCCACGGCTCGACCGGATCGCCCTGGCTGCGCGCCCTCGAAGGTGGTGCACAAGCCGCGGTCTCGATTACCATGCTCGATGGAATCATGGTGGCGCGCAGCGGATTCGAATCGTCGTTCCAGTACCGAAGTGCAACGGTGTTCGGGGTATTCGAACCGGTCGCGGAGCAGGAGAAGGTGCGTTACGTCGAAACGCTGACCGACTCGTTCATCCCGGGCCGGGTCGCCGAATTGCGGCCCAGCAGCCGCAAGGAGTTGGCGGCGACGTTGGTGCTGCGATTGGCCATCGGGGAGTCGAATTGGTCGCTGAAGGTCAGCGACGGCTGGCCCGACGATCCGCCGGAGGACATCGAGGCGGGCGCGTGGGCCGGCGTCATCCCGATGGCGGTGCGCTTCGGTGCACCGCAACGCGCCCCCGATTGCCCCGGGTCGATCCCGGTGCCGGCATCGGTGCGTGCGTTCACGCAGGCGTAGCTGGTCCGAGCGCGTCAATGGTGGTCAGGGCGTACGTGACCAAACCTGCCGTCGCCAGGATGATGGCGGCGAATGCCGTGTACCCGATGGCCGGATGTGCGACGTCCCGCCACACGCGGACATCGCGGTGCAGGTGCCTGAGCCGTCGGCGTAGTCGTCTCCGGTGGCGGTCCCCCCAAGATTCCATGCGCCTGTCTACCCGCGCGGACCTGTGTGAACCCTGACGGTGCGATTTCGGGAGCGTTACCTCGGATGAACGAATCCGCGCCGCGGATCAGTAGTGCTATCTCCTGGGCCCCGCAAAGAGCAGTAGACCGCTACTGCACTCATCACTGGCCGTGCGACTGACGATTCCATTGCGGACTTCGTTGCGCATTGGCATGAGGAGTCACGATGATGGGTTATTGGAAGCATGTAGATCGGTTCGGGACAGTTGCCGTAGCCGTGGTGCTGGCCGCCACGGTGGTGCCGGCGCCGGACCCCACGCTGTCGCAAGGTGTGCGACTTTCCGCGGCATCGACCGCGTTGATCATGGGCGGGACTATGACCCCGACCTGGCGCGACGCCGACGTCGACGCCATCATGAATCAGTTCATCACACCGACCCACCCGGCGCCCCCGGGCCAGACGATTGAACCGGTCGCGCTCACCACGCCCGAGGAGGCCTGGCCCCTTACCGGGCTCTTTCGCCTCATCAGCCTCCTGACAGGGCCCTCGAGCACGTATGGGCCCGGCGGTGCGGGATGGCCCGACGAGCCGTGGTGGAAACTTACGGGACTCTTCGACCTGACCTACGACAAGTCAGTCCAGGCCGGGTTGGCCGATCTGGAAGCGGCGATGGCCAAGTACGACAACGACCATCTGGTGATCTACGGCTTCTCGCAGGGCGCCGAGATCGCGATCCTGGAGAAGCGCAAGCTCGACGAGCAGTACCCGGACGGAACCGAGCCTCCCGACATCGACTTCGTGCTGAGTGGGGACTTCAATCTGCCCAACGGCGGTGCTGCAGCGCGGCTACCGGGCTTCTACATCCCGATCCTCGACTTCTCGTTCAATGGCGCCGAGCCGACCGGAACCCAGTTTCACACCGATGTCATCACTCGGCAATATGACCTCATCGCGGAATTCCCGTTGTATCCGCTCAACGTCATCGCGGATGTGAACGCGGTGCTGGGCTTCTTCTACGTGCACACCCACGCCTTCGATGTCAGCCTGGCTTCCGACCTGTCGACCCCGCCGCCTGTCAAGAGTGAGCACGGCGATACCACCTACTACTTCTTCGAGACTAAGGATCTTCCCCTGTTCGGTCCGCTGCGCACGTTGGGGGTGCCGGAAGGGTTGATCGACATCGTCGAGCCGTTCTTCCGGGTGCTCGTCGAACTGGGCTATGACCGCACCATCCAGCCGTGGGAGCCAACCCCCGCACGATTCACCCCACCGCCGGTCGACCTCCAAAAATTGGCTACAGATCTCATCGGTGCGATCGGCGAGGGCATCAACAATGCGTTCGCTCTCTTCGCCCCGCCAACGCCTACTCCGCTACCCGCGGCCGTCACCGCGAGGTCGTCGAAACCAGCAATCGAAGCCGCCGCCGCAGACCCCGAGGTGGGTCCGGTGGAGAAGGTCGCCGGGAGTGCTGACGCGGCTGATGTTGACGTTGTCCCGGAGAAGACGGTCATCGACTGTGCGGACGCCGTGGGAACGACGACGACAGCTGAAGCGACAGATCCCGACGTAGTCCCCGAGGTCGTTTCGGTGGACGAGAGTGCCGGCGAGGCCGGAACGACGACGGTGGCTGATGCGGCCCACGCGGAGGAAGCGCCGAACGCGTTGGGGGACAAGGCTGACGAATCACCGAAGGCGGCATCCCAGCCGGATCATCTCGCGGCGGATCCTTCACCGAAAGCCGAAGCTACACAAAATAGTTCGCGGGACAGCGCCGACCGGAAGGCTGGCTGAACAGCCAGACCGGCGTGGCCGGCTCTACCTCATCGCGGCTGCTGTCGCGATATGTCCTTCGAAGCCAAGTGATTCCGCCAGCGCGCTGTAGCGGTCGACCAGGTCCTGGAAGGCGACGTCGTCGCCGCGGGCCCGGGCCAGCAGCGCGCGCAGCCGCAGCAGCCAGATGTCGCGTATGGCCAACGGGTCGTCGGAGGGCGCGGCGGCCAGCCGCTCGATTGCAGCTTCGGCGTCGGCCACATCTTCCGCAGACCCGCGCTCGAGCAGCGTTTCCACCAGCACGCCCGTCGCGGGAATGCCCCACGACAAGAGCTGTTCCTCGCGAACCAGGTCGTCGACCGCGGCGAACATCAGCGGTATCGCGTCGTCGTGAGCTCCCCTCCGAGCCACCTCCCGTGCCAGGTACACGTTGATGAGCCGCAACTCGCTCAAGTTGTGTCCTCCGCGCGTCAGGACCTCGCTGACCTGCGCCAGCACCTCATGCCCTCGGTCACGTTCCGGATTCGTGCCGCGGTGCGCCAGCGCCAGCCCGAGAATCGACCGGTCGAAGGCCAACGCCATGTCATCACCGGACCTTTCGGCGATCTCCAGCGCGTCCTCGACCTCGCGAAGAGCTGGGTCGTCGGCAGCCAGTACGCCGAATGGAATGCCCGGGAAGTAGACATAGGCGACGACGGTGGCGTAGGTGAATGGGTCGGCGCTGCGGGCGATCGCCAGGCCGTGGCGTAGGTCGTCCGACCAGCCGACCCGGCCCCGGCAATACTCGGCGATGGCACGCGTCGTGAGGGCGAGTGCCAACGGAGATCCGAAGATGAAGTTGCCCTTGGACGCATCGCCGTCGGCGAGTTCGATCGCTCGCTGCGACCATTCCAGCGCGTCATTCCATTCACCGCCGTGTGCCTTGGCGTAGATCACCGGGAATGACAGCCCTACCGTCAGATCGGGCTCGCCGAGCGACCACGCTTCCGATGCCAGTTGTGATGCCTCGCGGATCCGCCCCTGGAACGCGCGCTCGATCACCAGTCCTGCCATGCCGATCGCCAATGATGCTTTGTCGCCGGCGGCGCTGCACAACTCCCGGAGTTCATCAAAGCGATCGCCCGCGACGTTCGCGTGCAGTCGCCAGGCGATTCCGCACAGCATGGTGCGGGGCGCGATGCGCATCGCTGCCCGGTCGGGGACGTCGGGGGGCAACGCGTCCGCGATCACTTCGGCACGCTCCCAACCGTGTCGCGCCGCGGAGATGTCACGGTTCGCCGCCCACGTCGCGGCGCGCATTTGCCATTGATAGGCGGCGCGCAGATCACCGGCGGACTCCACGTGGTCGGCGATCAGGGCGGCATTCTCGTCGGCCGCCGCCGGGTCGCACGACTCGATTGCCGCCGCAACCCGCCGGTGTAATTCGGCACGATCCGATCGGAGCTGCGATTCGTAGGCGACCGCTCGAATCAGTGGATGGTGAAAGGCGTATTCGGCCGTGGGAATCGACCGCACCTGATCGATGAGTTCCGCACCGAGCAGCTCATCGAACACCGCGTCGATACGCAGTGCGGCAAGGAGTTCCGTCCCGAAGCGGGCTCCGATCACCGACGCCGCGTTCAGTCGGTCGAGGCGCGCCTCGATGGCCGCCTCCACGGTGGCCGGCACGTTCACCGCGGCGATTCCCGCGTGGCAGATGTAACTCCCACGCTCGCCGGCCAGCACGCCGCGCTGCATCAACTCGCGCGTCATCTCCTCTGCGAAGAATGGGTTTCCGGCGGCCCGTTCGGCGATGACGGCGGTGAGTTCCGCGACCGACGGGTCGGGTCCCAACAGCTCGGCGAGCA
>JAKIXW010000131.1:0-10040 GCA_022708865.1 Acidobacteriota bacterium
AAGGTTTCGAGCTGACCGTCGGCAAGCCGCAGGTGGTCACCCAGACCGTCGACGGCAAGCTGCACGAGCCGTTCGAGGCGCTGACCGTCGACTGCCCCGAGGAGTTCCTCGGCGCCATCACACAGTTGATGGCCGCGCGCAAGGGCCGGATGGAGCAGATGACCAACCACGCCGCTGGCTGGGTCCGGATGGACTTCATCGTGCCCAGTCGCGGCCTGATCGGATTCCGCACCGATTTCCTGACGCTGACCCGTGGCACCGGTATCGCGAATGCGGTGTTCGACGGATACCGGCCGTGGGCGGGCGAGATCCGGGCCCGGCACACGGGCTCGCTGGTCAGCGACCGCGGGCAGTTCTTCGTCGAACCGGGCGAGGAGACCTACGAGGGCCAGGTGGTGGGCATCAACCCGCGCGCCGAGGACCTCGACATCAACATCACCCGGGAGAAGAAGCTGACCAACATGCGGTCGTCGACGGCCGACGTGATGGAGACGCTGGCCCGACCACTGGAACTCGACCTGGAGAAGGCCATGGAGTTCTGCGCCGAGGACGAGTGCGTCGAGGTCACCCCGGAGATTGTCCGGGTGCGCAAGGTGGAGCTGACGGCCTCATTGCGGGCCCGGGCCAAGGCCCGCGCCAAGCAACAGGCCAACCCCTGAGCGATTTCGGTGCAGGAACCGTCGCTCACCGACGGTCAGCGCACCGAAATCACCGGATACCCTGACACGGTGCCGTCCGCCCGCAGCCGCCTGATGACGTCAGCATCGGCCACGGCGCTGGTCACGGTGTTGGCCCTGGCCGGCTGCACGGTCGACGCGCCACCGGCGCCGCAGAGCACGGACACCACGCAGACCACGGCCGCGCCGACGCCCAAGGCGACCCAGATCATCATGGGTATCGACAACATCGGCCCGGGTTTCAACCCGCACCTGCTATCGGATCAGTCGCCGGTGAATGCTGCCATCAGCGCACTGGTGCTGCCGAGCGCGTTCCGTCCCGTCCCAGACCAGGGCAGCCCGACCGGCTCGCGCTGGGAGATCGACCACTCGCTGCTGGTGTCCGCGGACGTCACCAACCAGAGCCCGTTCACGGTCACCTACCGGATCAGGCCCGAGGCGTCGTGGACCGACAACGCCCCGATCGTCGCGGACGACTTCTGGTACCTGTGGCGTCAGATGGTCGGTCAGCCCGGCGTCGTCGACCCGGCCGGCTATGACCTGATCACCGGAGTGCAGTCGATCGACGGCGGCAAGACCGCGGTGGTCACCTTCGCCCAGCCGTACCCGGCGTGGCGGGAGCTGTTCTCCGACATCGTGCCCGCCCACATTGTCAAGGACATCCCCGGCGGGTTCGGGGCCGGGCTGGCCCGGGCCATGCCGGTAACCGGTGGCCAGTTCCGCGTGGAGAGCATCGATCCGCAGCGCGACGAAATCCTGCTCGCCCGCAACGACCGGTTCTGGGGGCAGCCCGCCGCCCCCGATCAGATCCTGTTCCGCCGCGCGGGCACGCCGTCGGCGCTGGCCGATTCGATCCGCAACGGCGACACCCAGGTCGCCCAGGTGCACGGCGGCGCCGCGGCATTCGCCCAGCTCTCCGCCATCCCGGAGGTGCGCACCGGGCGAATCGAGACGCCGCGGGTCCTGCAGTTGACGCTGCGGGCCCAGCAGCCCGCGCTGGCCGACGTCGACGTCCGCAAGGCCCTGCTGTCCCTGCTCGACGTCGATCTGCTGGCGTCGGTGGCCTCCGGCAGCGACAGCACCGTCACGCTGGCGCAGGCGCAGGTGCGCGCACCGTCGGATCCCGGCTACCGGCCGACCGCGCCGCCGGCCCTGACCCGCTCGGCCGCCCTGGGACTGCTCGAAGGGGCCGGATACAGCGTCGAGGCCATCGCGCCGCCCCCGTCCGGAACCCCGACGTCCGACGGCCCCGAACCGACCCGGGGGCGGATCAGCAAGGACGGCCAGCAGCTGACCCTGGTGATCGGGGTGGCCGCCAACGACCCGGCCGCGGTGGCCGTCGCCAACACCGCCGCCGACCAGTTGCGCAACGTGGGGATCGCCGCGACGGTGTCGGCGCTGGACCCCGTCGTCCTCTACGGCGATGCCCTGGCCAACAACCGCGTCGACGCCATCGTGGGCTGGCACCGGGCCGGTGGCGACCTTGCGACCGCGCTCGCCTCCCGGTACGGCTGCCCGGCCCTCGAGGCCACCCCGGTGCCGACGGTGGGCGCGCCGGTCGCTCCGACCGCCGGAGCCCCCTCTGCCCCGCCCCCACCGTCGCCGACCACCGCGACGTCGCCGCCGCCGGCCGAGGGGGGCGCCCTGGTGCAGGCCCCGTCGAACCTGACCGGGGTGTGTGATCACAGCGTCCAGATGAATATCGATGCGGCCCTTGATGGTTCGAAGAACATTGACGACGTGATCGCCGCGGTCGAGCCGCAGTTGTGGAGCCTGGCCGCGGTGCTGCCCATCCTGCAGGACAACACGATCGTCGCGGCCGGGCCCAGTGTGCAGAACGTCGACCTGACCGGGCCCGTCCCGGTCGGGATCGTCGGCAATGCCGGCGCCTGGGTCAAGGCTGGACGTTAGATCGGCTGCGCGACAACAATATTCGCGTGCCGTGCGCGGCGAACGCCGCGATCAGGAACACGGCCAGGAACCACCATGGCGGACGTCCGAGTTCCCACACGAAGACCCCGGCCCACAGCGGGGCCTGCTGCGTGATCGCCAGCACCCCAGCGGCGCAGGCCAGGGAGATAACCGGAACGCTGATCGGCTGGTGGGTCAGCGCGGCCACCGTCAACGCGCAGGCGCCGCCCAGCGCCGCCCCGGTCGCCAGCGACGGTGTGAGCATGCCGCCGACCGCGCCGGCCCGCAGGAACAGCGCTGTCAGAAGCGGTTTGAGGATCAGCAGCGCCAGCGCGGTGCCCAGGGTGAGCCGGTTGTCGACGCTGATCGTCAGGATGCTCTTGCCGTTGCCCGGCAACTGCGGCCACCAATGCGAGCAGACACCGATCGCCAGGCCCGCCCCCGCGATCGCCGGGACCAACGTCCACGACGGTGCCGGACGGGCGGGCCGGGCCAGCCGCATCAGGCGATCGAAGCCGAGGCCGACGGCCACACTGAGCGGGGCGAGCAGCACCGCCAGCACGGCGAGCCGGGGGGTGACGGCCGGATCGGGCCAGTCCAGCGGCGTGGCCTCATGGGTGACCGGGGAGGCGACCGCGACCGCCAGGCTGGACGTGATCAGGGCGCAGCCGAGCGCGCGCGGATGCCAGGTTCGCAGCAGGATCGACGAGGCGAACAGCGCGCCGCCCACCGGGACGCTGTACACCGCCCCCAGGCCGGCACCCGCCGCACAGCACAGCAGGATCTGCCGATCGCGGGCCGTCAGTGCCGATCGTGACCAGCGCGACGTGCCCAGATCGCCCATTGCGGCGGCCAACTGCCGCGGTGCGCCCTCCCGACCGAGCGACGCGCCCGAACCGACGAGCAGCACCTGCAGGAGGGCGTCGATGCTCAGCGTCACGCGGGGCAGCGGACCGCCCGCGTCGATCGCGTCGGTCAGTCCCGGGACGGCGGTGCGGCGGCGCAGCAGCCACCAGCCCAGGCCCGCCAGGGCGCCGCCCACCGTTGGCCCCAGTGCGCGGCGCATCGGGTTGCTGCCGGTGACCCCGTCGAGTAGTGAACCGAATGAGTAGTGGAACGTCAGGTGTTCGACGGCGTGCAGCAGCACCGTCGTGATCCCGCCGGCCACGCCGGCGAGCAGGCCGATCACGATGACGGCGCAGCCGAATTCGGCGTCGCGGCGATCCACCGGTGCGACTGTATTCGACCGGCGTGGCTATCGTTGGCCGATGGCTCCCGAAGCGCCCCGGCTATTGTTCGTGCACGCGCATCCCGACGACGAAACCATCAACAACGGCGCCACCATTGCGCACTATGTCGGCCGCGGCGCGCAGGTGCAGGTGGTCACCTGCACCCTGGGCGAGGAGGGCGAGGTGATCGGCCAACGGTGGGCCGGGCTGACCGCCGACCGGGCCGATCAGCTCGGCGGCTACCGCATCGGTGAGCTCGGTGCCGCGCTGGCGGCCCTCGGCGTCGCGGCGCCGATCTTCCTCGGCGGCCCCGGACGCTGGCGGGACTCGGGAATGGCTGGTACCCAACCGGTTTCGCGGCAGGAGCGGTTCGCCGAGTCCGGACAGGACGCCGTCGACGCGCTGCTCGAGGTCATCGCGACGCTGCGCCCGCACGTCGTCGTCAGCTATGACCCCAACGGGGGATACGGCCACCCCGATCACATTCGCGCGCATGAGATCACCACGGCCGCCGTCGCCGCCTCCCGGGCGGGCGGGCCGTGGCCGGTACCGAAGTTGTACTGGGCGGTGCTCTCGAAGTCGGCCGCGTCGACGGCGGTCGCCGAACTCGATGCCGCCGACCTGTTGCCGGGCTGGCAGCCGTTACCCGGCGACGCACTGGGTTTCGACGACGACCGGATCACCACCCGGATCGATGCCGGCGACGGGCTGGCCGCCAAGGTCGAGGCCCTGCGGGCGCACGCCACCCAGGTGACCGTCGGGCCCACCGGCCGGGCCTGTGCGCTGTCGAACGACATGGCATTCCCGATCCTGGGCGTCGAGCACTACGTGCTGGCCGCCGGGACGCTGGGCGAGCGTGGGCCGGACGGCTTCGAATCCGATCTGCTGGCCGGTCTGGACGTCTGAGCACCGGACAGCGATCGGCGGGCTGCCCCCTCTGCAGCCCGCCGATGCTCCGGTTCGGTCAGTTGGTGCTCGACCGCCGGACCCCCCGGACTGTGCGGGTACGGGACGTCGACCTACGGGCCGAGTTGCGGTGACGGCTCTCGCCGGCCGCGATCCGGGCGATCAGCGAGGCGGTGATCGGGCTGTGCATCTGCGGTCCTTTCGTCGGTGCTCGTTGCGGCTCTTGATGGCGCTTCGTGGTGGGCTCACGGCTGAAGTTACGGCGAACGACGGCACGGCAGAACCGCCGGGAACGCACTCGCGTAGTGCCGTGGGCCGATTCGGGTAGTGACTACTCGCATCGGGGTACGCTGCGTTGAGCAGACCACCGGAAGGGACGGTTATGGACCCGGATCTGGACCCCAACCAGCAGCACTGGCAGGACCGCCTGGACAACTTCCAATGGGTGGTGGGGTCGCTGGTGGGTTTGCTCGACAGCGTGCCGACCTGACCGAGGTCCGCCGGATCGTCGTTCTGGTCCTGCTCGCTGTCGACGGCATTCTCTGTGCCGTGACGGCCACCCTCCTGTTGCCGTCCTATCTGGGTTCGGTGTGGTTCCCGATCAGTGCCGTGGTCGCGGGCGCGGTGAACGTCGTTCTGGTGTGGGCGGCGCGGCAGTGGACCGATTCGACGCGGCTGGCGGCGCTGCCGTTGATCACCTGGCTATCGACGGTCGCTGTGTTGACCGTGGGGGGACCCGGCGGTGACACGATGATGGGCGGTGCCGGGATCGCCGCCCTGGGTCCCGTGCTGTTGATGGCATGCGGCGCGTTGCCCGCGCTCTGGCTGCTGATGCGCCGCTAGTTCCCGCTGCCGCCGGCGGCACCCGAGTCGGCACTCCCGGCTCCGGCGTCGGAACTGCCCCCGGTGGTTCCCGGGTCGGCGCTGTGCGGGGTTTCGGTCCCGGGGGTCTGGGTCGAGCCGCCGTCGGAGGGGGTTTCCCCGGTGCTTCCGCCGTCGTCGGCGCCCGTGTCGGTGTCGGTCCCCGGGTCGGTTCTCAGGGACGGATCCTCGGTGCCCGGATTTTCGGTGACGGTGCCGCCGTCGTCCGGCGTGCTCGGATCGTCCGTCGCGTCGGTGCTCGGCGTGGGTGTGGGCGTCGGTGTCGTGGGGCCGGAGTTGTCGGGCGTCGGTGCGGTGGTCTCGGGTGTGGACGTGGCGGTGGGGGTGGCATCGGGGGTGCCGTCCGTCGATCCCGCTCCGGGCGCCTCGGTGGGCGGGTCGGCCGGGGCGGGATCGGTCAGTTCGGGCGTGCTGGCCGACGGGGCCGGCGGCGCGGGTGTGCTATCGGTCGAGGGCTTGCTGGTCACGTCGCCCGACGCTGCCGCCAGGGACATCCGCAGCGCCGGGTCGGTGGCGTTGGCCGGTGGCGCCAATCCCGGCAGCGGTGGCAGCGGGAAGGGCAGCCAGCCGAGCGAGAACACGTAGTTGATCTCACCGGCGATGCCCGCGCCCACGCCCTTGAGCGCGGCGTCGGCGATGGCGACGGCGCCATTCCACCAGACGCCGAGGTTCAGCGGGTCGTTGACGACCGGGTCCAGGAACTTGTAGACGAAGCTGTCGACGACTGGCAGGACGAACGCGTTGTACCAGATGTTGATCTGATCGGACACCAGGTAGCCGAACGGGACCCAGTTGATCAGCCACGGCCCGAGATCGAGCGCGACGTAGTTCGCCCAGTACCGGGTGAACGAGTAGACGGAGTCGATGACGTCGGAGGCGGCGTTCTGCACTTCCACCTGACCGGCACTGTCGACGGCGGCGGTCGGCGGGGCGGTGAATCCGGTGATGGCCGGCCTGGTGGGGGTCGGCGATCCGCCGGTGGCCGCAGGCCCGATCGATTCGATGAAGTCGACGGCGTCGCGCATCGACTCGGGCGTGATGGTGGTGTGGGTGTCGGCGGAACCCAATGCGTAGGCGGTGTAGCTGAACGCCGGGGCGAACGACGCTCGGGGTTGCGCGGCGGACGGGGCCAGGACGATCGCGCCGGCGGTCACCCCGCACACTCCTGTGGTCAGCATCGTACGAATTGAGATGCCCACGACCCGCCTCCCGCAGCCCCGCCCCGACTAAGGAACAACGTACCGCTTGGACAGCAGTTCCACAGGATTTCCACCGGCAGCCCCGGGGATGTTCACCAGATTGCGAGCCCGGCTAGGGTAACGACAACCAGATTTCGACGATTTCGGGACGGGTTCGGATGAATAACGTGTTCGCGGGGGTTACCGGGGAGTGGCTCTGAACCCGCAGCGACAGTCCGATCTGCCCAGTCCGGTCATGCCCGCCGCGGCGCACACCCCTGCTCCGGCCGCCATGCGCCGGGTGCTTCGCCGGGCGCGGGACGGGGTGGTCCTCAACGTCGACGAGGCGGCGCTGGCGCTGACGGCCCGCGGCGACGATCTGGCACAGCTGTGCGCCAGCGCGGCCCGGGTGCGTGATGCCGGGCTGGAGTCGGCGGGCCGGCGCGGGCCGAACGGCGGCCTGCCGATCAGCTACTCGCGCAAGGTCTTCATCCCGGTGACGCACCTATGTCGGGACACGTGTCACTACTGCACGTTCGTCACGGTGCCGGGACGGTTGCGCGCCGAGGGCCGCGGTATGTACCTCGAGCCCGACGAGATCCTCGACATCGCCCGGCGCGGCGCCGAACTGGGCTGCAAGGAGGCGCTGTTCACCCTCGGGGACCGGCCGGAGGCGCGCTGGCCCGAGGCCCGTCAGTGGCTCGACGAGCGCGGCTACGAGTCGACGCTGGACTATGTGCGTGCCATGTCGATCCGGGTGCTCGAGGAGACCGGCCTGCTGCCGCACCTCAACCCCGGCGTGATGAGCTGGTCGGAGCTGTCCCGGCTCAAGCCGGTGGCGCCGTCGATGGGCATGATGCTGGAGACCACGTCGACGCGACTGTTCGAGACGCGCGGTCAGGCGCACTACGGCAGCCCCGACAAGGATCCGCGGGTCCGGCTGCGCACGCTGACCGACGCGGGCCGGCTCTCGGTCCCGTTCACCACCGGCCTGCTGGTCGGGATCGGTGAGACGTTGACCGAGCGGGCCGAGACCATTCACGCGATACGCAAGTCGCACAAGGAATTCGGTCATATCCAGGAAGTCATCGTGCAGAACTTCCGGGCCAAGGATCACACCGCCATGGCGGCGGTCCCGGACGCCGGGATCGACGACTTCGTGGCCACCATCGCGGTCACCCGGCTGGTGCTCGGTCCCGGCATGCGGGTGCAGGCGCCGCCGAACCTGGTGTCGCGCGCCGAATGCCTGGCCCTCATCGGTGCGGGTGTCGACGACTGGGGTGGCGTGTCACCGTTGACCCCGGATCATGTCAATCCCGAGCGCCCCTGGCCGGCGCTCGATGACCTTGCCGACGTCACCGCCGAGGCGGGTTATGACCTGGTGCAGCGGTTGACGGCGCAGCCGTCGTACGTGCAGGCCGGGGCGGCGTGGATCGACCCGCGGGTGCGGGCCCATGTCGATGCGCTGGCCGATCCGGACACCGGCTGGGCGCGGGACGTCAACCCGGCCGGGCTGCCCTGGCAGGAACCCGACGAGGCCGCCGAGTCGCTGGGTCGCGTCGATCTGCACACCGCGATCGACAGTGACGGGCGGTTCAGCGAGACGCGTAGTGACCTCGACAGCGCGTTCGGCGACTGGGAGTCCATCCGGGAGACCGTGCACGCACTGGCCGCGCGCGCACCCGAGCGGGTCGACACCGACGTGCTGGCGGCACTGCGCAACGCCGAACGCGACCCGGCGGGCTGCAGCGACGACGACTATCTGGCGTTGGCAACCGCGGACGGACCTGCGTTGGAAGCCGTTGCCGCACTGGCAGATTCGTTACGCCGTGACGCCGTGGGCGACGATGTGACCTTCGTGGTCAACCGCAACATCAACTTCACCAACATCTGCTACACCGGCTGCCGGTTCTGCGCGTTCGCCCAGCGTAAGGGTGACGCCGACGCGTACTCGCTGTCCACCGACGAGGTCGCCGACCGGGCCTGGGAGGCGCATGTCGCCGGCGCCACCGAGGTCTGCATGCAGGGCGGCATCGACCCAGAACTTCCGGTCACCGGGTACGCCGATCTGGTTCGCGCGGTCAAGGCCCGGGTGCCGGCGATGCACGTGCACGCGTTCTCGCCGATGGAGATCGCCAATGGGGTCACCCGGGCCGGCACGTCCATCCGGGAGTGGCTGACCGCGCTGCGCGAGGCCGGCCTGGACACCATCCCCGGTACCGCTGCGGAAATTCTCGACGACGAGGTGCGCTGGGTGCTGACCAAGGGCAAGCTGCCTACGTCGATGTGGATCGAGGTGGTCAGCACCGCCCATGAGGTGGGCCTGCGGTCGAGCTCGACCATGATGTACGGCCACGTGGACACGCCCCGGCACTGGGTCGGCCATCTGAACGTGCTGCGCGAGATCCAGGACCGCACCGGCGGTTTCACGGAATTCGTACCGCTGCCGTTCGTGCACCAGTCCTCGCCGCTGTATCTGGCGGGCGCGTCCCGGCCCGGGCCCACGCACCGCGACAATCGGGCCGTGCACGCCCTGGCCCGGATCATGCTGCACGGCAGGATCCCCCAGATCCAGACGAGTTGGGTCAAGCTCGGCGTCGAGCGCACCCAGGTGATGCTGCGCGGCGGCGCGAACGACCTGGGCGGGACATTGATGGAGGAGACCATCTCGCGGATGGCCGGGTCCGAGAACGGGTCGGCCAAGACCGCCGAGGAACTCGTCGCCATCGCCGAGGGCATCGGCCGGCCGGCCCGGCAGCGCACCACCACCTACGCCGCGTAGTTCCCGCGCACCATGATCGGCCGTATCGTCGGCGGCGTCCTGCCGCCCGCGGGATGAAGGGAGCAAGTCCATGGATACGACGCTGACGCGGGCCGAGATTCCGACGCGTGATCTGGCCGACCGCGACGATGTGTACGCGCTGCTGACCGCCTTCTACGGCCGGGCCCTGGTGGACGACCTGCTGACCGATGCGTTCAGCGACATTCGGGAGAAGGGCCTGGAGTCCCACCTACCGGTGATGTGTGATTTCTGGGAGACGATGCTTTTCCGCGCCAAGCTCTATCGGGGTAGCGCGCTGGCACCGCACCAACACGTCCATGCCGAACACCCGCTGACGTACCGGCACTTCATCCGTTGGCTGACGCTGTGGATCGATACCGTGGACACCATGTACCGGGGTCCTATCGCGGAACAGGCCAAGATCCTCGGTCGCCGGACCGCCTGGGCCATGCACCGCCAACTGACCGGCGGTGAC
>JAKIXW010000131.1:10137-10396 GCA_022708865.1 Acidobacteriota bacterium
CGCCACGTGTTGTGCACGGCGGCAGGGAACTTCGTGGCCGCGAACAGCGCATGGAACACCGGGCTGGTGTCCTTCGGCAGCACGCCGCCGCGCTGCAATCCGTCCAGGATTTCGTAGAGCGTGTCGCCCTCTGACGGGTGTCAAGCGAGAGACAGGATTGCCAGGGTGGTGTCGGTGCAGTACGTGACCAGGGCGTCCCGGGAGATGCCGGAACCGCCGGAGAGCCCCTCGGCGAAGGCCGCCGTCAGGCCGCCCGAGA
>JAKIXW010000132.1 GCA_022708865.1 Acidobacteriota bacterium
CGAACGCCCCCGTCACCGCCGGGTCGGCGGCGGCCAGCACGGCGGTGATGCGGGTGGTCAGCGCCGCGGCGATGTCGGCGACGTCGGCCGCCCACTGCTCCCAATAGGTGCGGGTGCCGACCTTGTCGACGATGCGCGCGTAGATGGCCTCCTGCCATTCCGACAGCGAGAACAACGCCATCTGGGCGGCGGCGCCGGGGTCGGGGCTGCTCACCGGATCGTCGGCGGTGGGGCCGACATGCGCGCCGAGCAGCTTGCCGCTGCCCTTACCGGTTTTGGCGGCGTCGGCGTTCAGCGCGAGGGCGTTGACCTCGGCGTCGAAACGCTCGTCGTGGGAGCGCAGCGCGTTGAGCACCTGCCAGACCACCTTGAAGCGCTTGTTGTCGCCCAGCGCGACCGACGGCTCCACCCCCTCCGGCACGGCCACCGGCAGGATCACATAGCCATAGTCCTTGCCCGGGGCGCGGCGCATCACCCGGCCCACCGACTGCACCACGTCGACAATCGAATTGCGCGGCTGCAGAAACAGCACCGCGTCCAGCGCGGGCACGTTGACCCCTTCGGACAGGCACCGGGCGTTGGACAGGATGCGGCATTCGTCCTCGGCGACAACACCTTTGAGCCAGGCCAGCTCGTGGTTGCGGGCCAGCGCGTTGAAGGTGCCGTCCACGTGGCGCACCGAACAGGTCAGCCCGCGGTTGGTCGGGTCGACGGCCAGCCCGTCGTTCTCCAGCT
Source organism: Acidobacteriota bacterium (assembly GCA_022708865.1). Lineage (GTDB taxonomy): Bacteria > Actinomycetota > Actinomycetes > Mycobacteriales > Mycobacteriaceae > Mycobacterium. The sequence goes on from JAKIXW010000132.1 coordinate 736, forward strand.
CGTCGAGCAGGGTGGCGTAGGCGTCGACGACGGCCGGGAACATCTGCGCGAGCTGCTTGGAACTCTTGATGTCGCGGGCGAACGCCACCGCGCGTCGCATCGGCGCCTCGCCGGGTGCGAAACCCGTTCCGTCCGGGCCGGTTCCGGCCCGCTTGGCCAGACCGTTCCAGCAGCCGACGATCTTGGAGGCGTCGTCGAGCTGCAGCTCACCGGCCACCCCGGCCAGCTCGCGCTGCAGCCGCGGCGCGATCACCGACTGGTCGACGGTGAGCACCAGCACCTTGTAGTCGGTGAGCAGGCCGCGTTCCACCGCGTCGCCGAACGACAGCCGGTGAAACTCCGGGCCGAAAGTGGCCTCGTCATCCATCGACACCAGCTCGGCGGAATGCTCGTCGGCCTTGTCCTTGACCGCGTCGGTGAAAATCCTTGGGGTGGCCGTCATGTACAGCCGCCGCGCGGCCCGCAGGTAGCCGCCGTCGTGCACCCGCACGAAGTTCGACTCGTCCTCACCGGCCAGCGTGACCCCGGTGCTGCGGTGCGCCTCGTCGCAGATCACCAGGTCGAACTCGTCGACCCCGAGGCGCTGCGCGTCGGCGACCGTCGGCAGCGACTGATAGGTGGCGAACACCACCGTCAAACCCTGGGCGCGGCGCCGGTGCGCCATCTCGTGGCACAGCGCCGCCGGGTCGGTGGTCACCGGGATCGGCACATCGTGCACCGAGACGTCCTCGGCGGCGCGGGACACCTTGGTGTCCGAGCACACCGCGAACGCCCGCAGATCCAGCCCCGTCTGCGCGGTCCACTCCCGCAGCGTCTGGCTCAGCAGCGAAATCGACGGAACCAGGAACAGGATCCGGGCGCGGCCGCCGTGCTCGGCGGCGGTGCGTTCGGCGATCTTCAGCGCGGTGAACGTCTTGCCGGTGCCGCACGCCATGACCAGCTTGCCACGGTCGTTGCCGACGCCGAATCCGCGGAACACCGCCTCGACCGCCTGATCCTGGTGCGGGCGGGCGGCGTGGCGGCGGGCCGGCACCAGCTCGATCCGCAGCTGCCCGTCCGGCCAGGCGATGTCCCAGTCGATGGGCGACTCGGCGATCTCGGCCATCCCGATGCGCTGCACCGCAATGCTCTGATCGGCCAGGGCGTCCTCGGCGTTCTTGCCCCACCGGTCGGTGGTGGAGATGATGACCCGGTTGGTGAACGGCTTTTTGCCCGACGCGGTGAAGAACGAGTCGATGTCCGCTTTGGCCAGGGTGTGGGTGGGCTCGTAGAACTTGCACTGAATCGCGGTGTATGCGCCGGTGTCGCGGTCCCGGGCCACCAGGTCGATCCCGGTGTCGGTTTTGCCGTCGCGGCCCGGCCAGTCGATCCACCGCCACACCGCGTCGTACTGCTGGGCCAGCATCGGGTCCAGCTCGAAATACCGGACCATCAGCCGTTCGAACGCGGTGCCCCGCTCGGAGTTCGTCGGCTCCCGCCGTAGCGCCTCGATCACGTCATGCACCGACGCCATGAACCGGTTCACCCCCTGTCAAACGCAAAGTGTCTCGAGGGTACCCACCCTCACGACTCAACACTCCTAGACTGGTCGGCATCCACCCACCCAAGCGCGAGACCTTCGACCTGGCCGCCCGGACCAACACCGACCCCAAGGGCATCGTCCGGACGGTGGACGACTACGCCCTGCAGCCGTGGGGCCTGTACATGGCCCGGCCCACCCCGGGCCGGGTGCAGTTTCATTACCTCGAGTCCTGGCTGTTGCCCGAACTGGGCCTACGGGTCAGCATCTTCCACTGGAATCCGGGCCACGAACGCGAGCAGGACTTCTACCTCGACGTCTGCGACATCCGGACCGACGGCGACATCTGGCAGACCGAGGACCACTACCTCGACCTGGTCGTCCATGCCGGGGACCGGACTGATCTGCTCGACGTCGACGAACTCCTCGATGCCCTGCACGTCGGCCTGATCACCCCGGAGACCGCCGAGCGGGCCATCGACACCGCAGTACGCGCGGTCGACGGGCTGGCCGCCCACGGCCACGACCTACCCGCCTGGCTGGGCGGTAACGGCATGGACCTGTCCTGGCGATAACGGCGTAGTGTCTGCGAACGTGAATCCCGCTGTCCGCGCCGCCGCCGCGGCGCTGGCTGTCGCCTGCGCGCCGGTGTGCGCCGGCACGGCATGGGCCGATCCCGCACCCCAGCCGGCCCCGCCGACGGACGGTGCCGGAGCCACTCCGGTTGCCGCCGATCAGCCGCTGCACAACATCACCTACCGGGCGCGGATCGACGGCGTCGCGCGCGGGGCGCTGATCACCTACAAGGTCAACGACACCCAGGTGCAGAGCGCCGATCCGACGATGTTGCCCGGCCGGGTCTTCGAGGCCCAGTCAGTGCTGTCGGATGCGAACCTGGCCGGCATGCAGGTGTCGATCCAATGGCCCTACGGCGCCAACCTGCACTGCGAGATCCTGGTCGACGACACCGTGGTGGCACAGGCCGACCAGTTCATCCGGCCACGGCTGACCCACGCCGACGACGACCCCGACTACGGGAAGTTGTTCTGCGGCGCACCGTTGATCAAGCCCGCCGCGGTTGCGACGCCCGAGGACCCCGCCGCTCCGGCCGCCCCGGCACCGGCAGCGCAACCTCCGAACACCTGATCAGTCCCGGCTACGCGGATACTATTGGGCGGCAACGATATCCGTCTGACCAAAGTCATCGCCCCTGAACAACAGGGGCTGTCCACTGACCTTGGCGAGGGCGTAGGAGAAGCAATCTCCGTAGTTCAGCCCGGCGCGATGACGACCCTGTCCATACCGCCGGTACGCCACCCGTGCCGCCTCCGCCTGGTCGGCGTCGACTGCGACAAGATCGACCGAGGCTCGGTGCAGCCAAAGGTCCACGGTCGTCGTAGCTCAGGATTTCCTCCGCAGATCGGTCGTCAATGACCGGGACTGTCGCACAACGACGACGGATCGCGGCAAGTTCGTCGCGCAGTGGGACGAGGGCGGAACGTCCTGACCATTGACACCGGAACCGCGGGCACCCGATACCGCACTCTCAACAGACCCATCCACATCACCGGCACCACTTCCGGACGTCCGGCGGCGCGGCATGGTCACGATGTCGGAGCCACCACCTACCGTGGCCGCATGCCGCTCATCGCTCCTGGCTCGACCCCTCCCATCATTGGGATTGCCGAAGCCGAGACGCTGCTCGGCCGTGACACCTTCCGGCGCGGCCGGGAGTACGCCGCCGAAGGGCGTGTGCTGCGGTGCGTCTGGGACCCGGAGTCCGGGACGCTGCACGGCAGCGTTCACGGCAGCCGCAGTCGCAGCTACACCGCCGTCGTTCGCCTCACCCAATGGCGCGACGACCTCTGGCGCCTCGGCGGCGGCCGCTGCACGTGCCCCATGCAGGTCGACTGCAAGCACGTCGCGGCCATGCTCATCATCGCCACCGAGGCAGCCGGACCGCCCCAGCCGGCAGGCTGGCAACGCGCTCTGGGTGCACTGCTCCCCCGGTCCACCGGCGGATTGGCCACCTCGACGCCCCTGGCGATCCAGCTCAGCTCACCGCCGAACGCGGCATTTGCCGTCGATGCCCGCCTTGTTCGACCGGGCGCCCGCGGCGGGTGGGTGGCCGGAGACCTCAGCTGGAACAATCTGGACTCGTTGCACTACTACGGTTACGACCAGCGACAGGTGGATGTGCTGCGCGCGCTCTACTCACTGCACCGGGCCTCCGGATCATCGGGATACTCCGGTTACTCCTACGGCGCGGTCAAGTCGATTTCACTATCCGGCTTCCAATCACCCCACCTGTGGCCGCTACTCGACGAACTCCGGCGGGCCGGGGTCAGGCTGGTGCAGGCGCACTCCGATCACGACCTGCCGGCACCCGGCACGGCCACCATCCGCCTGGACGTCACGGCCACCGACCATAGCGACCTCGCCGTCGAGCCGGTGCTCGAAGTCGATGGTGTACGGCGCAGCGCCGCCGGCTTCATCGGCTCGTCGGGCCACGGTGTCGCCTACATCGATGGTGGACTGCGGCTTGCCCGGCTGCCGGCCGGTGCACCGGAAGCGTTGCAGGCCATGGTTCTTCAAGAAGGTTCGCTCGAAGTCCCGGCCGGTGAAGCAGCTACCTTCGCCGCCGAGTACTACCCGCGACTGCAGAGCATCTGCGCGGTGACATCTTCGGATGGCTCGTTCACCTTCCCGGAGATCGAAGGCCCGGCACTCGTCCTGCACGCGCACTACCTCGACGCGCACGGCCTGGATCTGAGTTGTCACTGGTCCTACCGAATCGGCGACGCCGAGACGCGCTGTCCCGCCGACAGCTTCGACGCCGACGGCTACCGCGACCTCGACGCCGAACATCGACTTGCCTCCGGCGTTGATGCACCCTTGGAGCGCTTCGGGATTCGCCGCCCCGACGGCACACTGGCGGCCCACGTGAGCCTGACCGGGCTGGACACCATGCGGTTCGCCACCGAACTGGCGCCCCTGCTGACCGATCTGCCGGACGTCATCGTCGAGGTCTCCGGTGACCCCGTCGACTACCGCGAGGCCGGCGAGTCACTGACCATCGGGGTCAGCACGAACTCGGTGAAGGGCCAGACCGATTGGTTCGATCTCGGCGTCAGTATCACGGTTGAGGGCCGCAAGATCCCCTTCACCGCCGTGTTCACCGCCTTGGCTTCGGGCCAGGAGCACCTGCTGCTGCCCGACGGTGCCTACTTCTCACTGGACAAGCCCGAACTGGTCAGGCTCCGCGATCTCATCTTGGAGGCCCGCGCACTGACCGACGTCGACGGCGAGGGCACTCCGCGGATCACCCGTTTCCAGGCCGGCCTGTTCGATGAGCTCGCCGAACTGGGCGTCGTGGTGCGCCAGGCCCGCGACTGGAAGCGCCAGGTCGAGGGTCTCCGGGCGATCGACACGCTCGCACCGGTCCCCGTCCCGACCACGCTGCAGGCCGAGTTGCGCCCGTACCAGCGGGACGGATTCTCCTGGCTGGCAACGCTGTATGCGCACGGCCTGGGCGGGATCCTCGCCGACGATATGGGTCTGGGCAAGACGGTGCAGACCATCGCACTGATTTGCCACGCCCGCCAAGACAATCCGCAGGCACCACCATTCCTGGTCGTTGCGCCGGCCAGCGTCATGTCCAACTGGGCCTCGGAGATCGCGCGGTTCGCGCCGCACCTGAACGCCGTCGTGCTGGCGGAGACCGTGGCCCGGTCCGGTACCGGCTTCGGCGAGCGGGTCTCCGGTGCGGACGTCGTTATCACCTCCTATACCCTGTTCCGGCTCGACTTCGACGAACACGATGCGCAGCAGTGGGCCGGGCTGATCCTGGACGAGGCCCAGTACGTGAAGAACCGGCAGACCACCACCTACCGGTCCGCCCGCAAACTGGCCGCGCCGATCAAACTGGCGATCACCGGCACGCCTATGGAGAACAACCTGATGGAGTTGTGGTCGTTGCTGTCCATCACCGCACCTGGTCTGTTCCCGAACCCGACGGCGTTCAGCGACTACTTCGCCAAACTGATCGAGAAGTCCCGCGATGTCGACCGATTGGGCCTGCTGCGGCGACGGATCAAGCCACTGGTGTTGCGCCGCACCAAGAATCTGGTCGCCGCCGACCTGCCGGCCAAGCAGGATCAGATCGTGGAGGTCGAACTCGCGCCGCGGCATCGCAAGGCCTACGACAAACGGCTACAGCGGGAACGGCAGAAGGTGCTCGGCCTGCTCGACGATATGCAGCGCAATCGGTTCACCATTCTGAAGTCGCTGACGGTGCTGCGACAGCTCGCGCTGCACCCGGGACTGGTCGACCCGGCAGCCGCCGGTATCCCCAGCGCCAAGATCGAGGTGTTGATCGAGCACATGGTGGACGTGATCCGCGGCGGTCACCGTGCCTTGGTCTTCAGTCAGTTCACCCGGTTCCTGAGCCAGGTACGCGACGTACTCGACGCCGAGGGCATCGAGTACTGCTACCTCGACGGGCGAACCCGCGACCGCGCCAAGGCAATCGCGAAATTCAAGGACGGGAACGCACCGGCATTCCTCATCAGCCTCAAGGCCGGCGGATTCGGGTTGAACCTGACGGAGGCCGACTACTGCTTCCTGCTGGACCCGTGGTGGAACCCGGCCGTCGAGGCACAAGCCGTGGACCGCACACACCGGATCGGACAGACCCGAAACGTGATGGTGTACCGGCTCATTGCGCGCGACACCATCGAAGACAAGGTGGTGGCGCTGAATGCGCGCAAGGCCGCGCTGTTCGCCTCGGTGATCGATGACGGCGACGTGTTCGGTTCGGCGTTGACCTCCGAGGACATTCTCGAGCTGATCAGCTGACCGCTACCGCAGCCGTCCACCAGCCACAGCGCTCAAACGCTGTCCCGCTCCAGGCCCGACATCGTCAGTCAGAGAGGAAACATCACCGGGCGCCCTCGGTTTCGTTATCGATCGTGGCCCAACTGTCGGTGTCATCCCGCCACTGACGAAGCTCATCGGCGCTCGCGGTCTTCATCGCGGCGGAAACAGCGGCCGAGCGGCGCTCCCGGTCGTACGTGTCCAACACGCTCTCGATAAGTCTTTGCACAGTTTGATCCCGCCGAGCTGCACCTGCGGTGATCCGATCCCGCAGGGTCTTGGTGACCTTGATCGTTGTCACGTCAGGGTGGACATACGTTCAGTATCGAAAAGTATCCGCATTCGGCGCCTGCCCGCCGTCAGGGTCCCGGCGTCCAGCCCGTGCTGTCCGCCCACGCCCACGCCCGCCGGTACCCGTCGAGGAACCAGGGTTCCTTGGCCTCGGCGTAGCCCCCGACATCGGAATGCGCCGCCGCGGCGTTGCGCTTGGCGGCCAGATAGTCCGCGCGCACCCCGGGATTCGCGATGAGCCAGTCGGTGAACAGCAGCGCGAACTGCTGATTGGGCCACCCTGCCACCCGCAGATGGATGTTTGTCGGTCGGCCGGGATCGGCCGAGGCATGAAATCGCTTGTGCCACAACTGGTTGTCGTCGGTGTGATCGAACGCGGCGACGGTGCTGCGACCATCGGGCTTCGGGACATCCGCGGTGATGCGCTCGACGCGCGGATACCCCGCGGTCAGCAGCGCCTCGGCGAGTTCATCGGCGGTGGCGAGGGAATCCACGGTCACCTGGATATCGATGACGTCCTTGGCGTCCAGACCCGACACCGCGGTGGATCCGATGTGATCGATCCGCAGGGCGCGGTGTCCGCACGCCGTGTTCAGGCGCGCGGCGATGCGTCGGGCCTGTTCGGGCCAATCCGGGTCGGAGGGCACCAACTCGGGTGCACGACGCGCAGGCTGGCGCGCGTGAATGTTGTGCGCGAACGGGACGATCCGCTGGTGCCAGAGATCGCGGGCCTGCGCGACGAGATCCCCCGCGCTGCCGGAATTCTCCAGCCACACGTCGGCGACCAGGCGGCGCTGTTCCTCGGTGGCCTGGGCAGCGATCCGGGCCCGGGCGTCCGCCGCACTGAAGCCTCGGTACTCGATCAACCGATGGACACGTACCTCTTCATCGGCGTGCACCATGATGACCAACGGGAACATCGGCGCCATCTGGGACTCCACCAGCAGCGGAATATCCTCCACGATGACGGCGTCGTCCGCGGCAGCCGCGATCAGTTCCGACCGGCGGTGCGCAACCAGTGGATGCACGATGCCGTTGAGGGTCGCCCGCTTCTCGTCGTCACTGAACGCGATGGCCGCCAGCGCGGGTCGATCGAGTGCACCGTCGGGATGCAGGATGTCGTGCCCGAAGGCGTCGACCAGTTTCGCCAGACCTTCGGTGCCAGGTTCGACGACCTCCCGGGCGATCACATCACCGTCGACGATGACGCCACCACAATCGGCGAATGTGGTGGACACCGTTGACTTTCCGGCGCCGATTCCCCCGCTCAATCCGATTCGCAGCATGGGTGCCAGTCTGTCAGGGCCGCAGAACGACGAACTCCCCGGCTCCTTGCGGGGCCGGGGAGTTCGTCGTGTACTGCGTCAGGGTCAGGCGTTGCCGGCGAGCTTCTCGCGCAGCGCCGCCAGCTGAGCGTCGCTGGCCAGCGAACCGCCGGCCTCTTCGCGCGAGGCACCGTTGGACGACGAGGAGGACGACGTCGGCCTGGCCGCTTCTTCGGCCTCGGCAGCGGCGAACTTCTCCATCTGCGCCGTGTGCATCTTGTGCCGGCGCTCGGCCTCGGCGTAGCGGGCCTCCCACTCGGAACGCTGCTTGTCGAAGCCCTCGAGCCATTCGTTGGTCTCGGCATCGAAGCCCTCGGGGAAGATGTAGTTACCCGCGTCGTCGTAGCTGTCGGCCATGCCGTACTTCGACGGGTCGAACTCTTCGGTGTAGTCCTCGTTGGCCTGCTTGAGGCTCAGCGAGATCCGGCGACGCTCCAGGTCGATGTCGATGACCTTGACCATCGCGTCGTCGCCGACGGCCACGACCTGATCCGGCACCTCGACGTGGCGCTCGGCCAGCTCGGAGATGTGCACCAGGCCCTCGATGCCCTCCTCGACGCGGACGAACGCGCCGAACGGAACCAGCTTGGTGACCTTGCCCGGAACGATCTGCCCAATGGCGTGCGTGCGGGCGAAGTGCCGCCACGGATCTTCCTGAGTCGCCTTGAGCGACAACGAAACCCGCTCGCGGTCCATGTCGACGTCGAGGACCTCGACGGTGACCTCGTCGCCCACCTGAACAACCTCGGACGGGTGATCGATGTGCTTCCAGGACAGCTCGGAGACGTGCACCAGACCGTCGACGCCGCCGAGATCGACGAACGCGCCGAAGTTGACGATCGAGCTGACGACACCCTTGCGGATGGCGCCCTTGGTGAGCTGGTTGAGGAACTCGCTGCGCACCTCGGACTGGGTCTGCTCCAGCCAGGCGCGGCGCGAGAGCACCACGTTGTTGCGGTTCTTGTCGAGCTCGATGATCTTGGCCTCGAGCGTGCGACCCACGTACGGGGCGAGGTCGCGCACACGGCGCAGCTCGACGAGCGAGGCAGGGAGGAAGCCGCGCAGGCCGATGTCGAGGATCAGGCCGCCCTTGACGACCTCGATGACGGTGCCCTTGACGGCCTCGTCCTTCTCCTTGAGCTCTTCGATGGTGCCCCAGGCACGCTCGTACTGAGCGCGCTTCTTGGACAGGATCAGGCGGCCTTCCTTGTCCTCCTTGGTGAGGACCAGAGCTTCGACCTCGTCGCCGACGGACACAACCTCATTGGGGTCGACGTCGTGCTTGATGGACAGCTCACGGGAAGGGATGACACCTTCGGTTTTGTAACCGATGTCGAGCAGGACTTCGTCACGGTCAACCTTGACGATGGTCCCTTCGACGATGTCGCCATCGTTGAAGTATTTGATGGTCTTGTCGATTGCGGCGAGAAAGTCCTCGGCCGAGCCGATGTCGTTGACGGCTACTTGTGGCGAGGTGACGGAGGGACTTGACATATTGTTGGGTTGCTCCGGACAGGTTTAATCGTAGGGACAGATTGTTGGTTCTTTCGTGCCCGCGAACATGTGCACACGAGTACCGGTCAAGCCTACGTCAC
>JAKIXW010000133.1 GCA_022708865.1 Acidobacteriota bacterium
CACCCAGCGACTCGGACAGATCGCGCTCCTCGATCCGGATCGCGGCCAGGATGTAGCCGGTCGTCGCCGCTGCGAACAGGAGGTGACCCGCAGTCATCGTCGGCGCGGCCCAGAACGCGAGCAGGAAGCCCAGCATCATCGGATGCCGGACCAGCCGGTACAGCAGCGGCGTGCGGAATCCGGTCCCGGTGAACCGCCGGCCCTGCCAGTGCGTGAAAACCTGCTGCAGGCCGAACAATTCGAAGTGGTTGATCATGAAGGTGGTGGCGAGCACGGTCAGCCAGCCGACGGCCGCGACCGTCCACACCGCCGCACGGGCGATCGGCTGTCCGATGTCCCATACCGTCTCGTCGATGGTGCGCCACTGCCAGCACAGCAGGCCCAGCGCCGCACTGGCGGCGAGGACGAACGTGCTGCGCTCGACGGCCGGCGGCACGATCCTCGTCCACCATCGTTTGAAGGCCGGCCTGGCCATGATGGTGTGCTGGGCGGCGAATACTCCGAGCAGCGCGACGTTGACCGCGATCGCCGTGGCCGGTGGCGCGGCGACACCCCGGTCGACGGTGCGCGGAACGAGGATGCCGATCACGAACAGCACGGCATAGCCGAACGAGGCGAGGAACGCCAGATAGCACAGGACGCCGTACGCGATCACCATCCAGCGGGTGGTGGCGCCGGCCCGAATTGTCGTTGTCATGTGCGCAATGGTCCTCGCCGAGCCGGGCCGGCACATGGGGCGACTGCCTCAATCAGGGAGCGGTCAAACCGTTCTGCAGTGCGTACAGGCTCGCGCCGATCCGGTTGGAGACGCCGATCTTGGCGTAGGTCCGTTCGACGTGGTTGCGGGCGGTCTTCTCACTGATCACCAGGGCGGCCGCAATCTCCTTGTTCGACGCCCCGGTGGCCACCAGGCGCAGGACCTCGACCTCACGCGGCGTCAACCGGTCCGGCCGCGGATGCGGACGGAAATCCCGATGACCGGCGGCCACCAGAACCGCCTCGGCCGCGGTCCCGTCCAGTTCGCCGGCGTCGGCCCTGGCACGGAGTCGGCGCTGGGCGTCACCGGCCGACATCGGCGCGCGGTACGGCCGGGGCTCCCGAGCCGACTGGTACCCGACGGCGGCGGCCAGGATCCGGTCCGGCAGCCCGAGCGTCGGCCCGGTCAGTCCACGCGGATAGCCGGTGCCGTTGACGCATTCATGGTGGTTCCCGGCCAGCGCCGCGACCTCCTGCAGTCCGCTCACCTGACTGAGGATCCGCACGGTCAGGTACGGGTGCAGGCGGACACGTTCGAACTCACCCGCGCTCAGCGCCGACGCCTTGGACCACACCTGGTTCGAGACGCCGATCCGGCCCAGGTCGTGGACATGGCCCGCGCGGCGGATCATCCTGACCGTCGGGGCGTCCAGTCCGGCGACCGTTGCCGCACCCGCCGCCAGATCGGCCACGGCACGCGAATGTCCCAGTGTGAAAGGACATTTCAGATCGACGAAGTCGCCGAGTGCCTCCAACAGCGAATCCAGCGCGTCGTCGTCGAGACCGTGGGTGCGGTCGGGCGCCTCCCGCAGCGCCACATTCCAGATATCGCCCACCGCGGGCCCGGCCAGGATCCGGTCGGCGTCATCGATGAAGGCGTCCGCGATACGCGGGTCGAACTGTCCGCCGCGCCGCGACCGCACCATCGCGATCGCGCCCTGCACGCCCAGCGCGCGGTGATGCACCTCGACCATGTCGGCCAGCTGGGCGATGCGGACCGCAACCGGAATGGCGTCGCCCGCAGCGCCGGCGGGCAGCCCGCCGCCGTCGTACCGTTCGAAGGTGAACCCGATCGCATGCTGAATATCGGCGCCCAGACCCATCCGTTCGGCGAGCAGCGCTGCCGAGGTGCAATGCGAATGGATCAACCGGGACAACTGCCCGCGGGCGTTGACGAACAGCGCGGCCATCACCACCAGGCGTCGCGAAAGCGATTCTCCGCGTGCGACATTGGACAGCAGAAATTTCAGGTACGGCACGCCGGACCAGTCCACCAGATACGAGTCGTGCCGAACGGCGATGTCGTCGCCGAACCAGCGCGCGTACTCGTGCGAATCGGCATGGCAACCGATCCACATGATCAGTGACGTGTAGTAGACGCAGCCGCGCTCACCGGCATCCAGGCCCAGGCGGTCAGCGATACGGGTCCCGATCAACGCCGACCGCAGCATGTGCTCGGCCGGCTGGCCCAGGCCGAGGTCCACCGCCACCGATAGCGCCGCCAGCAGTTCGGCTCGCGTTGGACCTGTCCCGGTGCCCATCAGATCAACTGTGCCGCACCCCGGTGCCGAGTGTGGTCGAAGGCCTCGAATCGGCCCTGCCCCACCACCGCGAGCCCGCGCTGGGGTGCCCAGAATCCGCCGAGCCGCGCCTGTTCCGTCAGCGGTCGGGGTTCTCCCAGGTCCCGGCCTCGCAGCGTCGCATGCGCCGACGCGACCGCCCACAGCTGTTTGGGCGCGATCCGGAACCGCTGGCCGTTGGGCATCGTGCCGACCATGCGGACCTTGCCCGCACCCAGCACCGGGCCGGCCAGCGACCCCAGCACGCCGAGCGCGCCGGGGTTGGTCCACAGCGACTCCGGCAGCCGCGCACCCACCCGGGTGAACATCCTGGTGGCCGGCGTGTGACGCAATTCGATTGTCCACGTGAGGATCTCGGGAATGTCGACCCTCAGGGTGAAGTCGTCGGTCCAGGTCACGTCGATCGGGCACACCACGGCGGCGTTGGTCGTCGCCGAACTGAAGTAACGCGCGCAGCTGCACTCCGGGGCGCTGGTGGCATAGAACGTCCACGCGCCGGCGGGGTCGCGGTGCCACACCGACCGGTAGCCCGCCGCGCCGGGCAGGAACGACGCGGCCGGGAAGTCGCGGAACGACAGATAGTGGCCACTGGCGAATGGCAGTCCCATGACACCGAATCCGGTGACGGTCTCGTCGGGTCCGGGTGGCAGGTGCGGGTCGTGTGCGACAGCCGTCGCGGCGGTACGGGGAGTCGTGATCGTGTTCATGGCATCAGGATTCCGCCGCGAACCGGTGCGCACATGGGGCGTCTGCCCCAATCAGGACCAGTCGAGACCGAAGACCCGGATCGGCGCCGACTTCCCCTTCAGGACATGGGATCCCCGGTCGATGAGTCCGGCCGGTCGCGCGGTGAGGGCGTCCACGCACGGCTCGGTCAGCAGAATTCCATCACCGGTGGTCTTGGTGAGCTGCTCGACCCGCGCAGCGACATTGGTGGTGTCGCCGATCAACGCGAACTCGAGATGACCGCCGCCGCCGATGGTGCCGGCGACGCCCTTGCCGGTGTTGATCCCGATGCCGATGCGGAGGTCCCCACCGAATCGCGCGGCGACCGCCCGGTGAATCCGTACCGCGGCACCTACCGCGGCGTCGGCATGATTGGGTAGGTCGCTCGGGGCGCCGAATACGGCCATTGCGCCGTCCCCGAGGAATTTGTTGACATGACCGCCGGCTCCGACCACGGCCGGCACCAGAATGTCGAACAGGGCGTTGAGCCGGGCCACCACATCCTCGGCAGGATGCGCTTCGGCGAACGGCGTGAAATCCCGGACGTCGATGAACATCACCGTCACCTCCCGGCGCTCACCGGTGAAGAAGTCATCTGCCTGGTCCAGCAGTCGCTGGGCCAGCGCCGGATCAACATAGGTCCCGAATGCCGCTTGAAGTCGTTGCCGCTCCGCCAAACCCGACTGCATCCGGTTGAACGACGCCGCCAACGCACCCAGATCGTCGTCCTGGACCACGGGGAGCCGTCGGTCGTACTCGCCGACGGCAACGCGCTCGGTCGCCTCGGCGAGGTCGCGGACCGGACGCAGGAGAGGTGAGATGGTCATGATCGTCAGCGGACCGGAAACGAGGGTGATCACAGCCGCGATGACCACGGCGACGACGGGATCCTCACGGGCCCGATCGACAACGGACGCCGTGAACGCACCGCCGATGGCGAAGCCGAACCCGATTCCGAGGACGGCTGCGTTCGACCAGTCGGCAATCGTCGGACGGGACCGCGGCAGAGCATCGCCGATTGCGGTGCCGCCGGCGACCGCCGCCCGCACCGGACGCCAGGCACCCTCGACAAACGCGTGCACACCGAGGAAGGAAATGGCCGCGCCGTACGTCACACCGACAATCCCGTACTGCACCAGGCGCCATTCGTCTGCCCCGGCGATCATCCCGACCCAAACGCCGAGCAGGGTCGCCCAGACCGCATCGGTCACGACGACACGGAGAATTGCCTTGCGCGCGTGGGTGAAGGTGGCGCGCAGCACCGCTGCCGGATCCGTCCGGTCGCCCGCGGCCCATCGCTGCACCAGTCGCATCTCCCGTGAGAAGGGCAGCACGAATATGTACGCCCGGACGAGCAACGCGACCGCGGTGACCAGTACCGCCATCCCGTAACGATGGGAGTACTCGAACGCCACGATGATCAGCGAGAACGCGAGGTACGCCGACATTCCCGAGACGTAGACGAGCACGAAGATCGCCCACGGAAATCTCCGCCCGTGTCGATCCCAGACCCATTGGAAGAATCGGTCCATTCCGCGAGGCTAGACCGTCCCGGGTGATGAGGGCCGAAGGATCACACCGGACTCACCGATCATGGAGATCTGTTGACGGTCCACTCGCCGATCCTCGATGCCGCGATGCGGATCCAGGGGTTGCCTGCTCGTCTGACGGGCCGGGCCGTGCCGGTCCCGCCGCGATTGGTGATCACCGACGGCGGCTTGCCGGCTGGGTGGTGCTGGGCGAGTCCGGGCACGGGATCACCTTCGGCGCGGTGGTCAGATTCTGGACGCGATCGAAACATGCACGTTGGCGTTCATACGTGCACCAGGGCTGTGCGCGGGCGGTTTTCCCGCCGTGGTGCACGTGTTGGTGTCGAGACTGGAGCGCGGCGAGTTCACCGACCAAAACACCACCGGCCCAACAGGACCCGGATGCGTTCCGTCAGTCGATCACGAAGGGGTGTCGTTGCGCTGCGCGAGGTCCCACAAGTATCCGAATGGATCGCGGACGCGAGCACGAAGATCACCCCAGGGAGTCTGCGCGGCAGCCTGGGTACAGATTGCGCCGCGCGCTTCCATGGCAGCCACCGTCGCACGAACGTCATCGACGTAGAGGTAGAAGATGAAGTGCGGCGGCGAATCGGCGGTGGTCTGTTTCAGGTCCGAATCCCAGCCCGGCCTGTTCAGGGTGATATTGCCGCCGCGGTAACGCATGCGCGCGAAGAACGTCACGCCGCTCTCGTCGGGCAGCACCGCGATGGGCACCATGCCGATCGCCTTGGCGTAGAACTCCACCGCAGCATCGACGTCGTCATGAACGAGTCCCACGGTGTTCCAGCCCAGCCCCGGCCAGGGGTGTGCGCGCGATTCAACGTTTGCGAACCAGTCGCCGTCCGGCATGGTCAAGCTCATCAGTCCTCCTCGGTGCAGTGGTGCGTGCGCGAGCCTACGTTCGACCTCTGACAAATACGGACGACCAGCACGAAAACACCCCCGGCCCAACAGGACCGGGGGCGTCTCCGTAGAGCTATGACCTAGTGGGCGTGACCGTGATGCCCGTGGTCGTGATCCTCTTCCTCGGCCGGCTTCTCCACGACAGCCGTCTCGGTGGTGAGAATCATGCGGGCCACCGACGCGGCGTTGAGCACCGCAGAGCGCGTCACCTTGACCGGGTCGATGACGCCCTGGGCAACCAGGTCGCCGTACTCGAGCGTCGCGGCGTTGAGACCGTGACCGGCAGGAAGGTCGGTGACCTTGGCGACCACCACGGCGCCGTCGAGGCCGGCGTTCGCGGCGATCCAGAACAGCGGCGAGGTCAGCGCCGAGGCGAACACCTCGACACCGGTGGCCTCGTCACCGGACAGCGACGCCTTCAGGTCGGCGAGCACCTTGCGGGCCTGCACCAGGGCGGTTCCGCCGCCGGGCACGATGCCCTCCTCGACCGCGGCCTTGGCGGACGCGACCGCGTCCTCGACGCGATGCTTGCGCTCCTTGAGGGCGGTCTCGGTGGCCGCACCGACCTTGATGACGGCGACGCCGCCGGCCAGCTTGGCCAGCCGCTCCTCGAGCTTCTCGCGATCCCAGTCGGAATCGGTGCTCTCGATCTCGGCCTTGAGCTGCTTGACGCGGGCGTCGACGGCATCCTTGGTACCGCCGCCGTCGACGATCACGGTGTCGTCCTTGCTGACGACGATGCGCCGTGCACTGCCCAGCACCTCGAGGCCGACCTCGCGCAGCACCAGGCCGACATCGGGGTTCACGACCTGTCCACCGGTCACGACCGCCAGATCGTCGAGGAACGCCTTGCGGCGATCACCGAAGAACGGCGCCTTGACCGCAACTGCCTTGAGCGTCTTGCGAATTGCGTTGACCACCAGGGTCGACAGCGCCTCGCCCTCGACGTCCTCGGCGACGATCAGCAGCGGCTTGCCCGACTCGGCGACCTTCTCCAACAGCGGCAGCAGATCCGGCAGCGAGCTGATCTTGTCGCGGTGCAGCAGGACGTAGGCATCCTCGAGGACGGCTTCCTGCAGGTCGAAGTCGGTGACGAAGTACGCCGACAGGTAACCCTTGTCGAAGCCGACACCATCGGTGATCTCGAGCTCGGTGTTGACGGTCGACGACTCCTCGACGGACACGACGCCGTCGCCGCCCACCTTGGTCATCGCCTCGCCGACCATCTCGCCGATTTCCTCGTCGCGCGAGGAAACCGTGGCGACCTGGCCGATGGCGGTCTTGCCGTCGACCGGGGTGGCCGCGGCCAGCAGCGCCTCGGAGACCGCGTCGGCGGCCTTGCCGATACCCAGTCCGAGCGCCATCGGGTTGGCCCCGGCGGCGATATTGCGCAGACCCGCCTTGATGATGGCCTGGGCCAGCACCGTGGCGGTGGTGGTGCCGTCGCCGGCGACGTCGTTGGTCTTGGTGGCCACCGACTTCACCAGCTGGGCACCCAGGTTCTCGAACGGATCCTCGAGGTCGATCTCGCGGGCGATGGTGACGCCGTCGTTGGTGACGGTCGGGCCGCCCCAGGACTTGGCCAGCACGACATGGCGACCGCGCGGCCCGAGGGTGACCTTGACCGCGTCGGCGAGCTTGTCGACGCCGACCTCCATGGCACGGCGCGCGGTCTCGTTGAATTCAATCTGCTTGCTCATGAATGTCTTTCGCTAAGACATGCAACGCCCCGGACAGCACACAGTTGTCCGGGGCGCTACACGATTCGCTTACTTACCGACGACAGCCAGCACGTCGCGGGCCGACAGGATCAGGTACTCCTCGCCGTTGTACTTGATCTCGGTGCCGCCGTACTTGCTGTAGATGACGACGTCGCCCTCCGACACGTCCAGGGGAATCCGCTTCTCGCCATCCTCATCCCAGCGGCCGGGGCCAACTGCGACGACGGTGCCTTCCTGCGGCTTCTCCTTGGCGGTGTCGGGGATGACCAGACCGGAAGCGGTGGTGGTCTCGGCCTCGTTGGCCTGAACGAGGATCTTGTCCTCGAGTGGCTTGATGTTCACGCTCGCCACGATGGAGCCCCTTCACTGATATAGGTGCGGACCGGGGCCTATCCCCGGGCCTTACTCAGATGCTTTGGCATTCGGATCACGCCTTGCGCCGTCGTCGCGGGTGCCGACCCAGGGGGCGACCGATTGCCACCTAGCACTCTATACACGCGAGTGCTAGCACTCAAGGACGGGTTGGTGCCTATCTGGTGAACTCGCTGCCAGCGAACACGTTTGTCCACAGTCCCGGGTTCATCCACAGATCTGGCACTTTTCCGGCCGTCGCCCTGGTCAGGCATTTGCGCCGCAACTATGTTCGAATGCATGTTCGACGAACAGCCGCCCCGACCCGCGGACCTGCGGGGTTTGTCCGACGCCGACCTTGCGGCCGGTATCGCCGACTGGGCCCGGTTCGCCTCGGCCGCCGAGGCCGCCAAGAGCACGGCCATCGCCGAACTGGTCCGGCGGCGCTGCGTCGACGAACACCCCGACTGGGCCTGCGACGACTGGGACGCCTGCGCCGCCGAGCTGTCCTGCATCCTGACGGTCTCCGCGCGGAGCGCGTCAGGTTTGATGACGCTCGCCGTCACCCTGCACGACCGACTCCCGAAGGTCGCCGCGCTCTTCCTCGACGGACGGGTCTCGGCGCGCACCGTGGGAACCATCGTCTGGCGGACCAACCTGGTGGTCGACACCGGAGCGCTCGATGCGATCGACACCGAGATCGCCGGCACCGCGGCCCGCTGGGGACGGTTGTCCCAGCAGAAGCTGGAGCGGGCCGTCGACACCGCGGTGGCGCGGCGGGACCGAGCGGCGGTGCACCGGGTGCGCACCGGCCTTCGCGGCCGCGACTTCACCATCGGGGATCCCGACGACGGCACCGGTTTCACGAGTATCTGGGGCAGGATCTCGAAAACAGACGCGGCTCTGCTCGGCGAAGCGGTCACCGCGCTGATCACCTCGGTCTGCGCCGACGACCCACGCACCCTGGCCCAGCGCCGCGCGGATGCCATGGGCGCACTGGCCGTCCGGGCCACCCGGCTGCCGTGCCGCTGCGGGAAGAACACCTGCCCGGTGGCCGGTGACGCGGATCCGGTCGCGGCCCGGTTCGTCGTGCACCTGCTGGCCGAGGCCGACACCATCGACACTCCCCCGGATCCGGACTGGGACGGCGGGCCTGACGCCGAGGACGCTGACAACGCCGAGCCCGAGGAGCCCGCTGCCGAAGAACCCGAACCCGAGTCGCCGCGCGGCATCGGGCTGATCCCGGGGATGCCGGGAACCGGACTGATCGACGGCGCGCAGGTGGCCGATCTGATCGCCCGCGGGGCAAAGGTCCGGCCGGTGACCACTCCAGGTGACGCACCCGAGCCGGGGTATCGACCATCGGCGGCACTGGACCGTTGGAACCGATTGCGGGACTTGACATGCCGGTTCCCGGGCTGCGATCAGCCGGCGGTGCGATCGGACATCGACCACACCGTGCCCTGGCCGGCCGGGCCCACGCATCCGTCGAACACCACGTGCCGATGCCGAAAACATCACTTGCTCAAAACATTCTGGCCCGGCTGGTCGGACCGGCAGGATCCGGACGGCCGGCTGCACATCACCACGCCCAGCGGGCTGACCTATGCCTCCATGCCGACTGCCAGCCTGCTGTTCCCGCAGTGGGACACCACCACGGCCACCCTGCCCGCGCCTCCAGCGGGTCCGCCGCCGGCGCCCGCGCGCGGGCTGAAGATGCCCAAGCGCAGGCAAACCCGAGCACAGGCCCGAGCGCGGTACATCGCGACCGAACGGGCCCGCAATGAGGGCGGCGAAGAAGCCCCGTACTGAGGGCGTCAGGCGACCTGACCCTGCATCACCGGGAGACCGGGATCGCTGGCCACATCCAACGGCGACGGGGCGGCGCCGGCGGCCATGAGGTGGGCCGCGAATGAGGCGATCATCGCACCGTTGTCGGTGCACAGCCGTGGCCGCGGGACGCGAAGCGCCAGACCGGCTGCGGCACAACGCTCTTCGGCGAGCTCCCGCAATCGGGAGTTGGCCGCCACGCCGCCGGCGATCAGCAGGGTGGACACCCCGAGGTCGGTCGCGGCGCGCACCGCCTTGCGGGTGAGCACATCGGCCACGGCCTCCTGAAAACCCGCAGCGACATCGGCCACCGGGGCGTCGGGGTGCGCCTCCACATAGCGGGCCACCGCAGTCTTCAGCCCGGAGAAGCTGAACGCGTAGGGATCATCGCGCGGGCCGGTCATCCCGCGCGGGAACACGATGGCGCCCAGATCGCCGGTTCGGGCCAACTCGTCGAGCACGCGACCGCCCGGATAGCCCAGACCGAGCAGCCGCGCCACCTTGTCGTAGGCCTCGCCGGCGGCGTCGTCGACGGTGGTGCCCAATTCGACGATCGGCTCGCCGAGCGACCGCACATGCAACAGGTGGGTGTGCCCGCCGGACACCAGCAGGCCGACGCTCTCGGGCAGCGGGCCATGCTCGTAGACGCCGCGGCATACGCCTTGGCAGCCGCCACGCCCACCAGCAGCGCGCCGGCCAGACCGGGGCCGATCGTGGCGGCTACGACGTCGGGCCGCTCGACGCCGGCGGCGTCCAGCGCGCGGCGCATCGTCGGGCCAAGCGCCTCCAGATGGGCGCGCGAGGCGATCTCGGGCACCACGCCGCCGAACCGGGCATGCTCGTCGACGCTGGAGGCCACCTCGTCGGCCAGCAAAGTCACCGTCC
>JAKIXW010000134.1 GCA_022708865.1 Acidobacteriota bacterium
ATCACCCAGTGCACCAACCCGACGCCGAACAGCCCGGTGTCGCCCAGCTGATCCAGCTCGGTGCGCAGTACCGAAGCCGTTGCGGCACTGCCCATTCCGATCATCCCCAGACCGCCGGCCCGCGACACCGCGGCGGCCAGTCGGCCACCGGCCGCGCCACCCATCGGCGCGTTGACGATCGGTACCCGCAGACCCAGTTCCCGGGACCACGACGTGGAGAGGGTCACCGGCCCCGCCAAAGTCGCGAAAGACCCAGTGCACCAACGGCTCCCGCCAACACCGCGCCGGCCACCTGTAGGGGACCGAGCCCGGGGGTCGCACGGTTGTTGATGACGGCCGGTGGCGGCGGCACCGGCCGCCCGGCCTCCACCGCCTGCGGCGTTTCACTGGCAGTCGCAGCCCAGGCGGTGGAGAACAACACCAGGCGCGCGGTGATGTAGGCGAACACCATCAGGCCAAGCACCGGCCCGAATGTCGCACCGGCCGGGCCCGTGATCACCGAACGCAGGTAGACCGAACCGACCTGCTTGAAGATCTCGAAGCCCACCGCGGCGATCACACCGGCCCGGCCACTGCTGCGCCACGTCACCCTCTCGCGCGGCACCCGCGCGATGATCCAGGTGAACAGCAGCCACGACACGGTCAGCGACATCACCTGCGAGGCGATCGTCAAGACCGTCGACAACCCCGGCGTGTCGTGAATCCCGATCCAGCCCAACACCTTTGCCATCAGCGACGGGTTGCCCAGCGCCGTGAGCGCAAATGTCAGCAGGATCGCCACGAACGTCGACACCAACATCACCGCGTCGGCGAGTTTGGTCCGCAGGAATCCCGGCCGCTCACCGCGGTAGGTGCCCCACATCTGACTCAGGGCCTCGCGCAGTTTGTTCATCCAGCCCAGCCCGGCCCACAGGGCGGTGGCCAGACCGATGATGCCGACGGAGGTGCGCGAGGCGATCGCCGAATCCATCAACTGCACGATCTGCTGCCCCAGGTCGCCGTTGACGACCTCCTTGATCTTGTTCTCGATCCGGTCGAGCAGCTCGGGCTGGCCGGCTAGGACGAAGCCACCGGCGGCGAAGCCGACCATCAGCATCGGGAACATCGCGAAGATGGTGAAGTACGTGATGCCGGCGGCGTAGAAGTCGCCCTTGCTGTCGTTGTAGCGCTGCTGGGCCCGCATGACGTGGTCGAACCACGGCATCCGGGCCCGCACTCTGTCGACGAAGCCGGGCGTGGCCGAGTCGGTCATCCAGGCAGGAACCCTATCCGCTCATATACCCGGTTCAGCGTCCTTGCAGACACCTCTCGGGCCCGCTGCGCGCCGGCCGCCAGCACCGCCTCGAGCTCGGCCGGGTCACCGACCAACTCGTCGACCCGGGCCTTGATCGGCGTGACGAACTCGACGACCGCCTCGGCGGTGTCCTTCTTCAGGTCGCCGTAGCCGCGGCCCTGGTATCCGGCGACCAACTCGTCGATGCCGGTCCCGGTGACCGCCGACTGGATGGTCAGCAGGTTGGAGACACCCGGCTTGGTGTCGGGATCAAATCGGATGTCGCGATCGCTGTCGGTGACCGCCGACCGGATCTTCTTGGCGGTGCGGGCCGGATCGTCGAGCAGGCTGATCAGCCCGGCTTCGGTGGCCGCCGACTTGCTCATCTTGGCCGTCGGGTCCTGCAGGTCGAAGATCTTGGCGGTGGCCCTGGGGATCATCGCCTCGGGCACGATCAAGGTGTCACCGAAGCGCGCGTTGAAGCGCTGGGCGACGTCGCGGGTCAGCTCGAGGTGCTGACGCTGATCCTCCCCCACCGGGACCAGCTCGGCGTCGTAGAGCAGGATGTCGGCGGCCATCAGGACCGGATAGGTGAACAGCCCCACGGTGGTGGCGTCCGCCCCCTGTTTGGCAGCCTTGTCCTTGAACTGCGTCATCCGCGAAGCCTGCCCGAATCCGGTGAAACAGCCCAGCGCCCAAGCCAATTCGGCATGAGCGGGAACGTGGCTCTGGACGAACACGGTTGCCCTGGCCGGGTCGATGCCCAGGGCCAGGTACTGCGCGGCGGTCACCAGCGTGCGGTTGCGCAGTACCGCCGGGTCCTGCGCGACGGTGATGGCGTGCAGGTCGACGACGCAGAAATAGGCGTCGTACTCATCCTGCATCGACACCCACTGGTTGACCGCACCCAGCGCGTTGCCCAGGTGCAGCGAGTCGGAGGTGGGTTGCGCGCCGGAGAAAACGACGTGTTTGCTCATGATCGACTCATCTTTTCATGCCGAACTCCACCGTCACCGGCGCGTGGTCGGACCACCGCAACGCGTACGCGGCCGGACGTTCGGTCTCGGCGGCGACGACGCGCGCGCCCAGGCCCGGGGTCACCAGGTGGTAGTCGATGCGCCAGCCGGCGTCGTTGTCGAAGGCCTGACCCCGCCACGACCACCAGGCATACGGTCCCGCCACGCCGGGATGCATCTGCCGGACCACGTCCACCCAGCCGGTGGCCAGCACCTCGCTGAGCCATTGGCGCTCCTGCGGCAGGAACCCGGCCTTCTTGACGTTGCCCTTCCAGTTCTTGATGTCCGCCTCGGTGTGCGCGATGTTCCAGTCACCGCACAGGACGGCCTCGGCGCCGGACGACGCATTGGCGTCGAGGAGCACGGCCATCCGCACGGCCACGGCGGCCATGAAACGTTCCTTCTCGAGCTGCCGATCGGTCTCGGCCTCGCCGGTCGGGAAGTACACACTGGCGATCGTCACCCCCGCGGTGTCAACCTCGAGGTAGCGGCCGTGTGCTGCAAATTCAGCTGCACCACAACCGATTCGGACTCCATCGAACGGCGTCCGGGACAACACCGCCACGCCGTTGCGGCCCTTGACGTGCGGAACCGCGGAGGCCAGATGCCAGCCGTCCGCAATCGCGGGCGCCAACGCGTCGGCGATCTGCGCATCGTCGGCGCGGGTCTCCTGCAGGCACACCACGTCAGCGCGGGTGGTCTTCAGCCACGCCAACAAGCCGAGGTTGTCGGTCGAGCGTTCCTTGACGGCCGCGCGGATGCCGTTGACATTGATGGTGGTGACGATCACGGGCCGACCCTATCCGGCAACTGCCACCCAACGGCGACCGTGCACAAAGGCCCGCGACACGCGCTTCTGTGCACCCTCGCGGGTAGGTCAATCACCCGGTACCGCCGGTACTGGATAACCGGTACAGTCTGGCGCATGGCGATTCTGCGCGACCCCATTCACCTGGGCTCCGGCGAACCCGTTCTACTGCTGCACCCTTTCCTGTGCTCCCAGCAGGTCTGGACCAACGTGGCCCCGAAGATCGCCGGCACCGGCCGCTACGAGGTCCACGCGCCGACCATGGTCGGCCACCACGGCGGCCCGCGGGCCGGCACGCTGCTCCTGGACACCCACGTCTTCGCCGACGACATCGAACGCCAGCTCGACGAACTGGGCTGGGAAACCGCCCATATCGTCGGCAATTCCCTCGGCGGCTGGGTGTCCTTCGAACTCGAGCGCCGCGGCCGGGCCCGCACCCTGACCGCGATCGCCCCGGCCGGCGGCTGGAGCGACCTGTCACCGGTCAAGTTCGAGATCGTCACCAAGTTCCTGCTCGGCGGCCCCGTACTGCTGGCCGCCCGCTGGCTGGGCCCGTTGATCCTGCGCCTGCCCTACGCGCGGCGCGTGGCGACGTGGCCGATCAGCGGTCCGGCCGACGGGCCGCCCGAGGACGAATTGCTGATGCTCATCGAGGACGCCGCCCACTGCCCGGCCTATGTCCAGCTGCTGATCAAGTCACTGCTGGCACCGGGACTCAAGGAGCTGGCCCAGTCGAAGGCGCCCGTGCACTTCGTCACTTGCGAATACGACCGGGTGCTGCCGCATCCGCGGTTCAGCCGGCACTTCCATGAGCACCTGCCCGCCGTGGCCAAGGTCACTCACCTCGACGGCGTCGGACACATCCCGATGCTCGAGGCGCCCGACCTGATCGCCGGGCTGATCACCGACTTCCTCGACAAGTACAGCGCAGCCCAGCAGCAGGAACGGCACGCCTGAGCGGCCGTTCGGACAACTTGTTGGCAGCGCACCGCCGGGTTGCGATATCCTGGGTGCCGGTCATGAGCGCCAGCGTCAAGCCCCGGCTCGCTGGCCGGCAACCCTCCAACCGCGGTGGGGTGCCCCGGGTGATGACCAGGTTGAGCAGCTTCACAGCTGCACGGCAAGCGCGGGTCCGATGGACGGGCCCCTGACCTGGAGGGCCTCATGAGTGCTGACAACCCAACCATCGACTGGTCGTTCGAGACCAAGCAGATCCACGCCGGGCAGTCCCCGGACGCCGCGACCAACGCGCGGGCGCTGCCGATCTACCAGACCACCTCGTACACCTTCAACAACACCGACCACGCCGCGGCGCTGTTCAGCCTGGCCGAACCGGGCAACATCTACACGCGAATAATGAACCCGACGACTGATGCCATTGAGCAGCGCATCGCGGCGCTCGAGGGCGGCGTGGCCGCGCTGTTCCTGTCCTCGGGGCAGGCCGCCGAAACGTTCGCGATCCTGAATATCGCGGGCACCGGAGATCACGTCGTGTCGTCACCGCGGCTGTACGGCGGCACCTACAACCTGCTGCACTACACGCTGCCGAAGCTGGGCATCGAGACCACCTTCGTCGACGATCCGGACGACCTGGACTCCTGGCGTGCCGCCGTGCGGCCGAACACCAAGGCGTTCTTCGCCGAGACCATCTCCAACCCCCAGATCGACATCCTGGACATCCCCGGGGTGGCCGGTGTCGCCCACGACAACGGGGTGCCGCTGATCGTCGACAACACCATCGCCACCCCCTACCTGATCCAGCCCATCGCCCACGGCGCCGACATCGTGGTGCACTCCGCCACCAAGTACCTCGGCGGCCACGGTTCGGCCATCGCCGGGGTGATCGTCGACGGCGGAAACTTCGACTGGACTGCCAGCGGGCGGTTTCCCGGCTTCACCGAACCGGACCCCAGCTACCACGGTGTGGTGTTCGCCGACCTCGGGGCGCCCGCCTACGCGCTGAAGGCCCGGGTGCAGCTGCTACGCGATCTCGGCTCGGCCGCTTCACCTTTCAACGCGTTCCTGATCGCGCAAGGACTCGAGACGCTGAGCCTGCGCATCGAACGCCACGTCGCTAACGCCCAGCGTGTCGCCGAGTTCCTCGAAGCCGCCGACGGTGTGCTCAGCGTCAACTACGCCGGACTGCCGTCGTCGCCGTGGCACCAGCGGGCAAAAACCCTGGCGCCCAAGGGAACCGGTGGCGTGCTGTCCTTCGAGCTGGCCGGCGGCGTCCCGGCGGGCAAGGCGTTCGTCGACGCACTGACACTGCACAGCCACGTCGCCAACATCGGCGACGTGCGCTCGCTGGTCATCCACCCGGCGTCCACCACGCATCAGCAGCTCGCGGCCGAGGAGCAGCTGGCCACCGGCGTCACCCCGGGCCTGGTCCGGCTGGCCGTCGGCATCGAGGGCATCGACGACATCCTGGCCGACCTGTCGCGCGGAC
Source organism: Acidobacteriota bacterium (assembly GCA_022708865.1). Lineage (GTDB taxonomy): Bacteria > Actinomycetota > Actinomycetes > Mycobacteriales > Mycobacteriaceae > Mycobacterium. The sequence continues at coordinate 5,544 of JAKIXW010000134.1, forward strand.
TGGCCGCTGCGAGATCCGTTGCCGCCCAGGCAGTGACGGCCAGTTGAGCGAGCCTGACATGACCATCTCTCAAGATCGCGCCACCACCGTGACGCTCCCCGCCGAGGGCGAAACCGCGATCATCGACATCGGCCGGCTGACGCTCGAGAGCGGTGCGGTGCTCGACGACGTCAGCATCGCGGTCCAACGCTGGGGCGAACTGTCCCCCGCCCGCGACAACGTCGTCGTCGTGCTGCACGCACTGACCGGCGACTCGCACGTCGTCGGGCCCGCCGGCCCCGGCCACCCCACCGAGGGCTGGTGGGACGGCATCGCTGGCCCCGGCGCCCCGATCGACACCACCAAATGGTGTGCCATCGCCACCAACGTGCTGGGCGGCTGCCGCGGTTCGACCGGACCCAGTTCCCTTGCGCGCGACGGCCAGCCGTGGGGTTCCCGATTCCCCGCCATAACGATCCGCGATCAGGTGGCCGCCGACGTGGCCGCCCTGGCCGCACTGGGCATCGATCAGGTTGCCGCGGTGATCGGTGGCTCGATGGGCGGCGCCCGGGCGCTGGAATGGGCAGTCGGACATCACGATTCGGTTCGGTCGGCCCTCGTGCTCGCCGTCGGCGCCCGCGCCACGGCCGACCAGATCGGTACCCAGTGCACCCAGATCGCGGCCATCAAGGCCGACCCGAACTGGCAGGGCGGCGACTACTACGACACCGGGAGCACACCGGACGCGGGCCTGAAGATCGCCCGGCAGTTCGCGCACTTGACGTACCGTGGTGAACTCGACCTCGACGAGCGGTTCACCAACGATGCCCAGGGCGACGAGAATCCCCTCGACGGCGGGCGGTACGCCGTGCAGAGCTACCTGCAGCATCAGGGCGACAAGCTGCTGACCCGCTTCGACGCGGGAAGCTATGTGGCCCTGTCAGATTCACTGTCCAGCCACGACGTGGGCCGGGGCCGCGGCGGCGTGGCCGCCGCGCTGCGCGCATGCCCGGTGCCGGTGGTGGTCGGCGGCATCACCTCCGATCGGCTCTACCCACTGCGTCTGCAGCATGAGCTGGCCGAGCTGCTGCCCGGCTGCGACCGGCTCGACGTGATCGAATCCGATTGCGGCCATGACGGTTTCCTGATCGAGACGGATGCCGTGGGAGAACTGGTCCGACGCACCCTCGAGCTGGCCGACCGGTGAGCGATCGCTCACTGTCCTTCGGCGCGCAGGCCGCCGCCTACGAACGGGGCCGCCCGTCGTACCCGCCGGAGGCCATCGACTGGCTGCTGCCCTCCGACGCGCGTGATGTGCTGGACCTGGGCGCCGGAACCGGCAAGCTCACCACCCGACTGGTGGAACGCGGCCTCAACGTCGTGGCCGTCGACCCGATCGCCGAGATGCTCGAGGTCCTCAGCAACGCCCTGCCGAACACGCCCGCGCTGCTGGGGACGGCGGAGGAAATTCCGTTGCCCGACAACAGTGTCGACGCGGTACTGGTGGCACAGGCGTGGCATTGGGTCGATCCCGAACGCGCCATCCCCGAGGTGGCGCGGGTGCTGCGGCCGGGCGGGCGCCTCGGTCTGGTGTGGAACACGCGCGACGAACGGCTGGGCTGGGTGAAGGATCTGGGCCGGATCATCGGACCCGAGGACGATCCATTCAGCCACACGTTGACGTTGCCCGCGCCGTTCACCGAACCCGAACGGCTGCACGTCGAGTGGACGAATTATTTGACACCGCAAGCGGTTGTCGACCTGGTGGCATCGCGCAGCTACTGCATCACCTCCCCGACCGACGTACGCAGCCGGGTACTGGACGAGGTACGCGATCTGCTCGCCACGCATCCCGCCCTGGCACAGGCCACGGGTGTGGCGCTGCCCTACATCACGGTGTGCATCCGGTCGACGCTGGGCTGACGGCAGTTCGGTTGCCGCCGGGTCTCGTACTCGCGGACCCGCACCGCTCACCGAACCCGGTGTCAGCCGTTGAGCAGCCGCGCTTTCGCGGCGGTGAATTCGGCGTCACTGAGCTGGCCGCTGGCATGCAGATCGGCCAGCTTCTGCAGCCCTGTCGCCACCGAATCATCTACGGGCGCAGTGACGCTGGCCAGCGGGGACTTCTAGCTGGTCCCCAGCGGGTCGATGGTGAATGCCGTGAAGATGACCGACGCCGCCACCGATGCCGTCATCGCGAAGTCGAGGCCCTTGGACCGCACCGCCAACAGTCCCGCCCGATCGTCGGGCAGCGCCAGTCGCAGACCCGCCGCCACCCCCACGCCGATGCCGATCAGCAATGCGCCGCGTCGCCAGAAGCCCGCCGCCACCAGGACGAACGCCGTCAGGAAGATGAACCCGACAGCCGCGATCGGCCACTGCGCGCGAACGGCGGTCCGGAGGGTCATCCGGGCTGCCCCAGCGCCTCGACCCGTTCCACCACGTTGGCCAGCAGGAAGGCCCGCGTCAGCGGCCCCACCCCGCCGGGATTGGGTGACACGTGCCCGGCAACGTCCCACACGCCGGGATGTACGTCGCCGGTGAGCTTTCCGTCGACCCGGCTGACCCCGACGTCGACCACCGCGGCACCAGGCCGCACCATGTCGGCGGTCACCATGTGCGGCACCCCCACGGCGGCGACGATGATGTCGGCCTGTCGCGTCAATGTGGACAGATCACGAGTTCCGGTGTGGCACAACGTCACCGTGGCGTTCTCACTGCGCCGGGTCAGGAGCAGGCCCAGCGGGCGACCCACTGTCACGCCGCGGCCGATCACCACCACGTGCGCGCCGGCGATCGGCACGTCGTACCGGCGCAACAAATGCACGATGCCCCGTGGAGTGCACGGCAGAGGTGCTTCTTTGCCGAGCACCAACCTGCCGAGGTTGGTCGGATGCAGTCCGTCGGCGTCCTTGTCGGGATCGATGCGCTCGAGGGCGGCGTTCTCGTCCAATCGACCCCGCGGCAGCGGCAGTTGAACGATGTATCCGGTGCAGTCGGGGTCGGCGTTGAGTTCGTCGATGGCCGCGTCCAGTTCCGCCTGACTGATGTCGGCGGGCAGATCACGGCGGATCGAGTTGATGCCGACCTTGGCGCAGTCGGCGTGCTTGCCGCGCACATAGGCCTGCGAACCGGGGTCGTCGCCAACCAGGATGGTGCCCAGCCCGGGCGTCCGGGCCACTCCATGTCCTGGCCGGCCCAGCGCCTCCACCCGCTTGGTCAGGTCGACGAAGATCTCGTCACGGGTGGCCTTACCGTCCAGCACTATCGCTCCCACGGGGACATTCTGGCAGAGTCACAGCGGTGAACACCCAGCCCGATGTGTTCAGTCCGGCCAAGCTCGGCCCGCTGACGCTGCGCAACCGCATCATCAAGGCCGCCACCTTCGAGGCCGCCTCCCCGGACGCCCTGGTCACCGATGACCTGATCAACTACCACCGCCGCCCCGCCGCGGGCGGTGTCGGCATGACCACCGTTGCGTACTGTGCGGTGTCGCCGGGTGGCCGGACGGACGGCTGGCAGATCTGGATGAGGCCCGAGGCCATTCCCGGTCTGCGCCGCCTGACCGACGCCGTGCACGCCGAGGGCGCAGCCATCAGCGCGCAGATCGGGCACGCCGGGCCGGTCGCCAATTCGCGCACCAACCAGGCACCCGCCCTGGCGCCGGTGCGGTTCTTCAACCCGCTGTCGATGCGGTTCGCGCGCAAGGCCACCCGCGACGACATCCGCGAGGTGACCGAGCAGCACGCCAACGCCGCCCGGCTGGCCATCGAGGCCGGCTTCGACGCCGTCGAGATCCATCTCGGGCACAACTATCTGGCCAGTTCGTTCCTGTCGCCGTTGCTCAACCGCCGCGACGACGAGTTCGGTGGCTCGCTGGAGAACCGGGCGAAGGTGGCCCGCGGCGTGGTTCGCGCGGTGCGCGCCGAGGTGGGCGACCGGATCGCGGTGACGGCCAAGCTCAACATGTCCGACGGGGTGCGCGCCGGCATCCCGATCGAGGAGTCGCTGCAGACCGCGAAGTGGCTCGAGGAGGACGGCGGCCTGGACGCCCTCGAACTGACCGCGGGGTCCTCGCTGGTCAACCCGATGTACCTGTTCCGCGGCGGCGCGCCGGTCAAGGAGTTCGCCGCCAACTTCAAGCCCCCGATCAGCTGGGGTGTACGGATGTCGGGCCACAAGTTCTTCCGCGAATACCCCTATCGCGAGGCGTATCTGATGCGCGACGCCGAGAAGTTCCGGGCCGAACTGACGCTGCCGATCATCCTGCTGGGCGGCATCACCAATCGCGACACCATGGACAAGGCGATGGCCGCCGGGTTCGACTTCGTGGCGATGGGCCGAGCGCTGCTGGCCGAACCCGACCTGCTCAACCGCATCCAGGCCGACGCCGCCGTGCAGTCCCTCTGCGATCACTGCAACCTGTGCATGCCGACCATCTACAGCCACACGCACTGCGTGGTGACCGGCGCGCCGGACCGGTAGCCCGAAATCGGTTCAGCGTCGGCTGCGGCAGACCGGTTCCCGGCCCGCCAGCCGATACAGTTGGGGACGATGAGTCGACCAGTCGCTCCCGCATTGACCGTTCGGCACGAGGGTTCTCAGGGGACACGGCGCACGTTCGCTCCCGGCCATGACGTGGTGGTGGGACGCGATCTACGCGCCGATGTCCGCATCGCGCACCCCCTGATCTCGCGGGCACACCTGCTGCTGCGGTTCGACCACAACCGGTGGGTCGCCATCGACAACGGCTCGCTCAACGGC
>JAKIXW010000135.1 GCA_022708865.1 Acidobacteriota bacterium
CCGCCGCTGGTGATGGGTGCTACCTACAACTCCGCGAGCAAGGACTACACCGTCGGTCTGTCGCTGCTGGTGGCCACGGCGCTGATCGCGCTGGCGTTCACCGCGGTTCGCCTGCACACCCATGAGCCCGAACCCAAGGACGCCACCCCGTGACCCCTCGCATCGGCGGTCCGGTCGAGCGGCTGCTCGAACGCAGCGGCCGGTTCTTCACACCCGGCGAGGTTTCCGACGATCTGCGCACCGTCACGCGGGAGGGTGGCCGGGAGGGCGACACCTTCTACCGCGACCGGTGGAGCCACGACAAGGTGGTGCGCTCGACGCACGGAGTCAACTGCACTGGTTCGTGTTCGTGGAAGGTGTACGTCAAGGACGGCATCATCACGTGGGAGACCCAGGAGACCGATTATCCGTCCGTGGGCCCGGACCGCCCGGAGTATGAGCCGCGCGGGTGTCCCCGGGGTGCGGCGTTCTCCTGGTACACCTACTCGCCCACCCGGGTGCGCTACCCGTACGCACGCGGGCTGCTGGTCGAGATGTACCGGGAAGCCGTTGCGCGCCTGGGCGATCCGGTGGCGGCCTGGGCGGAGATCCAGTCCGATCCGCAGCGCCGGCGCCGCTATCAGCAGGCCCGCGGCAAAGGTGGCCTGGTTCGGGTCAGCTGGGCCGAGGCCACCGAGATGATCGCCGCCGCACACGTGCACACCATCAAGGAGTACGGCCCGGACCGGGTGGCCGGCTTCTCGCCGATCCCGGCGATGTCGATGGTCTCGCACGCCGCCGGATCGCGATTCGTGGAACTGATCGGTGGGGTGATGACGTCGTTCTACGACTGGTACGCCGACCTGCCGGTGGCCTCACCCCAGGTATTCGGCGATCAGACCGACGTGCCCGAATCCGGTGACTGGTGGGACGCCGCGTACCTGCTGATGTGGGGCTCCAACGTCCCGGTGACCCGGACCCCGGACGCGCACTGGATGGCCGAGGTGCGTTACCGCGGCACGAAGGTGGTCACGGTGAGCCCGGACTACGCCGACAACACCAAGTTCGCCGACGAGTGGATGCCGTGCGCGGCCGGCACCGACGCCGCGCTGGCCATGGCGATGGGCCACGTGATCCTGTCCGAATGCTTTGTCGAGAAACGGGTTCCGTTCTTCGTCGACTACGCCCGCACCTACACCGACCTGCCATTCCTGGTGAAGCTGGAAGTGCGCGACGGCGCCGTGGTGCCGGCGAAGAACCTGACCGCCGCCGACCTGGGCGGCACCGCCGCGGAACAGGAGAACGCCTCCTTCAAGCCGGCACTGCTGGACGGCACCACGGATTCCGTTGTGGTTCCCCATGGTTCGCTCGGCTTCCGCTACGGCGACGACGGGGTGGGCAAGTGGAACCTCGATCTCGGCGGCATCACCCCGGCGCTGACCGTGGCCCGCGACGGTGCGGAGACCGTGGAGGTGACACTGCCCCGCTTCGACACCCTCGACGGACACGGCGAGACCATGCGCCGCGGGGTACCGGTCCGCCGGGTCGGCGAGCACCTGGTGTGCACGGTGTTCGACCTGATGCTGGCCCAGTACGGGGTGGCGAGGGCCGGTCTGCCCGGCGACTGGCCCACCGGCTATGACGATCCCTCGACGCCGTACACCCCGGCCTGGCAGGAGTCGATCACCGGCGTCTCGGCCGCCCAGGCCATCCGGATCGCCCGCGAATTCGCACGCAGCGCAGAGGAATCCGGCGGACGGTCGATGATCATCATGGGCGCCGGCATCTGTCAGTGGTTCCACGGGGATGCGACCTACCGCGCCGTCCTGGCGCTGCTGCTGCTGACCGGTTCAATGGGCCGCAACGGCGGCGGCTGGGCCCATTACGTTGGGCAGGAGAAGTGCCGACCCGTAACCGGGTGGGCCACCATGGCGATGGCCACGGACTGGTCACGCCCGCCGCGCCAGATGGCCGGCACGTCGTACTGGTACGCCCACACCGATCAGTGGCGCTACGACGGCTACCGGGCCGATGCGCTGGCGAGTCCGGTGGGCCGGGGCCGGTTCCGCGACCGGCACACCATGGATGTGCTGGCCTCCGCCACGGCAATGGGGTGGAGTCCGTTCTTCCCGCAGTTCGATCGCTCCAGCCTGGACCTGGCCGACGAGGCGCGTGCGCAGGGCCGCGAGATTCCCGAGTACGTCGCCGAGCAACTCGGCTCGGGTGCCCTCAAACTCGCCGTCACCGATCCGGACAACCCGCGCAACTGGCCCCGCGTGCTCAACATCTGGCGGGCCAACTTGCTGGGCTCGTCCAGCAAGGGCAATGAATACTTCCTCCAGCATCTGCTCGGTACCAGCTCCAATTTGCAGGCCACTCCCACCCCGGAAGCGTTACGGCCCAACGATATCGCCTGGTCCGACGACATCCCGGAAGGTAAGCTCGATCTGCTGATGTCGGTGGATTTCCGGATGACCTCGACCACCCTGCTGTCGGATGTGGTGCTGCCCGCGGCCACCTGGTACGAGAAGGCGGACCTGTCCAGCACCGACATGCATCCCTACATCCACGCGTTCAGCCCCGCCATCGACCCTCCGTGGGAGACCCGGTCGGACTTCGATGCCTTCGGCGCCATCGCGGTGGCGTTCAGTCGGCTCGCCGGCCGGCACCTGGGTACCCGAACCGATGTCGTGCTCGGCACCCTGCAGCACGACACCCCGGGTGCGATGTCGTATCCCGGTGGGACCGAGCATGATTGGCGGGTCGAGGGGGAGACGCCGGTACCCGGGAAGACCATGGGCCCGCTGGCGGTGGTGGAACGCGACTACGGGGCCATCGCCGACAAGTGGAGCACCCTGGGACCGCTCACCGAGAAGCTCGGCCTGACCACCAAGGGCATCACCACCCATCCCGACGTCGAGGTGGGGCAACTTGCCGCCAAGTTCGGCGTGCTGAATACCGGAGTGGCCCAGGGGCGTCCGGCGATCACCACCGCCGACCGGATGGCCGACGTCATCCTCGCCCTGTCGGGCACCTCCAACGGCCGGCTGGCGGTGGAGGGCTTCCGGGAGCTGGAACGGCGGACCGGGCGCGAGCTGGTGCATCTCGCCGAGGGCAGTGAGGAGCGCCGCATCAGCTACGCCGACACCCAGGCCCGGCCGGTGCCGGTGATCACCAGCCCGGAGTGGTCGGGCAGCGAGACCGGCGGTCGGCGGTATGCGCCGTTCACGGTGAACATCGAGCAGCTCAAGCCTTTTCACACGCTGACGGGGCGGATGCACTTCTACGTCGATCACGACTGGCTGGAGGAACTCGGCGAGCAGCTGCCGATCTACCGGCCGCCGCTGGACATGGCGCGGTTGTTCGGGGAACCCGCGCTGGGCGACAACGAACTGGGTGTCACCGTGCGCTATCTGACGCCGCACTCGAAGTGGTCGATCCACTCCGAGTATCAGGACAACCTGTTCATGCTGTCGCTGTCGCGGGGCGGACCGACCATGTGGATGAGCCCGGCCGATGCCGCGAAGATCGCGGTGCGCGACAACGATTGGGTGGAGGCGGTCAACCGCAACGGGGTGGTGGTGTGTCGGGCGGTGGTGAGTCACCGGATGCCCGAGGGGGTGGTCTACGTCTACCACGCCCAGGAGCGCACCATCGACGTGCCGCTGACCGAGACCACCGGCCGTCGCGGCGGGATTCACAATTCGCTGACCAGGTTGCTGGTCAAGCCCAGCCATCTGGCCGGCGGCTACGCCCAGCACGCCTATGCCTTCAACTATTTGGGTCCCACCGGCAATCAGCGCGACGAGGTGACGGTGGTCCGTCGGCGCTCGCAGGAGGTTCAGTACTGATGCGGGTCATGGCGCAGATGGCAATGGTGATGAACCTGGACAAGTGCATCGGGTGTCACACCTGCTCGGTGACCTGCAAGCAGGCCTGGACCAACCGCTCCGGCACGGAGTACGTGTGGTTCAACAACGTCGAGACCCGGCCCGGACTGGGCTATCCGCGGGCCTACCAGGATCAGGACCGCTGGCGGGGCGGCTGGATCCGGGATCGCAAGGGCCGGCTGAAGTTACGCGACGGCGGCCGGCTGGCCAAGCTGGCCCGGATCTTCTCGAATCCCAAGCTGCCGTCCATCGACGACTACTACGAGCCGTGGACGTACGACTACGAGAACCTGACGTCGGCGCCGCTGGGTGAACAGATGCCGGTGGCGCCGCCGCGCAGTCTGATCAGCGGCAAGCCCATGAAGGTCTCCTGGTCGGCCAACTGGGACGACGACCTGGGCGGCTCCCCGGAGATCGTCCCGCAGGACCCGGTGCTCGCGAAGGTCGGCGAGCAGGTGCGGCTGGAACTCGAAGAGACGTTCATGTTCTACCTGCCGCGGATCTGCGAACACTGCCTCAACCCGGCCTGCGTGGCGTCCTGCCCGTCCGGTGCGATGTACAAGCGCGGCGAGGACGGCATCGTGCTCGTCGATCAGGACCGCTGCCGGGGCTGGCGGATGTGCGTCTCCGGATGTCCTTACAAGAAGGTCTATTTCAACCACAAGACCGGCAAGGCCGAGAAGTGCACGCTGTGTTACCCGCGCATCGAGGTCGGGTTGCCGACGGTGTGTTCGGAGACCTGCGTCGGCCGGCTGCGCTACCTCGGGCTGGTGCTCTACGACGTGGACCGGGTGCTGGAGGCGGCCTCGGTGCCCGACGAGCACGACCTCTACGAGGCCCAGCGCCAGATCCTGCTGGACCCCAACGACCCGGAGGTGATCGCAGGCGCGCGTGCGGAGGGCATCTCGGATGAGTGGATCGCCGCGGCGCAACGCTCACCGGTCTACGCGCTCATCAACGAATTCCGCGTGGCGCTGCCGTTGCACCCGGAATTCCGTACCGTTCCGATGGTCTGGTACATCCCGCCACTGTCCCCGGTGGTGGATGCCGTCAGCCGGGACGGACACGACGGCGAGGATCTGGGGAATCTGTTCGGCGCGCTCGACGCCCTGCGCATCCCGATCGAATACCTGGCCGGCCTGTTCACCGCCGGGAATGTCGCGCCGGTCGAGGCGGTGCTGCACCGGCTGGCGGCCATGCGGTCCTACATGCGTGACGTGAACCTGGGCCGGGAGACCCAGCCGCACATCCCGGCGGCCGTCGGGATGACCGAGGAACAGATCTACGACATGTACCGGTTGCTGGCGATCGCAAAGTACGAAGAGCGCTATGTGATTCCCAGTGCGTACGCTCCCAGTGCGGGATCCGTCGAAGAACCCGGTTGCTCGCTGTCGTTCGACGGCGGGCCGGGTATGTACGAGTCCGGGCCGTTCGGTGAGGCCAGCGGCATGCCGGTCCCGGTGGCGGTGGAGACCTTCCATGCGCTGCAGCACCGGCAGACCGGTGAGGGGATGGCGGCCAACGCGGCCCGGCCGTCGAGGGTGAACCTGCTCAATTGGGATGGCCGCGGAACACCGCCCGGCATGTTCCCGACCGGAGCCGATCGATGAGACTGCTCATCCGCACCCGGTCGACCGCCCTGCAGGACCGCATGGCCTGGCAGGCGGCCTCCCTGTTGCTCGGCTATCCCGATGCCGGGCAGGACGCCCGGTTGGCGACGGTCGCCGAACTGCTGGACAACCTGACCGGTCCGGCAGGGGAGCCGTTGGCGCGCAACCTCGCTGCGCTGCGCGAACTCGATGAGCGCAGTGCCGCCGAGCAGTATGTGGCCACCTTCGACATGAGTCGGCGCACCACCATGTACCTGACGTATTGGACGGCCGGCGACACCCGCAACCGCGGCGCACAGATGCATGCGTTCGTCAGCGCCTACCGGGACGCCGGCGCGCAACCGCCGAAATCCGAGTCACCCGACCATCTCCCGGTGGTGTTGGAGTTCGCCGCCACGGTGGATCCCGAAGCCGGACGGCGACTGCTGATCGAGCACCGGGTGCCCATCGACCTGCTCCACCGCGGGCTGGTCGAACGCGGCTCGCCCTACGCCGACGCGATAGGTGCCGTGTGCACGACGCTGCCGGCCGCGACCGATCAAGATGTGCAGCGGGCCCGCCGGCTGGCAGAGGCCGGTCCGCCCGCCGAAGCCGTTGGCCTGCAGCCCTTCACGCTGACGGTGCCGCCGCGACGAACCGGGGAGACAGGCTGATGGGCGTGATCTTCTGGGACGTGATCCCTTACGTGACACTGGCCGTCGTCGCCGTCGGCACGTGGTGGCGTTACCGCTACGACAAGTTCGGCTGGACCACCCGGTCCTCGCAGCTGTACGAGTCCCGGCTGTTGCGGATCGCCAGCCCGATGTTCCACTTCGGCATCCTGGTGGTGATCATCGGGCATGTCATCGGGCTGGTGATCCCCGAGTCCTGGACGCACGCGCTCGGGCTCAGCGAGCACGCCTACCACCTTCAGGCCGTCGTCCTCGGCACCATCGCCGGACTGTCGACCTTGATCGGCATCGGGCTGCTGATCTACCGGCGGCGCACCACCGGCCCGGTGTTCCTGGCCACCACCGTCAACGACAAGGTGATGTACGTGGTCCTGGTGGCCGCCATTGTGGCCGGATTGTCTGCTACCGCACTGGGTTCGGGGATCACTGGCGAGACCTACAACTACCGCGAGACCATCTCGGTGTGGTTCCGGTCGATCTGGGTGTTGCAGCCGCGTGGGGATCTGATGGCCGGCGCGCCGATCTACTATCAAGTGCACGTGCTGATCGGGCTGGCGCTGTTCTGCCTGTGGCCGTTCACCCGGTTGGTCCACGCCTTCAGCGCGCCGATCGGCTACCTGTTCCGGCCCTACATCGTCTACCGCAGCCGGGAGGCCGCCCGTCCCGGCGAGCTGATCGGGTCGCAGCCGCACCGCCGCGGTTGGTGAAGCCAGCTCGCTCAGGCGGCTGCGCGCATCGGCAGGCCCGTCGGCCCCGACAGTGACGGGGTCGTCGTCCAGCGCACCGGACCGGCCAACTCCAGCCGGGAGTACCGGTCGAACAGCGCGTTGAGGGCCACCTTTACTTCCAGGCGGGCCAGATGGGCACCCATGCAGAAATGGGCTCCGTGGCCGAAACCGCAGTGGCCCAGAGCTTTTCGATCGATATCGAACTCGTCCGGGTTGTCGAACCGGGCCGGATCGCGATTGGCGCCCGCGTAGAACAGCACCACCCGCGACCTGGCCGGAATGACGGCGTCGCCGACGGTGTACGGTGCCAGCGCGGTCCGGGCCACCCACTGCACCGGCGAACCCCACCGCAGCCCCTCTTCGATCGCGCGGGGGATGAGCGTCCGGTCGGCGCGTAGGCGGGTGTACAGATCGGGGTTGCCGGCCAGCGCGATCAGGATGCTGCCCAGCAGGTTGGTGGTGGTCTCGTTGCCGGCGACCAGCAGCAGCATCGCCGCCGACAGCGCCTCGACCGGCGACATCAGCCGCTCGGTCCGGGCTCGCCGCAGCAACGCCAGGATGTCGTCGGATTCTTCGGTGCGCGTGCGCATTTCACCGTCGATCAGGTTGCGCAGGGCCAGGATGTTGGGCAGGGCGCGGCCGGTCACCAGGGTGAGGTCGGTGGGAGTGCGAACCCCGAACAGTGTGGTGACGTCATTGGACCACTCGCGGAAGTCCTGCCACCGCGAACGGTCCACACCCAACAGCACTGCGATCGCCGAAACCGGAAGTGGCACGGTCAGCGCCTGCACCATGTCGACGACGTCACCGACCGCCAGGGTGTCGAGGCCGGGCGTGACGAACTCGCCCAGTCGCTCCTCGAGTCGCCGGATGGCCGCCGGTGTGAATGCCGGTGCGATGGCCCGGCGTAGCCGATCGTGATCCGGGTTGTCGGTGGTCACCACGGTCTGCATGGGCGCGGCGCGCATCAGGATGCCCGACGCCGACGACAACTCGTCGTGCGCGCCGGCGGCCGCGATGACATCGGTGTAGCGGGCCAGCATCCACACGTTCAGCTTCTCGTTGACGTGCACGGGCTGCTCGCGCAGCCGGGCCAGCTGCGGGTACGGATCGGCGATGACGCCGGGCACGGTCGGGTCGAAGCTGGTGCGCGGCACCGAATCCGGCACCCGTCGCACCGGTGGCCGGCGGAATTCCTCGTACGCGCCCCCGGCGATCATCCGGGTCAGGCTGCGTGCAGTGGCAGGTGCGGCAACCACGGCGGCGGGGAGCATGTGAACCACGATGCCAACGGGGCGGGCCGGTGGACATGACCGGAACGGACATTCAGATGTTCGTTCCGGCCACCGTCCTGTTCGGAAGTGTCAGGATCGTCGGGTGACGCCGACGACGCGGAGCCCCGCCGGGGTGCGGTATGCGCTGGCGGTCGGACGCGACGAAGGGCTGACCGCAGCGCAGTTGCTGGCCGGCACCGGGCTGACCGAGGACGACGTGCTGGCCGCCGATCACGCGATCGGCCAGGACGGCGAGTTCATCCTGACCGCCAATCTGCTTCGGGCCGTCGACGATTCGGTGTCCTGCGGGATAGCGGTCGGCTCCCGATTGACCGCCGGCGATCTGGGCATCTGGGGCTATGCCCTGATCTCCAGTGCAACAGGCGCCGATGCGCTTGCGGTGGCGGTCGACTACGTCAGCCTGGCACCGACGGCGTTCGTGCCCGACGCCGAGCATGTGGGTGATTGCAGTGCCGTGGTCTTGCGCGATGCCCACCTGCCGGTCGATCTGCGCGATTTCTACGCGGCGCGCGACATCACCGCCCTGCCCCTGCTGCTCCGGATGGCGGGGCTCGGCGATCCAGCGTTGACGGTCCACACCCGGTTCGAGGGGGCCCAGGGCGACCGGTTGGCGGCAGCGATGCAGCCGATCGCGGTGCAGACGGGCGCGGCCCAGCACCGCATCGCCTTCCCGCGTGAGAGCCTGACGGCCAAGCTGCCGACCGCGGACCCGGTCACCAGGATGGCGTGCGCCCGGGAATGCGAGCGGTTGGTGCAGACCCGTGAGCCGACACTGACCGCCACCGTGCGGTCCCGGTTCGCCCAGACCCCCGACGCGATGCCGGCCATCGACGACCTCGCCGCCGAACTGCACATGAGCACGCGCACCCTGCGCCGCCAGCTCGCCGCGGAGGGCACGTCGTACCGGGAATTGCGCAACGACGTCGGCAAGGCGCTGGCGATCGAACTGCTCGAGGTGGTAGGGCTCTCGGTCACCGAGGTGGCGCGCCGGCTGGGCTACAGCGACGCCGCCGCGTTCTCCCACGCCTTTCACCGCTGGACCGGCCGGGCGGCCAGTGATTTCCGGCGCTGAGAGGATGGGACCATGGCGAAACGATCCCGCAACCGCGTCCTGACGCTCGTGCTGATAGCCGCAGCAGTGCTCGCCGTGCTGGTCGGCATCGGGGCGTGGGTGTTCAGGTCGAAGATCAGCGGCAGTCACATGAATTGCCCGAACGTGGCGCAGGGCTACTTCCAGCACGCGGACAAGGGCGAGTTCGGCGGGTCATGTGAGTTTGCTTACGCGGTGCAGCATGCGGTGAACGAGAAGATCGGCAATGCGCCGGCCGGCGGCGCCAGTGGCCGCCTCGTGGTCTCGGTCCGCAACCCCGACGTCGACAAGACCGTCGACGTGACCTGCATGCTGAGCGCTGGCGGCGCCGTGTGCAACGACGGGAACTCCACCGTTCGCCTGCGCTGACGCACCGGAGTTCACGGCCGCCGGGTCGGCGACTTCCGCCGGGGCCTCAGTACCTGAGCGGGTCCGCGAGCACGTGCACCCGGTGCTGGGGATGGCGGGCCGCGTAGAGCGGATGCGTCAGCGCCGGATGCCGGCAATGCGGACACGACAGTTGCGGCTCGTTGACCGACGACCCCGTCAGATGGTGGCACGTGCGGCAATGCACGATATGGAACGCCCCGATCCAGTTCAGCAGGCCCAGGAAGATGGCGGCGATGGCGACCGTGCCCACCAGGGCTGCGACCAGCACGACCAGAACCTCGTAGACGGTCATCGGCCACACCTCCAGACGCCCGAACAGACAGTGACCGTTATCACCAACGGTACGCGCGGATCAACCCGTGGTCAGGCCTTCCGGGCGCGCTTGTAGACCTTCTCGAGTTCCTTGCCGCGCAGCCCTGACTTGCGCGCCTTTTCCACTTTGTGCAGCACCAACGGGCACCGCTTGCAGCGCGGCTTGGACCGGCAACACTTCTTCTTCGGTTCGAGGCCGGCGACCTTCTCGGGCTTCACGGCTGAGCTTTCTCGTTCGGTCGTTTTCGTGATCG
>JAKIXW010000136.1 GCA_022708865.1 Acidobacteriota bacterium
GACCACCCGAAACCTCGACGAGCTCCGAGAGCTGATCGACCACCTTCTGACGCAATGGGCACTGCACTCCGACGTGGGAACCTACCGGCAGCCGGCGGCCCGACGAGGCAAATCTTTCACCAGTCCCGACATCACGCGCGCTGCGATCGTCGACGGCTTCGTGACTATGGCAGCGTAAGTCGGACCCACCAGGGCAATCTAAGCGGAGACCACTTGCTGCTTGACGGGGTGTCCACGGCAGCCTGAGCCGAGTCCACCTCCACCGTTGACGGAACTGTTGTTCCGGATGCTGATGGTGGAGGTTTGGGATGGGATCTCGGGTGGATGTGTTCGCGGCGATTCGGCGTGATGCGCGGGTGGAGGAGCTCTCGATCAGAGAGCTTGCGCGCCGTCATCACGTTGGGCGAGCGACGGTGCGGCAGGCGTTGGCTTCGCCGGAACCGCCGCCGAAGAAGACGCGGGTGAGGTCGGCGCCGAGGCTTGACCGGTTCAAGCCCGCGATCGACGCGATGCTGCGGGAGGATCTGACGGCACCAAGGAAGCAGCGCCACACCGCGACCCGGGTACTGGATCGTCTTATTGAGGAGCACGGAGCGACTGAATTGTCGTATTCGACTGTTCGTAACTACGTCCGCTTTCGCCGGCCCGAGATCGACGCGGTCGCGGGCCGGCGGGTGGAGGTCTTCATCCCTCAAGACCACCAGCCAGGTGCGGAGGCTGAGGTCGATTTCGGCGAGGTGTGGGTGGTGCTAGCTGGGGTGAAGACGAAGTGCCACATGTTCGTGTTCCGGCTCTCTCACTCGGGGAAGGCGATCCACCGGGTTTATTCGACTCAGTCGCAGGAAGCATTCCTCGAGGGCCACATTGATGCGTTCGAAGAGATTGGCGGCATCCCGACCCGGCATATCCGTTACGACAATCTGACATCGGCAGTCCAGGCGGTGCTCTATGGCAACGGGCGCGGCCGGATCGAGAACGAGCGGTGGGTGCTGTTCCGCTCCCACTACGGGTTCGATTCGTTCTACTGCCAACCCGGTATCACGGGCGCACATGAGAAGGGCGGCGTTGAGGGTGAGGTCGGGCGGTTCCGGCGAACACATTTGACACCCATGCCGGTTGTCGATTCCCTCGCAGAACTCAACGCGAGAATCCGCGCCTGGGACGCGGCGGATGACAGGCGGCGGATCGCGTCGCGGATTCGCACAGTCGGCCAGGACTTCGCCGTCGAACAGGCACTGCTGTCGCCGCTGCCGTATGAGCGATTCGATCCAGGCCTGACGCTGCATCCGCGGGTCGACAGGTCGAGTCTGATCACGGTTCGGATGGCGAAGTACTCCGTCCCCGCCCATCTGATCGGCCGGAACGTCCGCGTCTCATTACGCGCGTCCGTGGTCGTCGTTTTCGACGGGCACCAGGAAGTTGCCCGCCATGAGCGAGTTGTCGCGCGCGGCGGACAATCAGTCGTCCTCGACCATTACCTCGAGGTGTTGCGTCAGAAGCCCGGAGCGCTCCCGGGAGCCACCGCCTTAGCGAGGGCGCGGGAGGCCGGAGTGTTTACGGCTGCCCACGATGCGTTCTGGGCGGCCGCCCGCAAGACCGATGGTGATGCCGTCGGCACGCGAGCCCTCATTGATGTTCTGCTTCTGCACCGGAGCATGCCCGCAGAGGAAGTGATCGCCGGCATCCACGCAGCACTCCAAGTCGGGGCAGTCACCGCCGATGTCGTCGCTGTCGAAGCCCGCAGACAAACTTCGACGGGTGGGCCTGGCCTGCATGGTCATCTCCGTGAACTCGCGTCTGGCCGCGAGCAACGAGTTGTCAGTCTCACCCAACGCCGTCTCGCTGATCCGGCCGCGGTGATCGCAGGTCTCCCGGCCGACACGAGACCACTGCCGAGTGTCGCCGGCTACGACGAACTCTTGGAACGTCGGGCACGCCCGACGCTCACGGACGAAGCGATTGATCGGGAAGGAACCACGGGAACATGACCACGAAACCCACCACCGTCACGACGACGCTGCGCCGGAGACGCGGGCTCACCGAAGAAGCAGCGATCGCGGCTGTCGATCAGGCCTGCCGGCGTCTCCGGCTCCCGACTGTCCGCGCCGTCGTTGACGAGGCCCTGGTGACCGCGAACCGAGAGCAGCTGTCCTACCAAGGGTTCCTGGCAGAGCTACTGCTCGCGGAGTGCGATGATCGCGATCGGCGCTCCTCGATTCGGCGCGTGTCTGCGGCTGGCTTCCCGCGGAGCAAGTGGCTCGGTGACTTCGATTTCGACGCGAACCCGAACATCAACCCGGCCACGATCCACCAACTCGCTACCGGTGACTGGATCCGCAAAGGCGAACCGCTCTGCCTCATCGGCGACTCCGGTACCGGGAAATCGCATCTACTGATCGGTCTGGGAACCGCGGCTGCAGAGAAGGGCTATCGGGTCAAATACACGCTCGCGACGAAACTCGTCAACGAACTCGTCGAAGCCGCCGACGAGAAGCAGCTCGCCCGCACCATCGCTCGCTACGGCCGCGTCGACTTGCTCTGCATCGATGAACTCGGCTACATGGAACTCGACCGCCGCGGAGCCGAGCTCCTGTTCCAGGTCCTCACCGAACGCGAAGAGAAGAACTCCGTCGCGATAGCCTCCAACGAATCGTTCTCCGGATGGACGAGGACCTTCACCGACCCGAGGCTCTGCGCTGCGATCGTCGACCGACTCACGTTCGGTGGCAGCATCATCGAAACCGGCACCGACTCCTATCGCCTCGCCCACACCCGCCGACTCACTGACCAGGTCTGACCGAGGTCCTAGTAGATCGTCCCCATTGCTTCGCGCACCTGGGCCAGTGTTGACTCCGCCGAAGTGTTCGCAGCCTCATTGCCGTGGCGAAGAATCGCCCGCACGAGATCCTCGTCTTTGGCGAAGGCTTGCCGCCTCACGCGCAACGGTTCCAAGAAGTCGTTCACGGCTGTCGCCGTCATGGCTTTCAGGGCGCTGCTGCCGCCATCACCGATCTCGTCGGCTAACTCGGCTGGCTCGACACCGCGGCACAGCGCGGCCGTCGACAACAGCGCCGAAACACCAGGCCTGTCCTCGGGATCGAAACTGATCCGCCGGTCCTGATCGGTCCGAGTCTGACGAATCACCGCAACTGTCTCGTCCGGTGTCATAGATAACGCGATCGCGTTCCCGTAGCTCTTCGACATCTTCCGACCGTCCAAGCCCGGAACCTCCGGCGTCGACGTGATCAACGCATCCGGAACCGGGAAGACATCCCCATAGCGCTCGTTGAACCGTCGAGCGATCACGCGAGTCATCTCCACATGCGGGAGGTTGTCCTTGCCGACGGGCACGAGATTGCCTTTGCAGAACAGAATGTCGGCCGCCTGGTGCACCGGATAGGTCAAGAGCAACCCGCTCAACGCGCGCCCGGACGCCGCGAGTTCCGCTTTGACGGTCGGATTACGATGCAGTTCCGCCTCGGTGACCAAGCTCAGGAACGGCAGCATCAACTGATTCAGCGCCGGCACCGACGAGTGGGTGAAAATGGTCGTCCGTTCCGGGTCGATGCCCGCGGCGAGATAGTCGAGCACAGCGCTATAGACGTTCTCGCGAACGTGAGCCATCGTGTCTCGGTCGGTGATGACCTGATAGTCCGCGAGCACGAGGAACATCTCGACGCCAGCCTGCTGGAGACGCACCCGTTCCCTGATGGTGCCAAAGTAGTGGCCCAGATGCAGCGGCCCAGTCGGCCGCTCACCCGTGAGGACTCGAAAGTGCTCGGGGTGCTCGGCCACGAGGACCGCGACCTCTGCCGAGCGTTGCGCGGTTGCGATGAAGGACTCCATTTGTGTCTCCCGATGATTGGGAGCTACACGGAGTACTCGGGCCGTTCCACGAGCTGCCGTGCAGCCCGTGAACATACTTCAACCGGCTGCTATCGCAGCCACCACCAAGCGGAACGGTTGAAGTTCATGAACGAGATACTACCGGGGCCCGGAACCAAGACCAGAAACCACAGGGTGGGTCCCGTTTAGATTGCCGCCCTGGGCCCAGCTGAGGTTGACATTCTCACGAGTCGCAGGGCGACTTGGTGAGGACCTTGGAAACCATGGTCAGGATCCGCGCATTCGAGAACAAGCTCGGCGCGATGTTCAAGAAGGGCCAGCTACCGGGCTTCGTCCACCTCTCGGTCGGACAGGAAGCCACGGCCGTCGGCACGTGCTCCGAACTGCGTCCCGATGACACGGTCTCGACAACCCACCGCGGACATGGCCACATGATCGCCAAGGGTGCAGACCTCAGGCGCATGATGGCCGAGATCCTTGGCCGCACTGATGGCTACTGCAAGGGCATGGGTGGCTCCATGCACCTGATGGATCTGGAGCTCGGCATCATCGGAGCCAACGGAATCGTCGGCGCCGGAATCGGTCTCGCGACCGGTGCCGCGATCGCCGACCAGACGCTCGGTCGCGACAAGGTCAACGTCGTCTTCTTCGGTGACGGTGCCTCCAACTCCGGCATCTTCTTCGAGTCGATGAACCTAGCGGCGATCTGGAAGCTCCCCGTCATCTTCATTTGCGAGAACAACGGCTACACCGAGTGGATGCGGACCGAGGACATCACCGCGGGCCAGATCAACAACCGCGCCGAGTCGATGGAGATCCCGAACAGCCAGATCGACGGCAACGACGTGCTTCTGGTTCGCAAGACGGTTGCACAAGCGGTCAAGCGTGCGCGTGCGGGCGAGGGCCCCAGCATGATCGAGATGAAGACCTACCGCTGGTACGGACACAACGAGGGCGAAGAGGCCTTCTCGGGCAAGTACCGCCCGGCCGACGAACTCAAGCGCTGGAAGTCGGCCGACGTCGACCCGGTCCCACGCTACGCTGCCCACCTCATCAAGGAGGGTGTCCTCACCGAGGACGAGTACACCGCGATCAAGACCCGGGCCGCCGAGGAGACGGAAGCTGCCGTTGAGTTCGCCCTTGCCAGCCCCTTCCCCGATGAGTCTCAAGCCTGCGAATTCCTCTACACCACAAGGATTGCCAGCAATGCGTGAAATCTACGTGGCGGACGCGATCCGCGAAGCGCTCACCGAGGCGATGACCGAAGACCCCACCGTGCTGGTGCTCGGCGAAGACGTCGAACGCAGCACGATCGGTACGACCAAGGGCCTCATCGAGAAGTTCGGACCCACCCGGGTTCGCAATACGCCGATTTCCGAGAACGGCGTCCTGAGCGCATGTGTTGGCGCCGCGGCGTCGGGTGTGCGGCCGGTCTTTGACATCATGTTCTCAAGCTTCTTCTACGTGTGTCTCGACGCGATCGCCAACCAGGCGCCGCGACTGCGCTACATGTCCGGCGGCCAGACGTCCGTGCCGCTCACGGTGATCGCCCCGACGGGACCGTCGGGTTCCGCGGCAGCGCACCACTCGGACAACCCGCACGGAATGTTGATGGGACTGCCTGGCATCAAGATTGCCTTCCCCAGCTCCGCAGCCGATTTCAAGGGCCTGCTCATCGAGAGCATCCGTGAGCCGAATCCAGTGGTGTTCTTCGCCGACCTTATGCTGCTGGGCAAGAAGGGCGACGTGCCCGAGGGCGCGTACTCGATCGAGTTTGGCAAGGCCGACGTCAAGCGTGAGGGAACCGACGTCACGGTCGTCGCCATCGGTAGCACCGTTCCGCAGGCCCTCGAGGTGGCCGACCAGCTGGCAGAGACCGGTGTCTCGGTGGAGGTCATCGACCCGCGCACCCTGGTGCCGTTCGACTGGGACGCGGTCGCCAAGTCGGTGAGCAAGACCGGCCGCCTCGTCGCGGTCGACCCCAATCGCGAAACCTGCGGTGCCGCATCGGAGATCATCACCCAGGCGGTCGAGCGGTGCTGGAGCCAGTTGAAGGCTCAGCCCCAGCGCGTCACGTGGCCGAACGTGCCGATGCCCTACAGCCCGCCGTTGGAGAAGGCCGTCGTTTCGGATCTGGACGATATCCGACGCGCGATCGAGCTCACGCTCAAGTCCTAGTTCGAGGCATCAGAACTCGACAGATGTGAAAGGCAATTCTGTGGAAGAGATTGTTCTGCCCAAGTGGGGCGTGACGATGCAAGAGGCGACGGTGACTGAATGGCTGGTCAGCGTCGGAGATCGCATCGAGGTGGGCCAGCCCGTCGCGACCGTGGAGACCGACAAGGTCGACGGCGAGGTCGAATCGCCGGCTGCTGGCATGATCACAGAGATCCTCGTCGAAGCGGGCCAGCAGGTGGCGGTTGGCGCAGTCCTAGCCAACCTCGACACGGCCTAGAAATACGGAGGCGTTTTGCGCGCCTCTAACCTTCAGCCCCGACAGGACATTCGCCTCTGTCGGGGCTGAATGGTCAATCCGCTCTCGCACAGGCTCGCCGCTTCGGTCGTTGATTCCGCCTTGCCCGTGTTGGTTCGTCCGTCATCGCGGCCGTCCAGGTCTTCGTAGTGCTCAGTAGTTGCGTAGTGCGGTGGGGTTGGGTGCGGATGGTGGAGATCAACCCACCTCGGGATCGGAATCGAATCCGGGATTAGCGCGCACTGCCGCGGCGGGGGTCAGTCCGCGGTCCTGCTCGCCGGCCTTCCATGGCCTCGTTACGGCTACGAATCTCTGACTCCGCCCCCGCCATCTTTGCGCGCTGCTTCCCCCGTTTTCGAGTTCGAGTCGCCATCGGCCGATCGCGCCAGTCGGTGCCACGTGCATCTAAGCGAACCGACACTGCCCTGCGCGATCGGGACTTGCAGCTGCCTCACCGTGCCACCTCCTCCCGCGCGGCCGACGCTGGCGGGCCTGCCCAATTGAGGTGCCGTGTGGTGTTCATCCAGAGTCGACTGCCGATGCCAGCACTATCCGTCCTGTGCCGATTGGGAGTGGACCTGCCTCGCGGTGCTCGGCCACCGTGTGGTGTGAATGGGCAGCCGGTATTTATCATCAGCCTGATGTCCTATTCGCGCAGAGACTTCACGATGGCGGTTTCATGAGCAGCCGGAGGAGGGATCGGGGGCGTCTCACCCGGAAGCTAGCTGTGAATTTTGCTGAACGCTGGCTGGTAGCAACCTCGGCTGTTTCAGGTAACTGTCGAGTGCGCGCGCCTCGACGCGAGCCGCGGGACGGATAGGGTGGCAGATCATCGGAGAATTCGGCGCGATGCCGCTCGTGCCGACGGTCGCGCTGTCTGAAACAAGTGGCTTCTCCCAATCGCCAAACGGCACGAGGTAGCGCTCGGAGAGACGTCTCATGGACGCCGTACTCAGATCGTCTACTTTAGGTTGCCTGCTCTGCTGCGTAGAGGCCGTCGAGCGCCGCTTCGTATCTGCTGTTGTCGACTCTGCCCCAGAGTCGGCGTTCGCGGATGAAGGGTAGGGGGTCCATCGGATCCTCCGAATCGATCTCCCGCGCCAGGCGGTGGCCTTGGAACACGGAGTCGATGATCATGCCGGGGGCGTTGGCGCTGCCGACGACGTAGAGGCCCGAGATGCCAGCCTCGGCCAGATCATCAGGCCGGGAACGTAGTTCGCGATACACGCCATCGTTGGAGACGCGTGCGCTGGCCATCACCACGGTGTCGACCTGGTGCTCCTCGGTGGCTTTGGGTTGCCAGATGTCCGACGTGATTACCGCCCCAGGGCGGACCTCCTCGACGGTCGTCTCAGTCAGGATCCGCACACCCAATCGGCGTAGGTCGCGGCGCATGAACCCGCCCTCCAGAGTGGAGTTCATGTGCTCGGCCAGGACGGCGTGCTGCGTGGCAATGGTGACATCGTGGCCTTGGCTGGCCAACATTTGTGCGATGGATACACCGACGAAGTAGTCCTCGCAGTCGTAGATCAACACGCGTTGGCCGGGTGTCTTGGTGCCGGTGACGATCTCGGGAGGGGTGGCCTGCCAGTCCAGGGTGGTATCCACGCCGGGGATGGGGGCGTGGGTGGCCGCGTTGGTGCCGTCGGTGGCGTAGCGGGCGCCGGTGGCGATGATGACCAGCTCTGCGCCGTAGTCCAGGACGTCGGCAGCGGTCATCGGGGCGTTGAGATGGGTCTCGACGTTGGAGAGTTTGGCGAGTTGGATCTCGCGGTAATCGGTGACGCGGCCCCATTCGGCCAATCCCCGATTCTGCCAACGTTCTCCGGTGTCGGCACCGTCGGAGTATCCGAGTTTGGTGATCCAGTTCAGGGCACCCCCGAGAGTGGCGTTCTGCTCGCGCAGGTGCACGGCCTCCATCTGTCGTTTGCCGAGTACGACGGCGGCTTCCATGCCGGCGGGTCCGGCGCCGAGCACCAGGACGGACATGTCGCGGTTGCGGGCGGGAGTGAAGATCTCCGGGTGCCAGCCCCGGCGGTATTCCTCGCCGATGGTGGCGTTCTGGGTGCACTGGATGTGGGTCGCGCCGCCGAGGTGATGCGAGGCGACGCACTGGTTGCAGCCGATGCATTCGCGGATCTCGTCGAGGCGGCCCTCGTCGATCTTCTTGGGCAGGAACGGGTCGGCGATGGAGGGCCGGGCGGCGCCGATGAAGTCGAACTGGCGGGACTTGATGATCTCGACCATGGTGTCGGGGTTGGTGATGCGACCGACACCGACAACGGGCTTGTCGGTGTGGTTGTGCATCTTGATCTGGCCGACGTAGTCCTTCTCGTGATTCTCCTGCAGGAACCTGGACGGTCCGGCGTCGTTGCCCCACTCCGCGCCCGAGGTCGAGCCGATGGTGAGGTCCCAGAGGTCGACGAGGTGGTCGACATGTTCGACGAAGCGGATCCCGTCGTCGCCGACCTGGTAGCCGGTCTTCCCGCCTTGGAGGGTGTCGACCGAGAGGCGGGTGGCGATGGCGCAGTCGTCGCCGACGGCTTCCTTGACCTTCTCCAGGGTTTCGCGCCAGAACCGGGCCCGGTTCTCGAAGGAGCCGCCGTACTGGTCGTGACGGTGATTGAAGAAGGGAGACAGGAATTGGGTGGGCAACTCGTTGTGGGCGGCGTAGACGTAGACGACGTCGAAACCGGCCTGGCGTGCCCGGATGGCGGCATCAACGTACCAGCCTTGGATCATCACGATGTCCTCGGCGTCGGCGTAGCGGGCATAGTTGCCGACATAGAGGTCCGAAGGTCCCTGCAGCGGACCGATTCTCACGTGCCGGGACTCGGAGTTCTTGGACTGGAACCCACCGTGCCAAAGTTCGGCGCCGGCCAAGGAGCCGAAGTCGTGGATGCGATCGCACATCACCGAGAGGTTGGCGGCGTCGTCGTCGTCCCACAATCTGGCCGAGACGTAGGGGCTGTCGTCGCTAGTGGGGTGGATGGAACAGTATTCGGTGCAGACGACGCCCCAACCGCCCTGGGCCTTCATCCCGCGGAGTTCAGATTGGAAGCCGGGTTGTTCGGAGCCGGCCGAGCCGGCGCAGTGCGGCACCTGATAGAACCGGTTCGGCGCCACCTTCGGGCCGATGCGAACGGGTTCAAACAAAACGTCATAACGCGAATCGCGCATGGATTCTCCTAAGTGAAGGACAGGCGTGGGATGGCCGGTCTTGGCCTCAGCGCGCTTCGACCTTGTCTGGACCGAGTTGGCCTCCGACATAGGCCTTCATTTGGTTGATCACTTTCCGGCTGCTTCTGACAGCCTCATTTGGGGGGTGTGTCCGCGGTCACTGACCCAATAAAGCACAACCCGCTCCTTAAAGCAATGAAATATTTTTTTAAACTTTTACGGCTCTTCCGGATTTAGAGTGCGTCGATCTGGTGGGCGAGGTTGCCGCAATGCAGCAGTGAGCGGATTCGGTAGTGGGTGAGGTTGCGGAATCCGAGGGCGTTGCGGCGTAGGGCTTCCAGGCGGCCGTTGAATCTCCTATGTATGTCAAGCAGCCGCCGCAGGTGTGATCGTGGCGTTGAGTTGCCTGTAGATCTGACGGGCGAGGTAGCGCTTGAGCGAGCGGCGGATCTCGCGCGGGGTGCGCCCCTGCGCGGTGCGCTTGTCGACGTAGGCGCGGGTCTCGGGGTCCATGCGCATGCGGGTGACGACGGCCATGTGCAGGGCGCGGTTGAGGCGTCGGTCGCCGCCGCGGTTGATGCGGTGTCGAACGGTGTTGCCGGATGAGGCCGGGATGGGGTTGACGCCGGCCAGGCTGGCGAAGGCGGCTTCGGAGCGGATCCGGCCGGGGTGCGACCACGCAGCGTAGGCGATCGCGGCGGTGACGGGTCCGATGCCCG
>JAKIXW010000137.1:0-9915 GCA_022708865.1 Acidobacteriota bacterium
TGGACACCGGATCGATCGCCGAGACGGTGTTGCTCTGCGCGTTGGCGACATAGACGTCCCCGCCGGGACGCACCACCACCGCGGTCGGGTGGTTGCCCACCTGGACCGCCGAGGCGACGACGGCCTTGGTCGACGTGTCGATCACCGTCACCGAATGCTCGTACTCGTTGGCGACGTAGGCTCGGCTGCCGTCAGCGCCGAAGGCGACGTCGCTGGGCCCGGTTCCGGCCTTGACCCGAGTCTCTGCCCAGTACGGCGGCCTGACCTCCACATCGATCGTGACCGCCGCGCTCAGCGTGTAGCCGTCACCGGCCGCGATGGCGAACGAGTCGGTACGGTCGGCACTGCTGGCACCGGCCTGGATCTGCGCCGCGACGGTCGGCGTGTAGGTGAAAGTTCCGTTTCCTCCGTATGTCACGCTGCCCTTGCCCGGGGTGCTCACGGTGTAGGTGATCACGTCGCCGTCGGCATCGGCGTACGAGGTCTTCACGGTGGAACTGCCGTCGGTGTTGAGCGTGACCTTGGGGGCCACCGATGCCGCCGGCGCCCAGTTGTGGAAAGCAATTGGCGCAGTGACGGTTTCGTCGGTCACGCCGCCGTGGTCGTCGGTGGCCCGGACCGTGAAGCTGTCACTTCCGACGCCGCCTACACCCAGCGAATGCGCGTACGCCGCGTTGGGCGTGTAGACGAGCGACGCGGTGGTGCCTACGGTCACTGCGCCGTGCGTCGGCAACGCGTTGAGTCGCTGGGTGACTGGGTCCCCGTCGGCGTCGCCGGTGGCCACGTTGTAGCCGATTGCACCCACCGGGTCGGGACCGTCGGCTTGCGTCACGGTCAGCGTCGGCGCGTAGTTGGTGGCGGCGATGGTCAGCGGGACCTTCACCACGGTGACGTGCGGACGCGGCGCGAACACGCCCAGCCACCCGCGGTAGTCGGCCACCTTGATGGTGACGCTGTCGGTTCCACCGCCGGCGTGCGCCCAGCTGTGGTCGGGGGTGTAGATGAAGTCGCCGTTCTTGTCGACGGTGGTGACCCCGTTCTTGCCGCCGCTGATGACCTGGTAGCTCAACTGGTGTTTGGACAGGTCGTACGCGTTGAGGTGGCCGACGATCGCACCCGTCTCCATATCCTCGGGATCCAGCTCGAGCGCCGTCCTGGGCTTGATGCTCATGAAGCCGAATTCGTTGTGCAGTGCGACCAGCACCTGACCGATGAACGTGAGAACCGGATGTGGATCCTTGGGGACTGCGATCTTCGCGGGAGCCGGCGACTGCAGCGACACGGTTGCCTCCGAGGGCTCTACCGCCACCGGGGCCTTTCGGGCCGTCGGTGAAACCTCCTCGTCGACAGTATTTTTCGAGATTATCGAATGCTTCTGGTCCTGCTCGCCCTCGTCGCCCTTGCGGTGCCTGCCTTTCTTGTCGTTGTCGTCCTGGTCCCGCTGATCTGCCTGGTCGCCCTGTTCGCCCTTCGCGTTCTTGTCGTTGTCGCCCTTCTCCGGGCCATCGGCATTCTCGCGGTTGGTGGCCTTCGGTTTCTTGTTGTCGCGCTCTTCCTTGTCGACATCCTCAACCGGGTTGCCGGGCTGATCCTCGGAGCTGTCCTGATGCGTCTTCGGCGAGGTCGACGGCTCAGCCGTGTCGGTCTGATGGGTCGCCGGTCCCGGTCCGTCGGCGCCGGTTTCTGCCGAGGCCGCCGCCGCTCCCGCGGAGATCGCGGCACCCAGACCCGCGGCGGCCACACCGGCTTGCAACCACCGCACAGACCGCAGAACCTGAGGCCGTTGACGACGGTGACTGGGATGTCGACGAACGTGCTTGCTGGACATGGCTTTCCTCCCCTACGCATGGCTGTTCGCCGAGCGTAGGGATGGCAGACCGGATGCGGCGTACGTAGTCGGCTACTTGAATCTCGACGACGTCCGTCCCAAACAGCTGACGGTAACGTCGAGACCCTGCGGTCCGAATTGACAGGGAATTCACGGCGCCGGCCGGCGGCGAGGTCCGGCAGTCACCCAAGGCCGTGCCGAGGAAGCCGGGGTATGAGTTCAACGGCGCCCGCGTCGGGCCCGGCATCGGCAACTGGTGAGCGGTAGCCAGCACACCACCCCTCATTGCCGATTGCGCAGTGCGACCAAGTGTGGCAACGCCATGAAGTCCTTGTCGCGCCCGGCCGCTTCCTTGGAAGCGATCACGTCGTCGAGCGTCGCGACCTGGACATCGACCCCCGCGATGATCTGAACAGTTGCTGTGGCCGACAAGCGGTCGTAGCCATCTGGAAATCCGGCGGGTCGGACAACCAGGTCGAGGTCACCGAATCTCGTCGTCAAGTTGAGCACCGTCAATGTCGACAATGACTCAGGGCTGCTCCGAAGGGGCAGCGCCTCGACATCGGGGCTCACGCGGACCCGAGCGTCCAGTTCATCCAGTGCTGCAACCAATTTCGCGAGATTCTCGCGGTCACGTCGCGGGGTGATGTCAATGTCGGTGGTCGGCAGAGTCGACCCGTGCACCAATGCGGCGTAACCGCCGATCAACACATAGGTCACGCCATGACGATCCAGCACCGCCAAGATCTCGCGTGGCTCGAACTCCAAGGTCACGGCGTGAAGACATCGAGCTGTTCGGCCTTGACCGCTGCCCGTTGGTGTTCGGACCGCCGCTGATCGCGTGCCCACAACACGTCGTCGTGATCGTCGTAGGGCTCCAGCCGCGTCGTGAGCGCCAAACCGACGCTCGCGAGGATCTTGGCCAACGTCGGGTGAGTGGGCTGCCGCTGACCCGATTCGATCTTGGCGATCGTGCTTGCGGGCACACCCGCTGTGCGAGCAAGTTCCCGCTGCGACAACCCCTTCTTCGCCCGCGCCAATCGCAGCACGTTGCCCGCCCAGGATTCGACAGCATTTCGGGTGGACGGACTCATCACGGTCACGCTCTCAACGCTACCTCAAAAGGTAGCAATGTGGCCGCCCGATTCCGGCGATCCGTCTCACCCAGTCGTTCGTTGTCGCGCAGAGGTGGGCAACCAGACGCCAACACGCCCGCGGATGCAGGAGTGACTGCTGTGACGAGCGGTGAGCGCCGGCGCACGCCTCGAAGCGGGTTACCGGCGAGTAAGGGATCCCCGCCACAGCGTGCCGATTCGCGCCACATAAACTGCCCGGGATAGTTTGTTTAAGACCGATTCTTAGAGACCCAGCCTCAGGAGGCGCAGTGGCCAGTCACGCCAACGAGAAGATCTCGAAGGTGCTCGTCGCCAACCGCGGTGAGATCGCGGTCCGGGTGATCCGCGCGGCCAAGGATGCGGGCCTCGAGAGCGTGGCCGTCTACGCCGAACCCGACGCCGATGCACCCCACGTGCGGCTCGCCGACGAGGCCTTCGCGCTGGGCGGCCAGACGTCCGCCGAGTCCTATCTCGACTTCACCAAGCTGCTCGACGCCGCGGAAAGGTCCGGCGCCAACGCCGTGCACCCCGGCTACGGCTTCCTGTCGGAGAACGCCGACTTCGCCCAGGCCGTCCTCGACGCCGGGCTGATCTGGATCGGCCCGTCCCCGCAGTCCATCCGCGATCTCGGCGACAAGGTCACCGCGCGGCATATCGCGGCCAAGGCCAACGCCCCGCTGGTGCCCGGCACCCCCGACCCGGTCAAGGACGCCGACGAGGTCGTGGCGTTCGCCAAGGAGTTCGGCGTCCCCGTGGCCATCAAGGCCGCGTTCGGCGGCGGCGGGCGCGGCATGAAGGTCGCCCGCACCATCGAGGAGATCCCCGAACTGTTCGAGTCGGCCACCCGCGAGGCCGTCGCCGCCTTCGGTCGCGGCGAATGCTTCGTCGAGCGCTACCTGGACAAGCCGCGCCACGTCGAGGCCCAGGTGATCGCCGACAAGCACGGCAACGTCGTCGTCGCCGGCACCCGCGACTGCTCGCTGCAGCGCCGTTTCCAGAAGCTCGTCGAGGAGGCGCCCGCGCCGTTCCTTAGCGACGCGCAGCGCAAGGAGATCCACGAGTCCGCCAAGCGCATCTGCAAGGAAGCCGGCTACTACGGCGCCGGCACCGTGGAATACCTGGTCGGCCAGGACGGGCTGATCAGCTTCCTCGAGGTCAACACCCGCCTGCAGGTGGAACACCCCGTCACCGAAGAGACATCCGGCCTGGACCTGGTGCGCCAGCAGTTCCGCATCGCCGAGGGCGAAAAGCTCGACATCACCGAGGATCCCGCGCCCCGGGGCCACAGCATCGAATTCCGGATCAACGGCGAGGACGCCGGCCGCGGCTTCCTGCCCGCCCCCGGCCCGGTGACCAAGTTCCACCCGCCGAGCGGCCCCGGTGTCCGCCTGGACTCCGGCGTCGAGACCGGCTCGGTGATCGGCGGCCAGTTCGACTCGATGCTGGCCAAGCTGATCGTCACCGGCGCCAACCGCGACGAGGCCCTCGACCGCTCGCGTCGTGCCCTGGCGGAGTTCAACGTCGAGGGCCTGGCCACCGTCATCCCGTTCCACCGCGCGGTCGTCAGCGACCCGGCTTTCATCGGCAACGCCGACGGCTTCACGGTCCACACCCGCTGGATCGAGACCGAGTGGGACAACACCGTCGAGCCCTTCACCGGCGGCGGCGCCGTCGACGAGGAAGAGGCCACCCCGCGGCAGACCGTCGTCGTCGAGGTCGGCGGCCGTCGCCTCGAGGTCTCGCTGCCCGGCGACATGGCCATCGGCGGCGGCGCCGGACCCGAGCACGGGGCCATCCGCAAGAAGCCCAAGGCCCGCAAGCGTGGCCACGGTGGCGGCACGGCGGCCTCCGGCGACGCCGTCACCGCACCCATGCAGGGCACCGTCGTCAAGGTGGCCGTCGAAGAGGGACAACAGGTTTCGGCCGGCGACCTCATCGTCGTGCTGGAAGCCATGAAGATGGAGAACCCGGTGACCGCCCACAAGGACGGCACCGTCACGGGCCTGGCCGTCGAGCCGGGCGCCGCCATCACCCAGGGCACCGTCATCGCGGAGCTCAAGGACTAGCTTCCCTTTGCCTTTGCTGCCATCGCGTCAGCGTTGGCTGCGACGTTGTGCGAGTAGACATCACAGCAAGCGCTGAGTCGATGCGATGGCTCAGCGCTGCGCGGCGCGCGCATCCTTGATCGGGAGCAGTAGGTGCAACGGGTCCGTCGGCGACGGCTCACAACCGAAGTTTTCGTAGAACTTCCGGGCATCCTCGTGGATTGCATGCACCAACATCGCCCGCACTCCGATGAGATCCGCGGCGGCGATGCAGCGGCTGACGGCATCACGCAACAGATGTGCGCGCAGGCCACTGCCTTGTTCGACACGGCGTCGAACACAGTTGGCTCGGCGAACACGGCGGCAAGCCGGGGCTTGACGGATACCGGGCGGTCCAGCATCGCCAAAAACTCCTCCCAGGCCGAATCGTCGAGCACGAACAGTCGCCGGTCGGCGAGTACGTCGCGCGCACGAGCCAATGTCGCGGTGACAGTGAAGTTCGTCAAGTCAGTGCCCTCGGCCTCGGCGGCGCGGCGGATCAGCGCGTCCTGATCAGGGGTCAGGCGTACCGCGAAGCGCTGGGTCTTGTTGGCCATGTCATTCAACGTATGCCCATTAGGCACACACGACAATCAGAACTCGATGCTGCCCAGCATCGCCCAGGGGCCGGTGACCAGGCTGTCGGACTTCAGCCGCGCGCCGAAATACCGCGCGTTCGCGTCGACGGCCACCGACTGTTCGCCGTGCCGGCGTGCCACCACCGCGCGCGCCAGATCAGCGAACGACAGCTTCTCCGGGCCGCCGATGTTCACCACGTGGTTGCGGGGTGCCTCCACCGCAACCACGTGGTGAAGGCCGCCACCTCGTCGCCGGCGATCGGCTGGATCAGCGCATCGGGCACCCGCACATCCTCCCCGTCGGTCAGCGAGTCCACGATCGTGCCGGCGAATTCATGGAACTGGGTGGCGCGCACGATCGTGTACGGCGACCCGGATCCGGTGATCACCTTCTCCTGGGCGGCCTTGGCACTCAGGTACGGACTGTCCGGCAGCCTGTCGGTGCCCACGATCGACAGCTCGACGAAGTGCTTCACCCCAGCAGCTTTCGCGGCGGTCACCATGCTGGTGGTGCCCTTGACGAAGAACTCCCGCAACCACCTCCTCGACCTCGCGGGTCAACATGTCGACGACCTTGGTCCCGATGAATCCGCCGGCTCCGACCACCACAACCTTCATGCATCGAGCATGGCACGCTGTGGCCGTGGAACCCATCGAGATCAACGCCGGATCCTGGTATCTGCGCGCACTCCGCGCCGACGAACGCATCGACGACCGGCCCGCGCTGACCGACCTCGGCATCACCTCGCACGGCCACGTCTCGAACGCGCTCGACGGATGGACGAGCGGCGCGCTCTACACGTGGGCTGTGTGCGAACCCACAACGGGAGAACTGCTCGGAGTGGTGACTCTGGCGCCGTCGACCGGAATGATCGAATCGCAGGCCCGCCAGGGTCACGACGACGCCGTGCAGACCGCCGCCGGCGCCGTCCGCAGGTTCGCCGACTCGCTATAGGAGCGCCAATGACGTCCTCCGCGCCCGTCACCGTCACTGTCACCGGCGCCGCCGGCCAGATCGGCTACGCGGCTCTGTTCCGGATCGCCGCCGGCGCCATGCTCGGGCACGACACCCCGGTGGCGCTGCGACTGCTCGAACTGCCCTCGGCGGTGCGGGCGGCCGAAGGTGTGGTGATGGAACTCGACGACGGCGCCTTCCCGCTGTTGGCGTCCACCGAGATCCACGACGATCCGGTGAAGGCCTTCGACGGGGTGAACGTCGCGCTGCTGATCGGCGCGCGGCCCCGCAGCAAGGGCATGGAACGCGCAGATCTGTTGTCCGCCAACGCCGAAATCTTCTCAGTATCCGGTCAGGCGCTGAACGCCGTTGCGGCAGAAGATATCCGGGTTCTGGTGGTCGGCAATCCCGCGAACACCAACGCCCTGGTGACCTCCGCGCACGCCCCCGACATCCCCGCCGACCGGTTCACCGCGCTGACCCGGCTGGACCACAACCGGGCCGTCGCCGCCCTGGCCCGGCACGCGCGGGTGCCCGTCACCGAGATATCGCGAATGACGATCTGGGGCAATCACTCCCCCACCCAGTACCCCGACATCTTCCACGCCGTGGTGGCGGGCCGCTCGGGCGCCGACTACGCCGCTGATACTCATTGGCTCACAGACGATTTCATCCCGACGGTGGCCCGGCGCGGCACCGCGATCATCGAGGCCCGCGGGTCGTCTTCGGCAGCGTCGGCGGCCAACGGGGCCATCGACCACATCGACGACTGGGTGCACGGCACGTCGTGGACATCCGTCGCGCTGCCCTCCCCCGGCGTCTACGGCGTCGACGAGGGCCTGGTCTGCTCGTTCCCGTGCCGCTCGGTGGGCGGTCGCTGGGAGATCCTCGAGGGTCTGGATGTCAACGAGTTCTCCCGCTCCCGCATCGACGCCTCGGTGGCCGAATTGCGTTCCGAGCGGGACGCTGTCGCGGCCCTGGGGCTCTTGTAGCCCACCTTTCTGCCGCGAGCGCTCAGCTGCGTACGTTCTGAGGCCCTGAAACCGTACGCAGCTGAGCACTCACGCGGCAACGGACTGCCCGAGCAGCCCCCGGATCTGTCGGACCATCGCCTCGGGCCTATTGCGCACGTCGTCGGAGACGATGCCCATCGGCTGCCACCCCAGCTCGATGAGGGCGGCCCGCTTCTGACGATCACGCCGAAGATCGCGCGACGAACTGTGGTATTCGAAGCCGTCGAACTCGACCGCCACCCGCTGATCGGGCCACGCAAAGTCGAGCCGCCACCGCCGGCCGTCCCGGTCGATGATCTCGTACTGCAGGATCGGTTCGGGTAGCCCACCGTCGAGCATCGCCAGCCGCGCCTCGCTCTCCATCGGGGACTCCGCCTGCGATCGCGCCAACGGAATCATTTCTCGCACAACGACAATCCCGCGCCTACCGGCCTGTTGCTTCGCGGCGACCGCCAGTTCATCGATGTCGCAGTGCCCGCTACGAAGCGCCGCATCCAGCGTTGCCAGCGCGCGCGGCCGGCCAAGACCACGCGCCACCTCGATGGCCGTCCAGGCCGGCGCGGTCACCGGCCGGTCGGCGTGGGTGATCAGCGGCGCTCCGTCCCGTCGGTGAACCATGACGCCGACGCCGTGCCGCAGCAGGTGCCCATCAGGATTGATCACGTGCACGGCCGTCACGCCCTCGGTGTCGAATCCGTACCGGCCGGCCGCGGTGCCGAGGCACACCGCGACAGGTTCACCGCAGCGCAGGTCCATCCCGCGCAGCCGGGCCGACGCAGTCGGCTTCCCGAGACAGTAGATGTTGGCCCACAATTTGGTCACCGCCCCGGTACGCAGAAGTCGCTGCAAGGACCGCCGGCCGATCAGATCGACGATCTGCGCGAACGTCGTCACACCGCCGTGAGCGTCGAATGCTGCAAGAAGCTCAGGAGTCATGCCAGCATGGTGCATTCTGACGCGCTCGAGCGGTATTCACCCCGCTGAACAACCGCCGAGCGCTCAGCCACGTACGTTCTGAGAACCCGAAACCGTACGTGAGTGAACGCTCGGCGGGGGGACACGGGGATTTGCTGGGCACTTGGTGATTGAAGTTCAGCAACTTTGTGCCTATCGTCATGCCCGGCCGGATAACAAGGGGGGACAAAGTGCGTGACGTTATTGAAGTGGATGTTCCGCGATCTGCGCGCCATGAGCGAAGCAACCCACTCCAGCTAGGCAAAGTACTGGCAGCCGGTACCATCGTCGCCAGCTCGACCCTCGCTGGTGTGCAGGCTACCTCCCCTGCCCGCGTTCCCGTCGAAGCCGCGCCCGTCTCCCTGGCCAGCACGGTTTACACACTCCGGGGAGGGATCCCGTGGCCGATCGACACGACGCTGAGCGGCGCCGTCTGCGACGAGGCCAGCGGCAACACCTGTAGCGACATCACGTACCCCTACCTCTGGGGCGACATGAGCGTCCACTGGGGCGCCCAAGCACTCACGGACACACTGCAGCACGTCACCACGCCGACGACCATCTTCGGGTACTCCCTGGGCGCGGCCGCGGCCACGGAATGGCTGGCCGAAAATGCCCACAACCGCGATGCCCCCACGCCCAGTGACCTGCACTTCATCCTGACCGGAAATGCGAAACGCAAGTACGGCGGGTCGTGGTGGCTCTACCCCAGCACCCCGACAACCCCGAGCACCCAGTACACCGTGCTGGACATCGCCCGCGAGTACGACGGCGCGGCCGACACCCCCAACGACATGTGGAACATCCTGGCCTGGGCGAATCAGTTAGCCGGCTTCTGGCTCGTCCACACCAATTACAACTCCGTCGATCTGGTGAACGACGAAAAGTTGGTGTGGCAGGAAGGCAACACCACCTACGTGCTGGTCCGCACGCCGGATCTACCGCTGCTGATGCCGATACTCGAGCCACTGCGTTGGATCGGCCTGGGCTTCGTCGCCGACATCATCAACGCGCCGTTCAAAGCAATCGTCGATTGGGCCTACGCCCGCAACTACCCCAACATCATCACCGATCCGGTCAAGGCTCAGAAGGCCGTTGACGACGCATTGCACGGCGTTTCCGCGGCCACGTCGACAACGGCCAAGTCCTTGGACGATCTGACTGCGGCCGCTGCGGTGACGGCGGCATCCTTGGTCTCCGACCAGGCCACCAAAGGGGCGCCCGAGCTCGCCGACACCAAGGACCAGGCCCCGACGGAGACCGTCGAGCTACCCGTCCACGCGGCGAAAGTCCTTGCCGTCGAAGATGGCACCCCAGACGCCTCGGTCGAGACCCCGCAATCGACCGACCCCTCGACCGAGGCCCCCAAGCCCGAAACCGAGCCCACC
>JAKIXW010000137.1:9964-10205 GCA_022708865.1 Acidobacteriota bacterium
GACGAGGCGGATCTCGACCAGGCCGCCTCGACCGAGGCATCCGATCAGGGGGACGACGGATACGTGGGTCGCCACCGCGTCCCGAAGACCGGGGATGCCACCGAGACCGCGGATGGCGCGGATGGCGCGGATGGCGCCGGGACCGCCGATGCCGCTCCGAAGGCGTCGACCGGCGATACAGGCGCCCAGCACGCGAAGTCGTCCGCCTCGTCCGACTCCGCGTCAGACTGACGGCGGCGCG
>JAKIXW010000138.1 GCA_022708865.1 Acidobacteriota bacterium
CGGTGACGTCCTCGCCCCGCAGGCCGATGTCGGTGCCGAGGACGTTGATCGCGTTCCATAGCAGGTTGTCGTGGGTGAGGATCGCGCCCTTGGGTCGGCCCGTCGTCCCCGACGTGTACATGATGAACGCGGGGTCGCGGCCGTCGACGTCACCGTTGAGCGGTTCGAGCGCGGCGCCCGAGACGACGTCTTCGTAGCCGAGCTCGCCCGGCGCCGGCACCCCACCGGCGCGCACGACATGGCGCACGCGGACTCCGGACTCGGTGACGGCGCTCCTGGCCTGCGCGGCGAACGGCTCGTGGAAGACCAGAACATCGGCGCCTGAGTCGGCCAGGATGTAGCCGATCTCGGGTCCGGCAAGGCGCACGTTGAGCGGAACTGCAAGTGCGCCGATTTTGGCGCAGCCCAGCAGCACCTCGATGAACTCGGTCGAATTGACCAGCAGCATCGCGACCCGATCGCCCTTGCGCACGCCGAGGGCGATGAGTGCGGCGGCGACCTGGTTGGTGCGCCGATCGAGGTCGGCGTAGGTGATGTGCGCGCCGTTGCTGATCAACGCGGTGCGCCCGCCGTTGAGGAAGGCGCGCCGGGTCACCCACTGACCGATGCCGAGTTGCATGCGATTCCCTTTCATTCCGCGGCGACTCAGTAGGACGCGGGCAGTTTCAGGCTGTGCTGCGCCACGAAGTTGAGGATCATTTCGCGGCTGATCGGCGCGGTGCGCATGAGCCGGGCCGGACCCCACAACGTGGCGAGGCCGTACTCTGTGGCCATGCCGTTGCCGCCGTGGGTCTGAATCGCCTGGTCGAGCGCCAGGATGCCCGCCTCGGCTGCGGCATATTTCGCCATGTTCGACGCCTCACCCGACCCCGGATCGCCGGCGTCGTGCAGGGCGGCGGCACGCTGAGTCATCAACCGGGCCAGCTCAACCTGGATCTTGGCGTGGGCGAGCGGGTGCGATACGCCTTGGTGCGAGCCGATCGGCGTTCCCCACACGTGGCGGTTGCGGGCGTAATCGGCGGCTTTATCCAGCGCGTAGCGACCGATGCCGTTGCCGAGCGCCGCCCCCATGATTCGCTCCGGGTTCAGGCCCATGAAGACCTGGCGCAGGCCCTCGTTCTCCGCGCCGATAAGGTTGGCGGCCGGCACGCGGACGTCATCGAAGAATAGAGTGAACTGCTTCTCTGGAGTGACCGCCTGCACCGGGATGAGTGACTTGGTGAGCCCGGGGACATCGGTGGGCACGACGAGCAAGCTGAGTAGTCCGCGACCACTGTCGTTGGTAGACGTTCGGGTGACGACCAGGATCGCTTCGGCTTCGTCGACACCAGAAATGTAGTACTTGGTGCCGTTGATGACCCAGTCGTCGCCGTCGCGTTTCGCGGTCGTGGAGATGTTGTGCGAGTTCGAGCCCGCGTCCGGCTCGGTGATCGCGAAGGCCATGATCGTCTCGCCGCTGGCGATGCCCGGCAGCCACTGCTGCTTGAGTTCCTCACTGCCGAATGCCTGGATGATCGTGCCGCAGATGGTTGGCGAGACGACGGTCATCAGCAGCGGGCAGCCCGCCGCGGCGAGCTCCTCACCGACAATCTGCATGTCGTAGATGCCGCCGCCGCCGCCGCCGTACTGCTCGGAAAGGTTCACCCCGAGGAAGCCCTGTTTGCCCACGGCCTTCCACAGCTCGGTGCTCTTCCCGCCGGCCAGCGACTTTTCCAGGTAGTACTCGTGTCCGAAGTCCTTGGCGAT
The DNA here is from genome assembly GCA_022708865.1 of Acidobacteriota bacterium. GTDB lineage: Bacteria > Actinomycetota > Actinomycetes > Mycobacteriales > Mycobacteriaceae > Mycobacterium. Next base: position 1,747 of record JAKIXW010000138.1, read on the forward strand.
CTCGGCGACCGCCTTGCGCAGGTCCTGACGTTCCTCTGTCTCGTGCAATTCCATGACACTCCTCACATCGGTATCGACGCGCCACCGATCGGGAGCGCGCCGGGTTCATTAGAGCTCCGTGGCGTCCGACGCCACTTCACCGCCGTCCACCGCCTCGACCACGGCGAGGACGTCCCCGCTCGAGACCTGATGGCCGACCTGGACCGGCAGGGCGCTCAGCACCCCGTCAATCGGGCTCGCGACGGTGTGCTCCATCTTCATCGCCTCCAGGACGACAAGGGTTTGGCCGGCCGAGACCGTCTCGCCCTCGGCGACCGGCACTCGGACCACCGAACCCGGCATCGGCGCGGTGAGCGACCCGGGCGGGTTCAGAGTGCTCGGGTCGACGAAGCGTGGCGCCAGCCGCAGGGCGGAGTAGCCGGCGACCGAGTCGACGTGGGCGATATCGCGGTCGAGGACTATGTCGTAGGCGCGGCGCACGCCGTTCACGCGCAGCACCACACGCTCGCTGCTGACGGCGACAAGCTCGACGTCGGCCAACGCCTCGTCATCGACGCGCAGGCAGGTGTCCGTCAGACGTAACGTGTACCCGACGCGCACTTCGCGCCCGTCCTGGGTCTGCCACGTCGTGGTCTGCGATTGCGATGGGTTGTTGCGCCAGCCAGCGGGCAACGTGGCCTGGACCGTCGCCGCGGCCCGCCGCGCGGCCACGCTGGCCACGGTCGCCGCGACGGCGTGCAGGCGCTCTGCCTGCGTGTCAAGGAGGGCAGCGCCGAGTTCGGCGACGTCGTGTCGGTCAAGGAAACCAGTGTCGGTGCCCCGCCCGGCGAACTCGTCATGGCGCAGGACGCGCACAAGCAGGTTGCGATTGGTGGTCACGCCGTGAATACGGGCGCCGGCCAGCGCCGCCGAGAGGCTGGCAAGTGCCTCGTCGCGCGTTGGTGCCCACGCGATGACCTTGGCCAGCAGCGAATCGTAGTAATGACTGATGACCGAACCGGCACGAAAACCCGAGTCAACCCGCACGCCGGCAAGCGCCGGGACATCCAAGGTGCGCAGGGTGCCGGTACAGGGCCGGTAGTCATCGGCCGGATCCTCGGCGCACAGACGGGCCTCGACCGCGTGACCGCGAATTCGCGGGTTGTGCATCTCCTCAGGCAGCGGGCGGCCCATGGCTACGAGCAGCTGGGCACGCACCAGGTCGAGGCCGGTGATCAGCTCGGTAACCGGGTGCTCGACCTGCAGCCGGGTGTTCATCTCGAGGAAGGCGAAGGAGTCGGCTTTGCCATCCTGAGCGGCGTCGTAGACGAACTCGACCGTCCCGGCGCCTACGTAGCCGACGGCGCGCGCGGCGGCGATGGCGGCCTCGCTCATCCGAGCGCGCAACGCGTCGTCGACGACCGGTGACGGCGCCTCCTCGATCACCTTCTGGTGTCGACGCTGCACGGAGCACTCGCGCTCGAACAGAGAGACGACGTTTCCGTGCGTGTCGGCCATGATCTGGATCTCGACGTGGCGTGGGCGCTGGACGTAACGCTCGAGGAAGACGGTGCCGTCGGCGAACGCGGCGGCGGCCTCACGCGAAGCGGAGGTGACCGCTTCGTCGAGCTCGTCCGGCGACGCGACAATGCGCATGCCTCGGCCACCGCCGCCGGCGCTGGCCTTGACCAGCACGGGGTAGCCGACGTCGGCGGCCAGCTTCGCCAGCTGCTCGGCCGATAGCCCCGTCGTGTCGCCACCGGGCAGCACAGGCACCCCCGCGTCGGACATCGTCTTCTTGGCCTGCAGCTTCGAGCCCATCGCGTCGATCGCCCCGGGCGGCGGACCGATGAAGACGAGGTCGGCGGCGGCACAGGCGCGCGCGAACCCGGCGTTTTCCGAAAGGAAGCCGTAGCCGGGGTGTACTGCGTCCGCGCCGGTGAGCGAGGCAGCGGCGATGATCCGGTGGATGTCGAGGTAGGTCTCGGCGGCAGACGAGCCGGGAAGGTGCACGGCCTCGTCGGCGTCGGCGACGTGCCACGCGTCGGCGTCGGCGTCGGAATAGACCGCGACGGTGGCGATCCCGAGATCGCGGCAAGTGCGGAACACCCGCCGCGCGATCTCGCCACGGTTGGCGACCAGGACCTTGCGGATCTTGGGCATCGCCATCACATCCGGAACACGCCGTAGCCACGCTGGCCACGGACCTCGCCGTTGTGGATCACCGACAGGCAGAACCCGAGAACGGTCCGCGTATCGCGGGGATCGATGATCCCGTCGTCGTAAAGTCGGCCGCTGTTGGCCAGTGCGACGGATTCGCGCTCGATCTGTTCCTCGACGGCGGCGCGCATCTGGGCGTCGGCCTCCTCGTCGAAGGGCAGCCCGCGGTCGGCGGCGGACTCGCGCGCCACGATGGACAGCACTCCGGCCAGTTGCGCCGGACCCATCACGGCCGACTTCGAGTTAGGCCAAGCGAATAGGAAACGCGGCGAGTACGATCGCCCGCACATGCCGTAGTTCCCGGCACCGTAGGACGCACCCATGGTGATGGTCACGTGGGGGACCGTGCTGTTTGATACGGCGTTGATCATCTTGGCGCCGTCCTTGATGATGCCGCCCTGTTCGTACTCGGCACCGACCATGAAACCGGTGGTGTTCTGCAGGAAGATGAGGGGGGTGTCGATCTGATTTGCCAGTTGGATGAACTGCGAACCTTTCTCGGCCTCCTCACTGAACAGGATGCCCCGTGCGTTGGCGAGGATGCCGACCGGGAAGCCGTGGATCGAGGCCCAGCCGGTGACGAGTGACGTGCCGTAGAGAGGTTTGAACTCGTCGAAGGCCGAGCCGTCGACCACTCGGGCGATGACGTCGCGGGGGTCGAAGGGCACCTTCGGATCGACCGACGCGATGCCGAGCAGCTGATCGGGGTCGTGCACCGGCGGGTGCGGCGGCGTGGTGGGTCCGGGGCCGCTCTTCCGCCAGTTGAGCCGCGCCATGATGCGACGGCCGATGCGGATCGCATCCTGCTCGTCCTCGGCCATGTAATCGGCCAGCCCCGAGGTGCGGGCGTGCATGTCGGCGCCGCCGAGCGACTCGTCATCGGAGACCTCGCCCGTGGCCATCTTGACCAGCGGCGGACCGCCGAGGAACACCTTGGAACGGTTGCGCACCATCACGACGTAGTCGCACATGCCCGGGACGTACGCACCTCCCGCGGTCGAGTTGCCGAAGACCAAGGCCAGTGTCGGCAGCCCCGCTGCGCTGTGCTGGGTCAAGTCGTGGAACAGCTGTCCGCCGGGCACGAAGATCTCTGCCTGTGTGGGCAGGTCGGCGCCGCCAGATTCGACGATGTTGATGATGGGCAGTCGGTTCTCCCGCGCGATGGCCATGCCGCGGAACACCTTGCGGAAGGTATAAGGGTTCGATGCGCCGCCGCGGACGGTGGGGTCGTGGGCGATGATCATCGACTCGATGCCCTCGACCACGCCGATGCCTACCACCACGCTACCGCCGACGGGGAACTTACTGCCCCAGGCGGCGAAGGGGCATAGTTCGAGGAACGCCGTGTCGGGGTCGAGCATCAGCTCGATGCGCTCGCGGACAAGCAGCTTGCCCCGCTTACGGTGGCGCGCAACGTATTTCGCGCCGCCGCCGCCGTTGACCAGCGCCAGTTGCTCCGCGATGGTGTCGAGTTGCGCGCTCAGTCCTTCGCGGTTCTTGAGATAGCCGGGCGCGGTGTCGTCGACCCGATCGGGCAGGACCTGTACCAAAGTTTTCCTTCCGGGCGAGCATCGACGTCGATCTACTAGGCGCTGATGTTAGCCGCAATTAACATCAGGTGACAACGGCGCAGGCGGGCGTCGGATTTGTTCCGCGCCGTGGTTCCGTCGAATGGCGAGGATCGAAGCGGTGCGTTTCGCTGCAGATCGAGCGATCGAAGGAATTGACTGGGGAGGGACGGCACACAGGGCCCGTGCGAGGTCGTATCGAGTTCCTCGTCCGGCGCGCGTGGAGTCTACGGTTCGCGATCTCGGGTGAACACCCGCAGCGATTGTCAGTGTCGCGCCATGCCCTTCAGCCAACCGAGTAGTGCATAACGCCGGTCGGCCAGAATCTATCGGGTCTCCTCGGCTTTGGCCAGCGGCGGAGCGGCCTGATCAGGCGCCTGTCCGAGGGTATATAGGCCGAGAATGCCGAGAAAACCCGCACAGTGCTCGATGAGCATTTCAGTCGAGAGGTTCAGTTGTCCATCTATCCAGCGACGGAGTATCTCGAACAGGCCCCCGACACCGTAGGTAGCGGCGAGATCTGCGACTTGGAGCACATCGCTGGGTATATCGAGGTGCAAGCGGGCCTCTCTGAGCACCAGCTCCGCAAAATCGGTCATCAGATCGCTTCGCAGCTGCCGAAGGAGGGGTTCTGCGCCCGACTCGACAAACAGTATGCGGGCCATGCGGGGATCGTTCTCGATCACCTGAACCAGGGCCTTGATCGGAGCGTAAGCCAGTTCTTGAGGAGCAACCGTGTCGTCCGGAATGGCGCTGGTTATCACCGCTTGGAAGGTAGTGGAGATCTTGGCAAATACCGCACGCAAGAGCGCGTCTCGATCGCGAAACTGTTGGTAGAAGTACCGGCTCGTCACTCCTGATTTCGCACACACGGCGGTCACGGTGCACGCGGTAGCTCCGTGGGTGCCCATGATTGAGACCGCGGCATCAATCAACATCACGCGACGCTGTGCATCGCGTTGAGTTGCGGACAGCCCGCCATAGACACGTGCTGGACTCATGTCCTACAGTCTGGCAGTCTTATCTGACAAGGCATAAAGTCAGATCCAAACTTCGAGGAAGGACCTCAAATGTCGGACGATCAAGCCCCGACCCCGACCCGGGTGCTGCCAAAACCCAGGCGCGTTCGGTTTCCGATGCCGACCTCCACGAAGCGGCAACATTTTGTCGATGGCGACCTGGTGATGAGCCATTTCATCTCGGTGCTTTCTGCGACGTTCCCGGAAGGCGAGGATTTCTTCATCCGCTCGGTCAGGAACTTCCAGAGTTCCATCGACGATCCCCAACTAGAGACAGCGGTCAAGGGTTTCATCGGACAAGAGGCCACACATCGACACCAGCATCGTCTCCTAAACGAGCGACTCCAGGTCATGGGTTATCCGACCGCGCGAATCGACCGTCATGTCGGACGCTTGATCAAGCGATTGGAACGGCGCTTTTCGCCGGAAATGCGGCTGTCCATGACCTCCGCGTTGGAGCACTACACCGCTACGCTGGCAGAAATCATTCTTACCAGCGAAGACGCCCAGAAGCTCATCGGCCAGACAGAGGTTCGACCGATTCTGCTGTGGCATGCCTTCGAGGAGTCGGAGCACAAAGCGGTTGCCTTCGACGTCTATCGGCTCGTGGGAGGAACCGAGCGCACCCGTGTACGGGGCATGCGGATCGCTTCAGTAATTCTGTTCGGCGAGCTCATTCTGCAGACTGCCTTGTCTATGGCCGCTGATAGAGCCTCATATAACCCGGTCACCCTGGTGCGCAGTCTGTACCGCTTTAGTCGCACCCCGATGTTCACCGCCGATGCGCTGCGGCGTTTCCGTTCCTACAATCGCCCGGGTTTCCATCCTGATGATTGGGACAGCGCCGCGGTCCTGGAGCATTGGAGCAAAGAACTGTTCGACCAAGACGGTTCACAGCGAGTTATCGCTTCGTCGGGATAGCAAAGATGCGGAAGTGCGGCGACGCAGGAGCACCGTTCCTGCGTCGCTCCTTCCGAACAGGGTGCGACGCGTCGGTGACTCACGGATTCGGTGCTCGGTGGCCGGTGAAGGTGGCGGTCGGACCCGCAAATGCGGTTCGCAGCGATCGCCACGGGGCTGGCTGGCCCTGTTGTGAGCCTCGATCAGTCGCTGATGACATAGCGTTGAGCCAGGGTTTCAGCAAGTCTGCTGGTGTGCGCGACCACTTCTTTCTCGGTCACCGCAAGCAAACCGGAGTGCCAGGCGGTGATGACTTCGACGAATCCCCCGACAGCGATCAGGGTGTCCATGCGAAGGGCCATCTCGTCGGCATCTTGTCGGAGGTGTGGCCGGGTTGCCTCAACGACCAACTGCGTTGCTTCCTGTAGCGCCACGGCGCGGCGGTCTTGTAGCGGTGAGCTACCAACATGCTGAGCGAGGAGGATGTGCGCCCGACCGGGATCGCGTGCGATCCGGTCGACCACGATGGCGATCGCCGCGGTGATGGTTTCGATCGGCGGCCGATTCACGCGCTCGTCGAAGAGCGCGGCGACCTCGCCGAGCATGTCATTGCGGACGCCATCCCACGCTGCGACGAGCAGTTCATCGCGCGTCTTGAAGTCCTCGTAGAAGTATCGATCGTTCAGCCCTGTGCGGGCGCATACGCCGCGCATAGTCACTGCGGCCCAACCGCTCTCACTCCAAATCTCGGTTGCGGCCTCGATCAATTGCTGCCGTCGCTCTGCACGACGCTCGGCACCGGTTCGACCACCCCAGCGCTTGTTTATCGACCGCACCTCTCCATCTTGACAAAGGGCTTGCCTCACGACCAAACTGGTGGCATGCGACCCCAATGGTGGCTGGTGCCCCCAATTGAGAGTTTCCCTACAGCCGAGACCGGTGTCGCGACCCCAAAGGCAGACGGATGAGATTGCTGCCGTTCGGCGGCTCACAACGTAGAACGCACCGCGCCGACGCAGTCGTCACAGGCGCAGGAAGTGGTATCGGCCGCGCATTCGCCGTGGAGCTTGCGCGCCGAGGTGGACGCGTGGTGTGCGCCGACAGAGATCCCACAACCGCAAAAGAGTCGGCAGAGTTGGTGAGGCAGGCTGGCGGCGAGGGCTTCGACATCGAATGCGATGTCACCGATCTTGAGCAGGTCCGCAACCTCGCTGATGTGAGCGAAGACTGGTTCGAGAAGGCTGCGAGCCTCGTCATCAACAACGCCGGAATCGGTGCGGGCGGCAACCGCATCGGCGCGACGTCGATCGAGGACTGGAACGCGGCGATTTCTGTCAACCTCTGGGGCGTTATCTACGGCTGCGAGACTTTTGTGCCTCGGCTCCGCAGCAATGGGCATGGCGGAGTCATCAATGTGGCGTCGGCAGCGAGCTTTGGCTCGGCCCCTCGGATGGCGGCTTACAACGTGAGCAAGGCCGGGGTGCTCGCTCTGTCGGAGACATTGGCGGCCGAACTGAGCGGTACTGACATCAACGTCACAGTGCTTTGCCCCACCTTCGTGAAGACGAACATCGTCAACAATCCTCAAATCGACGAGGCGGCTGCAAGACTCGCGGCCAACCTGATGAAATGGACCGGCATTTCGCCACAGCACGTTGCTCGAACGACGTTGAACGCGCACGATCGCGGACAAATTTATGCAGTACCCCAACTCGATGCCAAAGTCTTGTGTCAACTCAAGAGAGCCCTACCCGGTCCCTTTACACGCACGCTGGGCCTCGTGGAGCGCATGGCCTCATGGAACGATTCAGCCGAGTAGAGGAGCAGGGAAAATGGCTTTCGCATACAGCGACATGCTCGAGACAATCAAAAACAAGCAATGGGCTCTTGCCGATATCGATTGGAACGCCCCTGGCGCGGAACTGATCACCGATGAACAGCGTCCCAAACTCAAGCAATTCATGTCCGACGTGGTGTGGATTGAGCATGTTGGAGCACGTGCCTTCGCCGCGATGGCTCCAAAGGCGCCATTCGAAGCGCTCGGAGACATTTACCGTTACTTTCACGCCGAGGAGCAGCGTCACGCCAATGCCGAACTTGCCTTGATGCGTCGCTGGGGCATGCTCGAGGAAGGCGAGAAACCGGTCCCGAACAAGAATATTCGGCTGGTCATCGAATGGCTGGACCGTTATGCGGAAGCCCTGCCCCTGACCGTCATCGGGGCCGCGATTCCGGCACTGGAGACTGCGCTCGATGGAGCGCTGCTGAAGTTTCTCCTCGATGAGGTTGACGACCCTGTGTGCGGGGAGGTGTTCAACAAGGTCAACAGCGACGAATCAAGGCATCTCGCGGTTGGCTTCCAGGTCTTGAATGACCTGGGCGCCAGCCCGATGCGAATCCACGCCATTCAAACTGCGGGTGCTCTTGTCGACCCGCGCATTCTCACCGGCGCGTTGCTGTATATCCCGCTCCTGACGCGCATGTTGATGAATCTCAACGCTATGGGTCTGTCCGAGGAGAAGTTATACAACGCAGTGACGCGGTATGCCAATGTCGGCGATCGCAGTGAGCATACGCGGAGGGTGCCCGGCTATCACATCTTGAAGGCGCACATGTCGTCGTCCATCAAGCGGTCCCAGCCTCTGCACTTCGTGTCTCAGCGCCTTGGCAATGCGATCGATGTTTTCCCTGTTCAGATTTTCGGTCGGCCGCCATCCTGGACGGACGAACTGACCTACGAACCGGTTGCCAAA
>JAKIXW010000139.1:0-9800 GCA_022708865.1 Acidobacteriota bacterium
CACCAGCCCCGGCAGCCAGTAGATGACCGGGCCGGCGTCCACCACGAACGCGCTGTCCAGCAGCGTGCCCAGGTGGCCGCGGTGCAGATTGTGCAGATTGGTACTCGCGTGCCGGATCACCGAGTGTTCGGCGGCCGGACCCAGCAGGATCAATGCGATGCTCACCGCCGTCAGGGCCGCCGCATAGACCACCGTCACCCGGACCAGGGTCAGACGCGAGACGGTGCGCGATAACCGCGATAACATCGTCACTCCACTATGCCGACGGCCGGTCCTCGGTGTCCGCGTCGTCACCTGTCAGATCCCTGCGAATTCCCAGCCGGTACATGACCAGGTCGGCCGGCACGCCGGTGGGGCGTGCGCCGAACACCTGGCGGCGCACGCGTTTGGCGGTGACGCCCATCTCGGCCAGCCGTCCCGGTGGCAACAGCTCCAGGGTGGGTCCGGAGACGATGATGCCGCCCTTGGTCGCCCGTTCCATCACGCGCGCAGCGATGTTGACGTCGACGCCGAGCCAGTCCGAGCCGATCCGTTGCGGGTGGCCGGTATGTATCCCGATCCGCATTCGCGGCGTGTAGCCGTCGACGGTCACGTCGTCGATCGCTGCATTGGCCGCCAGCGCGGCGGTGATCGCGACGTCCGGCGTGTGGAACACGGCCATCAGGCCGTCCCCCATTCGTTTGACGATGTGCCCGCCGCGGTCCAGCATGGGCGGCTCGACGGCGGCCGAGACACGTCGCAGCAGCTTGAGGGTGGCGTCGTCGCCGACGCGCAACGACCAGGACGAGAATCCGACCAGGTCGGTGAAGACGATCGTGGTCTCGGCGGCCGCCCGTTTGCCCGAAATCCGTTCGGTCAGCGCCTGCCACACCTGCAGGCCGGCGAAGCTCACTTCGCGCGATGCGGCCTCCCGGTCGGGTAGCAGCCGGTCCACGCCACGGGCGGCGGCGCTGGGGCCGCCGACGCCGGCCGTCGACAGGGGGTCACCGAAATCCGGATCGCCCGGCAGGTGCCGGCGCACCCGGCGGATGAACGAGATCAGGCCGGGGTTGTGGTTGGTGTCCACCAGCCAGGTCCGTGCGCCGTCGGGCTCGGTGTCCGATGGTTCGGTGTCCGATGGTTCGATCGCGGCGGGTCGGGCGCCATCGGAGTCCACCGCGTCAGGGTAGGTCCCGGCGCGCCGGCCCGGCAACGACGCCCCGGTCGGTGTGGGGAATCAGCAGGTCACAGCCATGATGCGGTGCGGTAGCCGGCCGATAACGGCACGGCGCGGCGACCGCCGAAATCGTAGACAACGATGGTTGTCACTATTATCGTGAGAACTCTTCGCCTGCATCAGGAGGACCGATGAAGACACAACGTGGTGTCCCCGGATCCAACCGCGGCACCGGTGCCGCGGACCCGCTCGGCCCGGACTCGTTGACCTGGAAGTACTTCGGCGACCTGCGGACGGGAATGCTGGGCGTCTGGATCGGCGCGATCCAGAACATGTACCCCCAGTTGGGCGCGGGAGTCGAGGAGCATTCGATCCTGCTGCGCGAACCGCTGCAGCGGGTCGCCCGCTCGGTGTACCCCATCATGGGCGTCGTCTACGACGGTGACCGGGCCGCGGAGACCGGCGCGCAGATCAAGGGCTTCCACAACACCATCAAGGGCGTCGACGCGCAGGGACGCCGCTATCACGCGCTGGACCCCGACACCTTCTACTGGGCGCACGCGACCTTCTTCATGCTGATCCTCAAGGTTGCCGAGTATTTCTGCGGCGGGCTGACCGAAGCCGAGAAACGGCAACTGTTCGACGAGCACGTGCAGTGGTACCGGATGTATGGGATGAGCATGCGGCCCGTGCCCGAAACCTGGGAAGCGTTCTGCGAGTACTGGGATCGCACCTGCCGCGACGAGCTCGAGATCAACCGGGCCACGCTCGACATCTTCACCATCCGGATCCCGAAGCCCAAGTTCGTCATGCTGCCGACCCCGCTGTGGGATCAGTTGTTCCGGCCGATGGTCGCCGGGCAGCGGTGGATCGCCGCCGGGCTGTTCGACCCGGCCATCCGGGAGCGCGCCGGAATGCGCTGGACCCCCGGCGACGAAGCGCTGCTGCGACTGTTCGGCAAGGCCGTCGAGATCGCGTTCTGGGCAGTGCCCGATGAGATCCGGTTGCATCCACGCGCGCTGGCCGCGTATCGGCGCGCCGCGGGCCGGGCGCCGGCCGACGCCCCACTGGTCGAGGCGCCGTTCTTCATGGATCCACCCCGCGACCGCAAGGGCATGCCCATGCACTACGCGCCCAAGCGCAAGCTGCCCTTCCCGGTGCCGCCGATCCCTGCCCCGCCGATCCCGAAGGTCATCGCCGAGCGGGCCGGCTCCCTGGTCCACACCACCTTCTCCCTCACCGGACTCCGTCCCGCTCGCGGCCGACGACCGGCCGCCTGAAATCAACTCTCCGACAACCGAATCGAGTACTGAATGATCGAGTGGTCCGATGTGGACCTCGCCGTGCGCGATGCCGTCCGCCAGTTCGTGGACAAAGAGGTCCGTCCCCACGTCGACGCCCTGGAATCCGGCGAGATGGAGCCCTACCCGATCATCCGCAAGCTGTTCGCGACCTTCGGGCTCGACGCGATGGCCCGCGACTCCCTGGAGAAGCGCCTGGCGAGGATGCGCGACGGAACGTCGTCCGGCGCCGGCACCGGGGGCGGCATGCTGGGTGGTGGACCGGAAACCGCCGGCATGGGCTTCATGATGATCAGCGAGCTGTGCCGGGTGTGCATGGGAATCGTCACCGGCATGGGCGTCAGTCTCGGACTGACGGTGCCGACCATCGCCGGCCGCGGCACCCTGGCCCAGCAGGAGCGCTGGCTGCCCGGGCTGGTGACCTACGAGAAGATCGGCGCCTGGGCCATCACCGAACCCGACTCCGGCTCGGATGCGTTCGGTGGCATGAAATCGTACGTAGTTCGTGACGGGGACGATTACATCCTCAACGGTCAGAAGACCTTCATCACCAACGGCCCCGATGCCGACGTGGTGGTCGTCTACGCCAAGCTGGATGAGGGCGATCCGAGCATCGATAAGCGCAATCGCAAAGTGCTGACGTTCGTGCTGGACCGCGGGATGGAGGGATTCGAGCAGTCGAAACCGTTCCGCAAGATGGGGATTCACTCGTCGCGCACCGGCGAGTTGTTCTTCAGCAATGTCCGACTGGGCCGCGACCGGCTGCTGGGCCAGGCCGAGGGAGACGGCGCCAACGAGTCCGGCGATGGCCGGGCCAGTGCCCGTTCGAACTTCTCGGCCGAGCGCATCGGGGTGGCCTCGATGTCGCTGGGTGTCATCGAGGAATGCCTGCGGCTGTGCGTGGACTACGCCAAGAGCCGGACACTGTGGGGTCAGGAGATCGGTCAGTTCCAGCTGATCCAGCTCAAGCTGGCCAATATGGAGGTTGCGCGAATGAATGTGCGCAACATGCTGTTCCGCATCATCGAGGCCCAGCAGAGCGGCGTGCAGATCTCACTGGCCGAAGCCTCGGCGATCAAGTACTACTGCTCACAGGCCGCTACCGATGTGGCGATGGAGGCCGTGCAGTTGTTCGGCGGCAACGGCTACATGACCGAGTACCGGGTGGAACAACTCGCCCGTGACGCAAAGTCACTGATGATCTACGCCGGCAGCAACGAGGTCCAGATCACCCACGTGGCCCGGGGACTCCTCAGCGGATAGCCCTCCATCGCCGAGCGTGCGCAGAAGTACGCGACACGCCGCGCAGATGTGAACCAACACGCACGGTCGCGGTCAGCCGCGCTGGGCGCGTGCACTCCGGTAGAGGCAGATGGCCGCGGCCGCCGCGACGTTGAGACTTTCTGCGTGCCCGGGCATTTCGATGCGCACCCGTCGATCAGCCCGGGCGGCGACAGCGGCGGGCAAGCCATGGGCCTCGGACCCGAACAGCCAGGCCGTCGGTCCGCTCAGGTCGGTCTCGGCCAGATCGACGGCATCATCGAGCGTGGTGGCCAGCACGGTCAGGCCGGCGTCCCGCAGTGCATCCAGTGCCGCGACGGTGTCGGGTTCGACCACGACGGGCAGATGGAAGATGCTTCCGGCCGAGGCCCGCAGGCATTTTCCGTTGTACGGATCGACCGCGTGCCCGGCCAGCATCACGGCATCGGCGCCCATCGCGTCGGCGATGCGAATCACCGTTCCGGCGTTACCCGGTTCGGAGATCCCGACCGGCACCGCGACCAGCTTCGGGGTCGCGGGGAGCGCATCGGCGGGAACGTCGCACACCGCCACCAGGCCCGCAGGAGTCACGGTGTCCGACAACGCCTTTGCCGCACCTTCGGTCACCAGATGCACCGGGGTGTCCCCGATCAGGCCGGCATGCCGGTCGAAGGCCGCCTCGGTGGCGAACACCTCGACGGCACACCCACGGCTGACCGCAGCCGCGACGAGGTTGGGTCCCTCGGCCAGGAACCTCCCGACACGACGTCGGCCCGCGGGGCGCAGCAGTTTGACTGCCGCGACCACGCGGGCCGATCGTTCGGTCAGTGGCGGATTCAGGCGGCCTCACCGGACGGTGCGTTGACATCACTGGGCAATGCCGCCTTGGCGACCGCGACCAGCGCGGTGAACGCCGCGGCGTCGCTGACCGCGATCTCAGCGAGGTTCTTGCGGTCCACCTCGACTCCGGCGGCCTTGAGGCCCTGGATCAGGCGGTTGTAGGTGATGTCATTGGCCCGGGCCGCGGCGTTGATGCGGGTGATCCACAGCTTGCGGAAGTCACCCTTGCGGGCCCGGCGGTCCCGGTAGGCGTAGGTCAGCGAATGCAGCTGCTGCTCTTTGGCCTTGCGGTAGAGCCGCGAGCGCTGGCCGCGGTAACCCTTCGAAGCCTTGAGGACTGTGCGCCGCTTCTTCTGGGCGTTGAGTGCGCGCTTTACGCGTGCCATGGGGTATTCCTATCTCGTTGGTCTCAGGTCTGGCTGGCTGCTGGGCCTCAGCCGTTCAGCATCTTGGCGACACGCTTGGTGTCGTTGGCGGCCACCTCGGTGCGACCGTCGAGGCGACGGGTGCGCGTGGTGGGCTTGTGTTCCATCAGGTGGCGACGGTTGGCCTTCTGGCGCACGATCTTGCCGGTTCCGGTCTTACGGAACCGCTTCGATGCACCGCTGTGGGTCTTGGCCTTGGGCATGTGTCCTCAGTTCGTTGCTCAGGTGGTGGTGCTCAGGTGGTTTGCGAGTTGTCGTCGGCGGGCGCCTCCGCCTCGGCCGGCTTTCCGGCTGGGCCGGGCGTCGGCGCGTCGGCGTCGTGCGCTGCCTTGGCGCGGGTCTTCGCGCCGCGGTGCGGGGCCAGCACCATCGTCATGTTCCGGCCGTCCTGCTTGGCGGACGTCTCGATGAAGCCGTGTTCGGCCACATCGGCGCCGAGGCGCTGCAACAGCCGGTAACCCAGTTCGGGGCGGGACTGTTCGCGACCGCGGAACATGATCGTCACCTTGACCTTCGACCCGGCTTCCAGGAAGCGGATGACGTGACCCTTTTTGGTCTCGTAATCGTGCGGGTCGATCTTGGGACGCAGCTTTTGTTCCTTGACGACGGTCTGCTGCTGGTTCTTGCGAGACTCGCGCTCCTTCAGAGCCGTCTCATATTTGAACTTGCCGTAGTCCATGATCTTGCATACCGGCGGCTTGGCGTCGGGGGCTACTTCGACAAGGTCGAGGTCGGCATCCGCGGCGACGCGGAGGGCATCTTCGATGCGCACGATGCCTACCTGCTCCCCACCGGGGCCGATCAATCGGACTTCAGGTACGCGAATGCGCTCGTTGACGCGGGTCTCAGTGCTGATGTGGCCTCCTGGGTGTGTGTCCTCATTAGAGGCCCAACCCACCAGCACCTGTTCATCGGAACAGAAAAGCCCTGCTCGGAGCAGGGCCCAATGCCGACCAGTCGCGGTGTGAACCGCCCGCGCACGAGACGCAGACCCGGCATCGCAGTTATCCTGCAATACCGGTGACCGGACCGCCGAACCTGTAGGGCAGGCGGTGGGAGTGGGACTCCACTTGCTGTCCCGGCGTCAGCCGGAACGGTCGCGCATGCGAGTCTAACAGGCATGACCGACAATCCAAGAATCCGCGAACTGGCCGAGATTCCCGCGGTCGAGGTCATCAGCCGGTCCGCGGTCATGCTGATGAGCGCCGCGGCGGAGAAGCTCGGGCTGTCCGAGGCCGATCCGGACGGCAGTCCCCATCGTGATCTCGACGAGGCGCGCCGGCTGATCACCGCGCTCGCCGGTCTGGTGACCGCATCGGCGGAATACCTCGGCCCGCACGCCGGCCCGCTGCGCGACGGCCTCAAGAGCCTGCAGCTGGCCTTCCGCGAAGCCAGCGCCGAACCCGAGGAGCCCGGTCACGGTCCGGGTGAGAAGTACACCGGCCCGGTCTGGTAACCGTCCCGTCCCCCCGTCGGACCTTCACCGCATATCCTCGCCGCATATGACCGTCACGACCCGGCCGCTCAGCCGCCCCACTACGCCGTACCCCTGGGTTCCTGCGGCGACGGGGTGGATCGTCGGCGTCGTCGCGACGCTGTCGCTGATCGCCAGCGTGTCACCGTTCGTCCGGTCCCTGGTCCGCATCCCTGCCGAGTTCGTCAACAACTACCTGTTCAACTTTCCGGACACCAGCTTCGCCTGGGCATTCGTCCTGGTCCTGCTGGCTGCCGCGCTGGCCGCGCGCAAGCGAATCGCCTGGTGGATCCTGCTGATCTACATGGTCGCCGAAATTGTCTGGAACGGTGGCGATCTGCTCACCGGTGGCGAATCGACGCTCGACGAAGCCGGCGAACTCATCGGCCTGGTGGTGCACGTCGTCCTCATCGTGCTGCTCCTGCTGGCGCGCAACGAGTTCTGGGCGAAGGTGCGCCGCGGGGCGTTGTTCAAGGCCGCCGCGGTCCTGATCGTCGGAATGGCGATGGGGACCCTGATTGGTTGGTCCCTGGTGGAGCTGTTCCCGGGTTCACTGGCCCGCGAGGACCGATTCCTCTACACGGTCAACCGCGTCAACGCGTTCTCCGGCGCGGGTCCCGAGCAGTTCAGCGGCCACCCGCACATCCTCATCAACGTGCTGCTCGGCCTCTTCGGCGCCTTGGCCCTGATGGCCGCGGCCATCGTGTTGTTCCAGTCGCAGCGTTCCGAGAACGCATTGACCGGGCAGGACGAGTCCGCGATCCGCGGCCTGCTCGAGGTCTACGGCAAGAACGATTCACTGGGTTACTTCGCGACCCGGCGCGACAAGTCGGTGGTGTTCGCCCCCAACGGCCGGGCCGCGGTGACCTACCGCGTCGAGGTCGGTGTCTGCTTGGCCAGCGGCGACCCCCTCGGCGACCCGCGGGCGTGGCAGGCGGCGATCAAGGTGTGGCTCGAACTGTGCCAGACCTACGGGTGGGCGCCGGGTGTGATGGGTGCGAGTTCGGCGGCGGCCCAGGCTTTCCGCGAAGCCGGGCTCAATGCGCTCGAACTCGGCGACGAGGCGATCCTGTACCCCGACCGGTTCACGCTGTCCGGACCGGAGATGAAGCCGGTACGACAGGCCGTCACTCGGGCACGCCGGGCCGGCCTGAGCGTGCGCATCCGGCGGCACCGCGATCTCACCTCGACGGAAATGTCCGCAACCATCGAACGCGCCGATGCCTGGCGGGATTCCGAGACCGAGCGCGGCTTCTCGATGGCGCTGGGCAGGCTGGGCGACCCCGCGGACGGCGAGTGCCTGTTGGTGGAGGCGGTCCAGGGCGATCCCGACGGCGCTGGCGCGGTGGTGGCGATGCTCTCACTGGTGCCCTGGGGCGTCACCGGGGTTTCGCTGGATCTGATGCGGCGCTCCCCCGGTTCACCCAACGGCACCATCGAACTGATGGTCAGCGAATTGTGCCTGCAGTCGGAAGCCCTTGGCATCAACCGAATTTCACTGAACTTCGCTATGTTCCGGTCGGCCTTCGAAGAAGGCGCACAGCTCGGTGCCGGTCCCGTCGCACGACTGTGGCGCGCGGTGCTGGTCTTCTTCTCCCGATGGTGGCAGCTCGAAACGCTGTACCGCTCGAACATGAAGTACCTGCCCGAATGGGTGCCACGCTACGCGTGTTACGAGGACGCCCGGCTGATCCCGCGGGTCGGTGTCGCGTCGGTGATCGCCGAAGGATTCCTGGTGCTGCCGTTCGGCCGGCGCAACCGCCAGCACACCGGTCACCACCCCGCCGTTCCGCAGGCACTCGTCGACTCGGGGCGCCTGCACGGCGACGGGTCGACGCCGGACATCTCCGGACTCGCCGTCGACCTGACCCACGGCACGGCCGCGACCCGGTTGCCCGAGCAGGTCCGGGTCCGGATGAACAAGCTCGATGCGCTGCGCGCCAAGGGAATTGACGCCTATCCCGTCGGGCAGCCACCCAGCCACACCGTCAGCGCCGCGCTCGCCGAAGCCGACGGGACCGCCGTCAGCGTGGCCGGCCGGGTCCTTCGGATCCGCGACTACGGGGGTGTGATCTTCGCCCAGCTGCGGGACTGGTCCGGCGAAATCCAAGTGCTGCTGGACAATTCGGCGCTCGAACCAGGCTCGGGCACCGGATCGTTCACCGCGGCGATCGACCTGGGCGATCTCGTCGAGGTCACCGGCACGATGGGGGTCAGCCGGACCGGCACCCGTTCGGTGCTGGTGCGGGACTGGCGACTGACCGGCAAGTGCCTGCGCCCGCTGCCCGACAAGTGGAAGGGCCTGACGGATTCCGAGGCCCGCGTGCGGTCCCGCTATGTCGACCTGGCCATCAACACCGAGGCCCGCGAGCTGATCCGGGCCCGCAGCCAGATCCTGCATTCGATCCGGGAGACGCTGTTCGCCAAGGATTTCATCGAGGTGGAGACGCCCATCCTGCAGCAGATCCACGGCGGCGCCAACGCCCGCCCGTTCATCACCCACATCAACGCCTACGACCTGGATCTGTACCTGCGAATCGCCCCAGAGCTCTACCTGAAGCGGCTGTGCGTCGGGGGCGTCGAGCGCGTGTTCGAACTGGGCCGGGCGTTCCGCAATGAAGGGGTCGACTTCAGCCACAACCCCGAGTTCACCCTGCTCGAGGCCTATCAGGCGCATGCGGACTACCTGGTCTGGATCGACGGCTGCCGCGAGCTGATCCAGAATGCCGCCGTGGCCGCCAACGGGGCCCAGGTGGCGATGCGGCCCGGGCCCGACGGGAGGCTGGGCCCGGTGGACATCTCGGGCCGGTGGCCGGTCAAGACCGTGCACGACGCGGTCTCCGAAGCCCTCGGCGAACACGTCCACGCCGGGACCGAGCTCGCCACGCTGCGCCGGTTGTGCGATGCCACCCAGATTCCCTATCACCGCCAGTGGGACGAGGGGGCCGTCGTCCTCGAGATGTACGAGCACCTCGTCGAGGACCGCACCGAGGCGCCGACGTTCTACACGGAGTTCCCCACCTCGGTGTCGCCGCTGACCCGTCCGCATCGCAGCAAGCCGGGTGTCGCCGAACGCTGGGACCTGGTGGCCTGGGGCGTGGAGCTGGGTACGGCCTACAGCGAGTTGACCGATCCGGTCGAGCAGCGCCGGCGCCTGCAGGAGCAATCCCTGCTCGCCGCGGGCGGGGACCGGGAGGCGATGGAACTCGACGAGGATTTCCTGCAGGCGATGGAGTACGCCATGGCCCCGACCGGCGGCCTGGGGGTGGGTGTCGACCGGGTGGTCATGCTGATCACCGGTCACAGCATCCGGGAGACGCTGCCGTTCCCACTCGCAAAACCGC
>JAKIXW010000139.1:9917-10169 GCA_022708865.1 Acidobacteriota bacterium
TGACAGTGATGTCGGCACCCTTCGGCCTTTTCCAGCAGCACATTTCGTTGATGCACGGCTGGGTGCCGACGACGGTTCAGGCCCTGGCCGCGGCCGCCCTGCTGGTTGCGCTGACCGGCCGTCGGCGCCGCTGGTTGCCGCTGGCGGCCCTGCTCGGGGTCGTCGCCGTGGCGGCCGCTCACTGGGCCATCGCCAGCAACGGGCTGGCCAGCGAGCCCGCCCCACGCCAGCTGTGGCTCTGGGTCGCCGCCA
>JAKIXW010000013.1:0-6350 GCA_022708865.1 Acidobacteriota bacterium
GACCGAACTGTCCAGCGGCGGCACCCGCTGCAGCCGACGGTACTCCCAATTGCGCAACGCCTGCCGGCACGGGTTCTCCACCAGCGCATAGCTGACGGCCGCCATCGCGAACCCGAAGACCAGGGTCAGCGCGAGGATCACCACCATGTCGCCGTTGAAGACGAATCGGCCGACGATGGGGAACGCCATCGCCAGCGCCGCCAGGTGCCAGACGAACAGGCCGTAGGACCAGCGGCCCAGGGTCACCATCACCGTGCTGCCCAGGATGCGGTGTCCGGTGTCGGGACGGTCGAGCACCAGCGGGGCCAGCAGCACGCCGGCCAGTACGGCGCCCATCGCGGTCCGTACCACGAACTGGCCCAGGGTGGCCGGCGTCAGCCCTTCCGGGCCGGCCAGCGGCGACGCCGCGATCAGGTAGGCCACCAGGCCGATGCCGGCCATCAGCCATCGGTTGCGCGCCCACCGGTGCACCCGGCCCACCGGGCGAACGGTGAACTCGGCCAGCAGCATCCCGGCGGCGAACCACGACGCGTACGCCGGCGGCCAGTTCAGGAAGTTGATGCCCTGCGGAGTGTGGATCGGCAGCAGCCCCCACGCCAGGCTGGCGACCGCGACGACGGTGATCCCCGGAACCCGCGCACCGACCGGCAGCCGGCGGGCCAGCAGCGCCAGGACCGGCAGCACGAGGTAGAACGTGACCTCCACCGACAGACTCCACATCTGGGTGAGTCCGGCGGTCAGCGTGAGCGGGACGTAGATCTGAGTGAGGGTGAGATTCGCCAGCCACACCGTCGCGCTGGCCCCGCGGGCATCCGGCAGCAGGCACAGGATGACCGCGACGGCCACCAGGTAGCCGGGCATGATGCGGACGATCCGCGAACGCAGGTAGTGCGCGGTGGGCGGGCGGCGCCGCAACCCCTGCGCGGCCGCGGCGTGACCGCGCCACAGCAGGAAACCCGACAGGGCGAAGAACACCGCGACAGCCATGTCGAACCGGCTCAGCAGCCGTCCGCCGACGCCACTGTGCTGCCCGGTCTGGAACGCCACGTGGGTGATGACCACACCCATGGCCGCACAGGCGCGCAAACCTTCGACCGCGGGCAGGAAACTGCGGGTTCCGCCGATCCGATCCGCGTCGAGTTCGGAGGCGCGCCGCGAGTCCATGGCCACAAGTGTGCCGGTAGCTGCAGCACACCGGGGCCGCGCCCAGGTTTGTGCTGTTAGGGTCGGCGGTTGAAGTCCACATCGCTGATTGCCTGGCCGACCACGGAAGGTGCGCGCGTCTTGAACCGAGCAGTCCTGTTGCGCTACGTCGCGTGCGTCCTCCTGGGGCTCGGTGCGGCCCTGCTGATCGCCGCGCTGCTGCTGTCGACGTACACCGCCGGCAAGATCGAGCGCGTACCGCTGGACCTGGACATGACGCTGGTCAGCAACGGCACCGGCACCGCGCTGGACCCCGCGTCCCTGACCGGTGACCACTTCGTCGTCGACAAGGGCGTTCCCGTGGTCGCCCAGCATCAGCTGACGGTCGAGGCACCCGCCGACGCTGACGTGGTGACCTTCCAGGTCGGTTCGACGGTGCGGCGCACCGATCGTCAGGGGGACATGGGCCTGCTGCTGGCGATGGTCGACACGGTGACCCTGGACCGCTCCACCGCGCTGGCCGTTTCCGATGACACCCATCCAGGCGGGTCGGTGCAGAAGCCGCGCAGCATCGAGGACACCAAGCCGCCGACCAACATCCCGCTGCCGCACGAGGGCCTGTCCTATCGGTTCCCGTTCGACACCGAGAAGAAGACCTACCCGTACTTCGATCCGATTGCACAGAAGGCGTTCGACGCCAACTACGAGGGCGAGGACGACGTCAACGGGCTCACCGCGTACAAGTTCGTCCAGAACGTCGGCTACGACGCCGACGGCAAGCTCGTCGAACCGATCAAGTACGCCTCGTTGTACAAGGACGCCGACGACGCCGTGGTGACCGCCCGCGCCTCGCTGTGGGGGGTGCCCGGCGACCCCGACGAGCCGATCACGATGACCCGGTACTACGCCGCCAAGCGGACTTTCTGGGTCGACCCGGTGTCCGGCACCATCGTCAAGTCCGAGGAACACGCCAACCACTACTACGCCCGCGATCCGCTGCGGCCCGAGACCACCATGGCCGACTACACGGTCACCTCCGCGGAGGCCACCGTGGAGTCGCAGGTCGCCTCCGCCCGCGACGAACGGGACCGGATCGCGCTGTGGTCGCGCATCCTGCCCATCACCTTCACCGCCGCCGGTCTGATCGCTCTGGTGGCGGGCGCCCTGCTCGGCTCCTTCGGGGTGCGCGCCGAGGTCGCGGCCCAGGGACCCGAGTCCGACTCCGACGGCGGCGGGTTCTTCGCCGGCCGCCGCGACGCGGACACCGGGCCGATGCCGGCCGCCGAGGCCGAGACCGAGAAGCTGCCCACCCAGCGCCCGGATCTGCCGTCCGACCAGGGTTCCAGCTGACCCGGCGCCAATTGGCGGTGCCGGGGTACGCACTGCTGCTGGCGCTGATCGTCGTCGCTCCCCTGGCGGCCCCCGGCTACCTGCTGTTGCGGGACGCCGTCTCCACCCCGCGCTCGTATCTGTCCGACGCCGCCCTCGGGCTCGGCGAGTCGGCTCCGCGTGCGATTCCACAGGACTTCGCCGTCGCGGTGGCCTCCCACCTGCTCGACGGCGGTCTGGTGGTAAAGGCACTGCTCCTGTTCGGACTCACCGCGGCCGGTTGGGGCGCGGCGCGCCTGGTCGACACGGTGGCTCCCGACGCCGGTCCGGCGGGCCAGTTCGTCGCCGCGACGGTGGCGATCTGGAATCCGTACGTCGCCGAACGCCTGCTGCAGGGGCACTGGAGCCTGCTCGTCGGATACGGCTGCCTGCCCTGGGTGGCCCGCGGTGTGTTGCGGCTGCGCACGGGTACCGACGCCGGGGATTTCTTCGGGCTCGCGTTCTGGTTGGCACTGGCCGGGCTGACCCCGACCGGGCTGATGATGGCCGCGGTGGTCGCGCTGGTTTGCGTGGCCGTGCCCGGAACCGGGCGTTCCCGCTGGGTGTGCGCGACGGTCACGCTGGCGCTGGCGGTCGCGGCGGCGCTGCCGTGGCTCACCGCTTCGGCGCTCGGCGCGGCCCTGACGACGTATCAAGCCGCCGGCGCACCGGGCTTCGAGGCCTTCGCGGCGCGGGCCGAACCCGGTCTGGGCACCCTGGGCAGTCTGGCGGGCCTCGGGGGCATGTGGAACGCCGAGGCCGTGCCGGGATCACGGTCGACACCGCTGGCCGTCGTCGGCACGGTGGTGCTGCTCGGCGTGGTCGCGCTCGGCCTGGCGCACGCGCGGCACCGGCGCGCCGCGCTGCCACTGCTGGCCCTGGCGGTGGTCGCAGTGATCGGGCCGGCCATCCTGGCGACCGGCTGGGGCCTGGGGCTGCTGCGTCCCGTGGCGCAGGCCATGCCCGGGCTGGGAGTGCTGCGCGACGGGCAGAAGTGGGTGGCGCTGGCGATGCCCGGCTATGCGGTGGCGGCGGCCGGGGCAGTTCCGACGATCCGGCGGTTGGTGCCATCGGTCCGCGCGGCGACGATCGGCGCGGTGCTGTGCGCCACCCTGGTTCTGGTGCTGCCGGACCTGGCGTGGGGCGCGTGGGGAAAGGTGTCGTCGGTCCGGTATCCGCCGGGGTGGGCCGCCATGGCCGCCGCGGTCAACGCCGATCCGCAGCCGGTCGCGGTGCTACCCGCGGGCCCGATGCGTCAATTCGGTTGGGCGGGAACGGCTCCCGTGCTCGACCCACTGCCGCGGTGGGTCCGCGCCGACGTACTGAGCACCGGCGATCTGACCATCGCGGGCGCGACGGTGCCCGGCGAGGGCGAACGGGCCCGCCGGATCCAGGAGCTGCTACTCGCCGGCGCACCGCCAGATCAGTTCGCGGCCGCCGGCGTGGGCTGGGTGGTCGCACAGATCGGCAGCCGCGGCGAAATGGGCTCGGCGGCAAAGACACTCGCCGGACTACCGGTGGCCTACCGGGACGGTGAGATCGCCGTCTATCGCGTCGGGGGCCAGTCGGCCGGCGCGTCCCCGGCGCACCGCCGCATCGCGCTGGCCGCCCATCTAGTGTGGCTGACGATGCTGCTCGTCGGGGCCGCCGGCGCAGTCGCATTCCGGCGCCGATAAGCCCGCGAGCGCACAGCCAGGTACGGTCTGCCAGCCTCCGACCGTACGTAGCTGCGCGCTCGCGGGGCGGGGGCTAGAGGTTCTGCGGATTCAAGCCGGTCCAGTTCACGGTCGCCGTGAAGGGCTCGTCACCGTTGCGCGGGGCCTTGACATGTCCGTACGGGTCGATCGGCCCGCAGTGCCGGGCGATCGCCTCCATGACCGCGTTGTGCAGATCGGTGCGGGCATAGTCCAGCCCGTGTCGTTGCAGTTCGTCGCTCACCATCATCTTGCGGGCAATCGGGTCGGCCATCGAATAGGTGTCGCAGGTCGGGCCGGAACCCGAACTGCCGCAAGCGGTTACCGCGAGCAGCAGAATAGCGGCCAGGACGGCCCTGATCACCGGAGGCCGCTGACCAGGACGCCACCCCGCACCGCCTGCAGCACCCCGAGCATCGCGTCGGCGCTCTGCTGCCACGAGAACTCCGCGATGCGGGCCTGTGCCTTGCGGCCCAGTTCTTCGCGTAACACGTCGTCGGCGAGCAGTTCCGCGAGGCACTCGGTGAGCTCATAGCTGTCGTCGACCAGAATGCCGGTGACCCCGTCGACGATCGAGTCGGTCAGCCCGCCGGAGGACCGATATCCGATCGTGGGAACGGCGTGCTGGGCCGCCTCGACCACGGCGAGGCCCCAGCCCTCCTTGCGCGACGGCAGCAGGTGCACCCAACAACGTTGCACCACTTGGTGTTTGGTGACATCGTCGACGTGGCCGTGGAACGTCACCGCATCGGCGATGCCGAGGCGTTCCGCGTGCGAGGTCAACCGGTCCTGCCACCAGCCACCGCCCACGATGTCCAGATGCAGGCCGGGGATCCGCGGTCGCAACGCAGCGACGGCGTCCAGGGCATCCTCGATCTGCTTGTGCGGCACCAGCCGGGAGAGCACGGCCACCCGCGGGGCAGCCGCCCGCGGCGCGCGCAGGGTGACCTCCGGGGCCGGGTCCAACCCGTTGCGCACCACCGCGATCCGCTCGGTTCCGACCCCGAGGACAGCGAGGTCACGCATCGACGGCAACGACACCGTGACGTACTGGTTGCGCCGGTGCAGGCGCGGCGACAACCGGGACTCCACGAACCACCCGAACCGGCCGGTCCAACGGCCGGCCACCGGCCACTGCTCGCGATGGCAGTGGTGCACCAGCACCACCGACCGCCGACCGTAGGCCAGCCGCGCCAGGAACGGGATGCCGTTCTGGGCGTCGACGACGACGTCGGGACGCGCGTGCCGCAGCGGTCCTAGGCCGACCCGCGCCAGCACCATCGCCAGTCCGGCCCAGAGGTAGACCGAGTACGGGCCGCCGCCGCGGCTGATGCGCACGCCGTCGATGACGCCGCGCCGCGGTGCGCCCGGATAGCGTGCGGTCCGCAGCGTCACCCGGATTCCCTGCGCCGCCAGCTGCGTGCCGATGCGCTGCAGGTAGGTCTCGCTGCCGCCGCCCTGCGGGTGCCCGGTGTCGCGCCAGCACAGCATCAGCACCGAGCGGACGGCGCGGTCACGGTCATCAGGCATGGCGGGTCCAGCGTAATGGGCACGCCGAACCGGCCGCGAGCGTGCGGCCGTATGCATTCGACGCACCGGAATCCCCATATGGCTGCACGTTCCCGGCATCCTTAGGGTGAGCACGTGACCAGCGCCGAGCTGTTCGCCCGCCGGGCGAGCCTGACCCGGGCGGTCCGGTTGCTCGCCGAATTCCGGTTCGAGCAGTCGGATCCGGCCCGGTTCTACGGCGCGCTGGCGTGCGACACCGCCAATATGGTCGCCGACCTGTGGCGTGGGGTCACCGGGACCGGCCTGCACGACCGCACTGTCCTGGACGTGGGCGGCGGACCCGGCTACTTCGCCGACGCGTTCGCCGCCCGCGGGGCGCACTACATCGGTGTCGAGCCCGATCCGGCCGAGATGCACGCCGGCCCGGCGTCGAACCGTTCCGGCGGGACATTCGTGCGGGCCTCCGGCATGGCGCTGCCGTTCGCCGACGCCTGCGCCGACGTCTGCCTGTCCTCCAACGTCGCCGAACACGTCCGCCACCCCTGGCGGCTCGGCAACGAGATGCTGCGGGTGACCCGCCCCGGCGGCCTGACGGTGCTGTCCTACACGGTGTGGCTGGGTCCGTTCGGCGGGCAC
>JAKIXW010000013.1:6375-32089 GCA_022708865.1 Acidobacteriota bacterium
TGACGCACTACCTGGGCGGGGCGCGGGCAGCGGCCCGCTACACCCGCCGGCACGGCCATCCACCGAAGAACAACTACGGGTCGTCGTTGTTCGCGGTATCGGCGGCCGACGGGCTGGCGTGGGCCCGCAGCACCGGTGCGTTGGTCGCGGCATTCCCCCGCTACCACCCACGATGGGCCTGGCCGGTGACCCGGATAGCGGGGTTGCGGGAGTTTCTGGTGAGCAACCTGGTTCTCGTGCTTTCGCCCTGACTGGAACCTGTTCTCGTTCTGCTCGGGACTCGGTAGGGTGTGGGCCATGACACAGACTGTGGCTGTTTCCGCCAAGAGCCCGCACACCAAGACCGAGTACGACAAGTTGTTCATCGGCGGACGGTGGGTCGAGCCGTCGACGTCGGACGTCATCGAATTGCACTCCCCCGCGACCGGCGCGAAGGTCGGCCAGGTTCCGCTGGCTGCCAAGGCCGACGTCGACGCCGCCTGCGCGGCGGCCCGGAAGGCCTTCGACGAGGGCCCGTGGCCGCGGATGACGCCCAAGGAGCGCGAGGCCGTCCTGGCCAGGGCCACCGCCCTGATCGAGGCCGACGCCGACGCGTTCAAGCAGCTGCTCGCCCTCGAGACCGGCCAGCCGCCGACCATCGTCGACATGATGCAGTACGGCGCCGCGATGTCGGTGCTGAACTTCTACTCCTCGGCTGCCGACAAGTTCACCTGGAAGGACA
Source organism: Acidobacteriota bacterium (assembly GCA_022708865.1). GTDB lineage: Bacteria > Actinomycetota > Actinomycetes > Mycobacteriales > Mycobacteriaceae > Mycobacterium. The sequence goes on from JAKIXW010000013.1 coordinate 7,097, forward strand.
TCCGGGACGGCATCTACGGTCAGACGCTGGTGCTCAAGGAGCCGATCGGCGTCGTCGGCGCCGTCGTCGCTTGGAATGTGCCGTTCTTCCTGGCCGCCAACAAGCTGGGCCCGGCCCTGCTGGCCGGCTGCACCATCGTGCTCAAGCCGGCTGCCGAGACGCCGCTGGCCACCAACCTGATGGCCGAGAAGTTCGCCGAGGCCGGTCTGCCCGAGGGCGTGCTGTCAGTGGTGCCCGGCGGCCCCGAGACCGGCCGTGCCCTGACCGACAACCCCGAGCTGGACAAGTTCACCTTCACCGGGTCGTCGGCGGTCGGCAAGGAGATCGGCAAGATCGCCGCCGAGAAGCTCAAGCCGTGCACGCTGGAACTGGGTGGCAAGTCCGCGGCCATCATCCTCGAGGACGCCGAGCTGGATTCCACCCTGCCGATGCTGCTGTTCTCCGGGCTGATGAACACCGGCCAGGCCTGTGTCGGCCAGACCCGGATCCTGGCACCCCGGACCCGCTATGACGAGATCGTCGAGAAGATCGGCACCGCCGTGGCCGCCATGCCGGTCGGCCTGCCGGACGATCCGACGGCGATGGTCGGCGCGCTGATCTCCGAGAAGCAGCGGGACCGCGTCGAGGGCTACATCAAGAAGGGCGTCGAGGAGGGCGCGCGCATCGTCACCGGCGGCGGCCGCCCGGAGGGTCTCGACGGCGGCTGGTTCGTGCAGCCGACGGTGTTCGCCGACGTCGACAATTCGATGACCATCGCCCAGGAGGAGATCTTCGGGCCGGTGCTCGTGGTGATCCCCTACGAGGACGAGGACGACGCCGTGCGCATCGCGAACGACTCGGTATACGGCCTGGCCGGATCGGTGTACACCACCGACAACGCCAAGGCCATCGAGATCGCCTCGAAGATCCGCACCGGCACCTACGGCGTGAACATGTACGCCTTCGACCCGGGCGCGCCGTTCGGCGGCTACAAGAACTCCGGCGTCGGCCGGGAGTGCGGGCCGGAGGGAATTGCCGGCTATACCGAATCGAAGAGCGTGCTGCTGCCGTTCGGGTACACCCCGGAGATCTGACACCGGTCGCGAGCAGACGCAAACTCGCCTGAAACCATGCGAAAACGGTGAGTCTGTGTCTGCTCGCGGTGGGAAGATGCGCCTGATCACCCACCCGTATACCGCTATCTGTTTAGCGGTATAGACTTCTGACAGCGTTACACCAAAGCCGCTAGGCGTAAATATAACCCTGGGAGAACACATGGCCGCCAAGAGTAAGGCCGCGATCATCGCCGCCGCCCGCAGCGCAATCGGCACCGCCCGCAAGGGCTCGCTGGCCAACATGGAACCGATCGAGGTCGCCAAGCCCATCGTGGCCGCCGCCGTCGAGCGCTCGGGCCTGGACGCCACCGACTTCGAGGATCTGATCCTGGCCGAGAGCCTGCAGGGTGGTGGCGACAGCGCCCGCTACATCGCCGTGGACCTGGGCTTCGAGAGCATCCCCGGCGCGGCCGTGAACCGGCAGTGCGCTTCCAGCCTGGCCGCCATCTCCTTCGCCGCCGGCCAGATCGCCTCGGGCATGAGCCGGCATCTGCTGGCCGGCGGCATGGAGTCGCTGTCCACCATGCCGCAGTTCCTCAAGCGCAAGGCGTACACCACCGGCAAGGAAGCCGACGACTGGGGCCGCTGGGCGCCGATGTCCAACCCGATCACCATCGCCGACGCACCCCCGTTCGACATGTCCATCACCGTGGCGCACAACTGCGCCGTCGAATACGGCCTGACCCGTGAGGATCAGGACGCCTGGGCGCTGCGCAGCCACCAGCGCGCCGTCAAGGCCGTCGACGCCGGCTCGTTCGTCGACGAGATCGTGCCGATCCAGGTGCCCCAGCAGGACGGGTCCACCATCACCTTCGCCGAGGACGAACACCCCCGCCGCGACACCTCGATGGAGTCGCTGGCCGGCCTGAAGGTGCTGCACCCGGAGATCGAGGGCTTCTCCGTCACCGCCGGCAACTCGTCGGGCACCAACGACGCCGCCGCGGTGGTCGCCCTGGCCGCCCCCGACACCCAGCAGCCCGCGCTGGCCAGCATCCTGTCCTGGGCGCAGGTGGGCGTTGCCCCCAAGCGCACCGGCAGCGGCCCGATCTACGCCATCCCGAAGGCGCTCGACCTGGCCGGCCTGAAGATCTCCGACGTCGCACTGTTCGAGATCAACGAGGCGTTCGCGGCCCAGGCCGTGGCCTGCACCCGGCAACTCGGCCTCGACGAGGAGATCGTCAACGTCTACGGCTCGGGCATCAGCCTGGGCCACCCGATCGCAGCCACCGGCGCGCGGATGGTCACGTCGGCCATCCACGAGCTGCGCCGTCGCGGCGGCGGCATCGGCGTGCTGTCGATGTGCGCCGGTGGCGGCATGGGCGCCGCGATGGTCATCGAGGTCGGCTGACGATGCAGGAGCGCAGCGACTGAGGAGGAGGCCGACGATCCAGCGAGGTCGGCTGACGATGCAGGAGCGCAGCGACTGAGGAGGAGGCCGACGATCCAGCGAGGTCGGGTAGCACCGTCCTAGACTGGCCATCATGGGCCACTACAAGAGCAACATCCGCGACCTGGAGTTCAACCTCGTCGAGGTGCTGCACCTGGAGAAGGTGCTCGCCGGTGGCGAATTCGGCGATCTCGAAGTCGACACTGTGCGCGAGATGCTCAGTGAGGCAGCACGTTTGGCGGAGGGCCCGGTAGCGGAGTCGTTCGCCGAGTCCGATCGACACCCGCCCACCTTCGACCCGGCCACGCATGCGGTGACGCTCCCGGAATCGTTCACCGAATCGGTGCGCGCGTGGGTACGCGGCGAGTGGTTCCGGATCGGACTCGACGAGGCGGTCGGCGGCGTGCCGGCACCCGCGATGGTGAGTTGGGCACTGAACGAACTGCCGCTGGGCGCGCAGCCCGCGGTGTTCATCTACCTGGCCGGTCCCGTGTTGGCCGACATCCTTTACCACGTGGGCAACGAGGAGCAGAGGCGTTGGGCCACAACGGCTGTCGAACGCCTGTGGGGTGCCACCATGGTGCTCACCGAACCCGATGCGGGCTCCGACGTCGGCGCCGGCCGCACCAAGGCGATCGAGCAGTCGGACGGCACCTGGCACATCGACGGCGTCAAGCGGTTCATCACCAGCGGCGACGCGGGTGACCTGTTCGAGAACATCCTGCACCTGGTGCTGGCCCGGCCCGAGGGCGCCGGCCCCGGCACCAAGGGCCTGAGTCTGTACCTGGTGCCCAAGTTCCTGTTCGACCCCGAGACCGGCGAGCCCGGCGAGCGCAACGGGGTGTTCGTCACCAACGTCGAACACAAGATGGGCCTCAAGGTTTCGGCCACCTGCGAGCTGACCTTCGGCCAGCACGGCACTCCCGCGGTGGGCTACCTGGTGGGTGACTCCCACAACGGCATCGCGCAGATGTTCAAGATCATCGAATACGCCCGAATGATGGTGGGCACCAAGGCCATCAGCACACTGTCCACCGGCTATCTCAATGCGCTCGAGTACGCCAGGACGCGCATACAGGGCGCCGACATGACCGAGATGTCCGACAAGACGGCGCCGCGGGTGACCATCATCCACCACCCGGACGTGCGACGGGCGCTCATGACGCAGAAGGCCTACGCCGAAGGGCTCCGGGCGCTGTACCTCTACACCGCGGCGCATCAGGACCCGACAGCCGCGGCGGTGATCTCCGGGGCCGATGCCGCGATGGCGGCCCGCATCAACGACCTGCTCCTGCCGATCGTCAAGGGTGTTGGTTCGGAGCGGGCCTACCAGTGCCTGACCGAATCACTGCAGACCTTCGGCGGGTCGGGCTATCTGCAGGACTACCCGATCGAGCAGTACATCCGCGATGCCAAGATCGACTCCCTGTACGAGGGAACCACCGCGATCCAGGCCCAGGACTTCTTCTTCCGCAAGATCGCTCGCGATCAAGGGGCCGCGCTGAGTTTTCTGCTGGGCCAGATCGGCGAGTTCCTCGCGCTGGAGCCGGCCTCACCCGAGCTGGCCGGCGCCCGGGACCGGCTGCGTACCGCCGTCGACGACGTGACGGCGATGGTGGGCACGCTGACGGGTTATCTCATTGCCTCACAAGAGAATTCGCGCGAGCTCTATCGGGTCGGCCTGGAGTCGGTCCGGTTCCTGATGGCCGTCGGGGATCTGCTGATCGGGTGGCTCCTCCTGCACCAGGCGCACATCGCGTCCGGGGCCCTGGCCCAGGACCAGAAGGGTGCGACCGAGGCCGATCGTGACTTCTACGAGGGCAAGATTGCCGCGGCGGTGTTCTTCGCCACCACGGTGCTGCCCCGGTTGACCGCCGACCGCCACATCGTCGCGAACACCGACGTGGCGCTCATGGATGTGCGCGAGGGCGCGTTCTGACCCGATGAACTCGGTCAGTCCGACGCGGGGAGCGGCTTGGCTTCCTTGAGTGACAGCGGGGTCTCGCCAACCGTCAGGGTGCCCTGACCGGCCTTGGTCACCAACAGTTCGGCGCCGCCCTCGTCGACGTAGCGCTTGCCCATCACGGTGCCCTCGCTGAACTTCGGGTCGATGTCGGCCGGGGACTTCTCGGCATCCAGCGCGATCATCGCGGTACCACCGCAACGCAGGTCATCGAGGGAATCGGCGGACTTGACCACGATAACCTGGGTGTCGTCGACCTGGCTCTGCAGACGGGTGCCGTTCTTCAGCATGATTGCGTCCTCACTGACTGTCGTCGTCGGCGGTCTGGTTCAGGCTCGAGACGATGTCCCGCCGCAGCACCTTGCCGGTGGCGTTGGTGGGCAACTCGTCACGGAACACTACTCGGTCAGGGGTGCGCGAACCCCGCAGTGCGCTGCGCACATGTTCGCGCAGTTCGTCGGGGTCTGGGTCGATGCCCGCGACGGGAACCACCACGGCGACGATCTCCTGACCCCACTCGGGATGCTCGGCGCCGACCACGGCGACCTCGTGCACATGGGCGTGCTCGATGAGGACGTCCTCGATCTCGGCGGGGGCGATGTTCTCGCCGCCGCGGATGATGGTGTCGTCGGAGCGGCCGCCGAGGAACAGGTAGCCGTCCTCGTCCAGCATCGCGATGTCGCGCGTCGGGAACCACCCGTTCTCGTCGAGCACCGACCCGATTCCGGTGTAGCGGCCGGACACCTGTTCGCCGCGCACGAACAGCTCCCCGGTTTCGCCCGGGCCGAGCACGGTGCCGGCCTCGTCGCGGATCTGCACCTCGATCCCCGCGACGGGCTGGCCGACCGAACCGAGGCGCCGTGCGACGTTCTCGTCGGCGTGGCCGTGCGCCGTCCGGTGATCGTCCGGGCCGAGGACCGCGATGGTCGCGCTGGTCTCGGTCAGCCCATAGGCGTTGACGAAACCGACGTCCGGCAGCAGCTGCAGCGCCTTGCGCACCAGTGGCAGCCCGACCTTTGACCCGCCGTAGGCCAGGTTGCGCAGCGACGGCAATGCCGTGCCGTCGGACTCGAGGATCCTGACGATCCGGTCCAGCATGGTCGGCACGACGGTGGCCGTGGTGACGGCCTCGTCGTTGACCAGTCGAATCCACTCGGCGGCGTCGAAGTTGGTCAGATACACCATCTTTCGGCCCGCGTAGAGATTCGACAGCGCCGCGCTGACACCGGCGATGTGGTACGGCGGAACGCAGATCAGCGCCGCATCCGTCGGCGCGGCGACGGCGAATTCCACCGTGCCGGTGACGTAACTGGTCAGGTTGTTGTGGGTCAGTTCGACGGCCTTGGGCGCCGAGGTGGTGCCGGAGGTGAACAACACCACGCCGACGGCGTCGGGGTCGGGGAACTCCGCGGCCGGTTCGGCGGTCCGGGCGGCGGCCAGAAATTCATCGGAGTCGAGCACCGTCTTGCCCGTCGAACCGATCATGTCGCGGTAGCGGGCATCGACGATGACCAGCGGTGCGGGCAGGCGCTCGATCAGCGCCTGGATGCCGTCGGCCGAGAGCCGGTAGTTGATCGGGGTGAAGGTGCGGCCGGACCGAGCCGACGAGAACAGCAGCAGCGGGAGCGTCGCGCCGCCCCCTCCGACGTAGGCGACGTGCTCGCAACCGGACGCCTCGATGACGCCGGCGCCGCCGTCGGCCAGATCGGACAACTCCTGGGTGGTCAGCCGCACGTCGCCGGAGACGATCGCGAGCCGGTCGGGGTCGCCGGATACGGCCATCTCGAGCAGTAGTGAGATGCTCATCGAGCCTCAATCAGTCGAGTCGGAACAGTGTTTGAAAACACTATATAGTTAGCTGTTTCCAATCGGCCAGCTGGTGCGCGAAACCCCGTCCGAACTGCCAATATCGGCGCGGCCACGGAGATGATGCCGTCCGACGGCACCACCGGCGGGGCCGCCGTCAGCTAATCTGTAAAACAGTTAGGTAATTCGACGACGACGCTGAGGAAGTTGATGGAGGTCACCAACCTTCGCGAGCCGAAGATGGCCGATCGCGTCGCCACCGTGCTGCGCAAGATGTTCATCCGCGGCGACATCCCGGTCGGCACCATGTTGCCGCCCGAGTCAGAGTTGATGGAGCAGTTCGGGGTATCCCGGCCGACCCTGCGGGAAGCGTTCCGGGTGCTCGAGTCCGAATCGCTGATCGAGGTACAGCGCGGAGTTCGCGGCGGCGCCCGGGTCACCAGCCCGACCAAGCAGACGCTGGCCCGTTACGCCGGTCTGATCCTCGAATACGAGGGCGTCACGCTCAAGGACGTCTACGACGCCCGCGCCACGCTGGAAGCAGACATGATCCGAAAGCTGGCCGACGAACGCGACCCGCAGACCATTGCCGCGCTCGAGGCTGCGCTGACCCCCGCCGATGCCGATATCAGCGACGAGCAGTCCCGGGTGGCGCTCGCCGAATTCCACATCGCGATCGCCGAGCTGTGCGGCAACAAGACTCTGCGGACGATCAACGAGATGCTCTACCACCTGATCGCCCGGGCCACCCGGTCGATGCGCCCCACCGGCAACCGGGCCGAGCAGGCCTGGAAGCGCTCGATGAAGGCGCACGCGCGGGTGGTCGACCTGATCAAGGCCGGCGACGCCGACGGCGCCGTCACCTTCTGGCGCAGCCACCTCGAGCGCACCGAGAAGGACGCGCTGACCGGTCCCGCGCTGTCAACCGTGGTCGACCTGCTCGAGTGAGCCGGCTCCGCTCAGGTGCCGGTCCACTTCGGGGCACGCTTCTCGGCGAAGGCCACCGCACCCTCCTGGGCGTCCTTCGACATGAACACCGGCGCGAGGATCTTCATCTGCTCGGTCCACTGTTCCTCGTCGCCCCAGTAACGGGACTCCACGACGATCTTCTTGGTGGCCGCGACCGCCAACGGGCCGTTGGCGCCGATCTTCACGGCCAGCGCGATCGCACCGTCCAGCGCGCCGCCGGCGTCGGTGAGCGCGCTGACCAACCCGAGTTCATGGGCGCGTTCGGCGGACAGATTCTCGCCGGTGAGCGCCAACTCCATTGCGATGGCGTACGGGATGCGCTGCGGCAACCGCAGCAGGCCGCCGCCGCCGGCGACCAGGCCGCGCTTGACCTCGGGGATGCCGAACGCGGACTCGCGCGAGGCCACGATCAGATCGCAGGACAGCGCGACCTCGGTGCCACCGGCCAGGGCATAACCCTCGACCGCGGCGATCAGCGGTTTGGCCGGCGGGCGCTGGGTGAAGCCCAGGCCGCGGCCGTCGATGTCGCAGCGCTCGCCGCGGGCAAAGGCCTTGAGATCCATCCCGGCGCAGAACGAGCCGCCTGCACCCGTGACGATGCCGACCGACAGGCCGGGGTCGCCGTCGAGGCGGTCCATCGCATCCGCCAGACCCTGGCTGACGGCCAGGTTGACGGCGTTCTTCGCCTTCGGGCGATTGATGGTGACGATCAGGATGCGGTCGCGCTGTTCGACCAGGACTGCCGGTTCGGTGGTTTCGTCGCTCACGGGGACAACTTAAGCACACCAGAGGACGCCGTAAACAGCACGGTAGTGCCAACGGGAAGGTGGCCGGCAATTACCGTCCCCACACAGTGGGTACCATCGAACTAGAACACGTTCCAGTTTAATGACAAGGGGGCTCGGGTGAGCACGAAGGACACCGGCGACGCGGACGACGCCGCCGACTTCATCGCCGGTGAGGTCACCAAATGGGATCCCGTGTTGACCGAGCGGGTGATGGACGTCATCCGGCCGCTGATGAAGGTCTGGCACCGCTCCGAGGTCCGCGGACTCGACGCCTTCCCGCCGGGCGGGTCCCTGGTGGTGTCCAATCACTCCGGGGGCATGTTCGCGATGGACGTCCCGGTATTCGCGACGGGGTTCTACGAGAAGTTCGGCTTCGACCGGCCTATCTACACCCTGACCTTCGACCTCGTGCTGGCCGGACCCACCGGCAATTTCTTCCGGAAGACCGGTTTCATCAAGGCCAACCACGAGAACGCTGACGAGGCACTGCGCTCGGGCGGTGTCGTCGTGGTGTTCCCCGGCGGCGACTATGACGCCTACCGACCCAGCACGGCGCGCAACACGATCGACTTCGACGGCCGCACCGGCTACATCCGGGCCGCGATCAACGCCGGTGTGCCGATCGTGCCCGTGGTGGGTATCGGCGGTCAGGAGAGCCAGGTTTATCTGACCCGCGGCACCGAGGTGGCCAAGCTGCTCCGGCTGGACAAGCTGTTCCGCGCCAAGATCCTGCCGGTGAGCTTCGGCTTCCCGTTCGGGCTATCGGCCGTGCTGCCGGTCAACGTGCCACTGCCGACCAAGATCGTGCAGCAGGTGCTGGCGCCCATCGACATCATCGCCGAGTTCGGCGAGGACCCCGATATCGACGAGGTCGACGCGCACGTTCGCCGGGTCATGCAGTCCGCGCTGGACCAACTGGCTGCCGAGCGGCGCCTGCCGGTGATCGGCTAGCGGTAGGTCGGTGCGCCCCAACCGGACGCTGGTGCGAGCACTGGCGGAACTTCTCAACGCCGCCAACGGAGTTCGGCCGCTGGGCCGCCAGGGCTACCGCACCGTGGCCAACTTCGCCTTCGGCTGGCCCACCACCGAACTGACGCCGTTGTACCTGGCGGGCTCGACCCTGTCCGCGCTGCGCCGTGGGATCCGCGGCGACTTTGCGGGGCGGCGCGGCCGAATCGCCTTGGCAATCCACGTGATCGGCTGGGCGCTGCTGGTACTGCTCATCCGCCGCAACGTGCGTTCCGAACCGTACTTCGAGGCCGGCCTGGAAGCGGAACTCGGGGCCGGCTACCGCGAACTGGCCGCCACGTCGGCGCCCGCCCTGGCGGCCGCGCGCGACCACGGCGGAATCTTCGCCACCGGATGGTCGCGCCATCGATACGTCGAGAAGGGGATTGTCCGCTACGGTCCGCACGGCCGCGCCAACATGGCAGACATCTGGCGGCGTGCCGATCTGCCGCGCGACGCCAGAGCACCTGTGCTGCTGCAGGTTCCCGGCGGCGCCTGGTCGATCGGGATGCGTCGCCCCCAGGCGTATCCCTTGATGAGTCATCTGGCCGAGCGGGGCTGGGTGTGCATCTCGATCGCCTACCGGGTGAGCCCGCGGCACACCTGGCCCGACCACATGGTCGACGTCAAGCGTGCACTCGCCTGGGTGAAGGCCAACATCGCCGACTACGGCGGCGATCCCGAATTCGTCGCGATGACGGGCGGTTCGGCCGGTGGCCACCTGTGCGCGCTGGCCGCCCTCACACCGAACGACCCAAAATTCCAGCCCGGGTTCGAGGACGCCGACACCTCGGTGGTGGCGGCCGTCCCGGTGTACGGGCGATACGACTGGTTCAGCACCGAGGGCGCCGGGCGCCCGGAATTCGTCGGCCTGCTGGAGCGTTTCGTCGCCAAGACCGGCCGCGACGAGCACCCCGAGGTCTACCGCGACGCCTCACCCCTGTTCGAGGTGCGCGCCGACGCGCCGCCGTTCTTCATCCTGCACGGCACCGACGATTCGTTGATCCCCGTTACCGAGGCGCGCGAATTCGCGGACCGGTTGCGCGAGGCGTCGGCCGATGTGGTGGCGTATTCGGAGATCCCGCACGCCCAGCACGCCTTCGACTTCTTCGGCTCACCACGCGGGCACTACACCGCCGAAGCGGTGGACCGGTTCCTGTCCTGGGTACGCGCCCGCGGTTAGATACCTCGCGCCACCGGAGACATAGCCTTCTCCACCACCGTCAGTTTCTCTGAAAGCCCTGCAGCTCTGCGGATTTCGGCAAGCTCATCGACCATCGCGGTGGAAATCTCGTGCGCGTCGTCCACGGACTTCAGGTCGGTGATGACCGAGATGTTCAGTTGGTCGACGTAACTCCACACGGTGATGTTGATGCCACTACCCGTGGTGGCCGGGCCGACCGAGTAGATCTCCGTGACCAGTGCACCCCCGACCCGGCCGTACTTGCGCGGCCCGGGCACATTCGAGATGTTCAGGTTGAGCACCTTGTTCTGACCGTCCTTGAGGGACAGGCGCTTGAACAGGGCTTCCATCGCGGCCGGGGGCATGTAGTTCGACCACCGACTGACCAGTTCGGGCCCGATCAGCAGGTTGGTCTCCTTGGCCAGGAGGGCGTCCTCGTGTGTCCGGCGCACCCGGTCGAGCGGATCGGCTAGGTCGATGTGCACCGGCATCATCACGCCGGTGAACCGGTTGCCCGAGATGCGTTCCGAGGAGAAGTCGAAACTCACCGGCACCGAGGCCAGCAACGGGTGGTCGGCATGCCCGTCGTAGCGCAGTGAGGCCTTGCGCAGCGCGCCCGCTGACATCGCCAGCACCAGATCGTTGATCGACACCCCGAGGGCGTTCTTCGTTTCCTTGATGTCGTCGAGCGACAACGACGCCGTCGCGAATCGGCGTTCCGGGGTCAGCATGTGGTTCATGAAACTCGGCGGCGGCGTGAACGGCATGGTCAGGTTGGGCCCCAACTTGCGCGAGCTGCGACGCACCCGGTTGATCCCCGCCACGGTGTAGCCGATGGTCGACGGGATCTCCGCGGCGTGCCGGAAGTGGTCCCGCCAGGCCGACCGCACCAGCTCGAATTTCGTTGGAGCGTCGTCGGTTTGGTAATTCGCCGGATCGTCACCGTCGTCGGCGGGCTGCTGCAGGTCCATCCCCAGCGCCAGCAGGTTGGCCGCCGCCACCCCGTCGGCCAGCGCGTGGTGCACCTTGTTGACGACGGCGATGCGGCCGTCGGCCAGTCCGTCGATGAAGTACATCTCCCACAGCGGGCGGCTCCGGTCCAGCGGCGTGCCGGCAATCTCGCCGATGGCGTCGTCGAGTTCGCGGCGCCCGCCCGGCGCCGGCAGCGTCATCGGCCGGACGTGGTAGTCGAGGTCGACGTGGACGTTCTCGCGCCACATCGGATGGTGAAGCTTGAACGGGATGTCGACCAGTTCGTAGCGCAGCGGATACAGCTTGTGCAGGCGGGCGTTGATCACCCGCCGGAAGTCCTCGACACCGAACGAACGGTCGCCGATGTCGACCAGTTCGATGATCGCGATTTTCAGGGTATGCATGTGCACATTGGGCGCCTCGCTGTAGAGCAGGAACGCGTCCCATCCGGTCAGGCGCTTCATGTTGCCTGGATCACCACCTCACACCTCCCTAAACCGGGAAGGCTACCCGACCGGCGGCGGATCAGATGACCTGTTTGGCGGCCATCGCCGGGCGAATCCGGTGAATCTGGTTGAGGAACAACCCGATCGCGGTCGCCATGGGCCCGGTCCGGGTGCCGTCGAGCATGTCGAAACCGTGTCCTGCGCCGGGGAGTTCGACATAGCTGACGGGCGACCGGGAAACCTGTTGCAGGGACCCGACGAAGCTGCGGGCCTGTTCGACCGGGATGACGTTGTCGGCGCTGCCGTGGATCACCAGGAACGGCGGCGCATCCTGGTGCACCCGGGCGATCGGCGACGCCTGCCGGAAGATCTCCGGATGACGGGCGATCTTGCGGCCGACGACCACTCGCTCGAGGAAATCGACGAAGCGATCCCGTTCGACGGTGGAGCGGTCCTCCCAGTCGTAACGCCCGTAGATGCCGACGACGGCGTCCACCGAGGTGTCCGAGCCGGCCGGCAGATGCTCCTGATAGCTGGGATCGTCGTGGGTCAGCCCGGCCAGCGCGGCCAGGTGCCCGCCCGCCGAACAGCCCGCGATGGTCACGAAGTCCCGGTCGCCGCCGAACCGATCGACGTTGGCCCGCGCCCAGGCGATGGCCGACTTCACGTCGTCCAGGTGGCGTGGCCACGGGTTGTTGGGCGACACCCGGTAATCCACCGACAGACACACCCAGCCGTTGGCGGCCAAGTGGGCCATCAGGGCGTAGCCCTGCAGGATCCGGCTGCCGTGCACCCATGCGCCGCCGGGGACGAAGATCATCACCGGCGCGTGCGATGGCAGGTCGTCGCGGCGCCAGACGTCCAGCAACTGCGACGGATGGTCGCCGTACCGCACCGAGGTCCGGTGCACATGCTTGCGGTGCTGCAGCGCCCTGAATACCGGTGCGGTGCGATCCGGTGCGGGCCACTCGATCGCGAGGTCGGCGTCGGGCACGACACCGCGCAGGCCGGTCCGCGAGACGTGGTGCGTCTGTTCGCGCTCCTCGCGCCGCGCGTCGCCGGAGCCCGGTCGCAGCCAGGACTTCGCGGTGCCGGCGAGCAACTCCGGGACCACCCGGTAACCCCAGACCCCCATCGCCGTGTACGCGCCGACCGGTTCCAGATGCTTGCCCACCACCGGCAACGACGCCGAGGCCGTCGCCATCGCGAGGAGATAGTCGGCGGGCTTGGCCCGCAACACCCACCGCACGCTATCGAGGGTCATTGGCGCACAGTACCTTAGCCGTTATCGGCGGGTAATCCCTAATCGTGGGCAAATTCCGCAAACTGTTCACAAGTTCCCCAGCGAAGGTATGTCGGACCAGGACACGCCGGGAAAACTCGGAGGCGGTCCCGCCCGATCCGGCGTGTCGGACGGCCGCTCCAGCCCTCGCCGAGCACGCCCGTAAGGTCAGCCGGGTGAGCCTTGCCGAATTCCATCCCGAGCTGCGCTCCCGGGCCCGGGTGATCCCGAAGTCCCCGATCCGCCCGCTGACGTTGCCGTTCTTCCGGATCGCCACTCGCCTGCAGGCGCGCAAGCCGGCCCGCGGCGTCGAGCAGCTGAGAATCAGCGACCACGTCGGTATCCGGCTGTACCGCCCCGAGAATGCCGTCGGGCCGGGCCCCGCGCTGCTCTGGATCCACGGCGGCGGCTACGTGATGGGCACCGCCGCGCAGGACGAGGTCGCGTGCCGCCGGTATGTCCGCGCGCTCGGCGTGACGGTGGCGGCGGTCGAATACCGGCTGGCACCCGAGAACCCCTACCCGGCGTCCCTCGAGGACTGCTACACCGCACTGCGGTGGCTGGCCGGACTGCCCGCGGTGGACCGTAACCGGATCGCGATCGCGGGGGGCAGCGCCGGCGGCGGGCTGGCGGCCGCACTGGCCTTCCTCGCTCGCGACCGCGGTGAGGTCGACGTCGTCGCGCAGGTGCTGGCCTATCCGATGATCGACGACCGCACCGGCAACCGGGCCCACCGTGACGATCCGGGCTTCCGGCTGTGGGACCGCCGCAGCAACAACTGGGGCTGGCACGCGTATCTGGCCGACGCCGACCGCGACGTCGCCGTACCCGCCCGGCGCACCGACCTGGCCGGCCTGCCGCCCGCCTGGATCGGCGTCGGCTCGCTGGACCTCTTCCACGACGAGGACGTGGCCTACGCCGACCGGCTACGCGCGGCCGGGGTGCCGTGCGAAACCCTGGTCGTGCCAGGCGCTTTCCACGGTTTCGACACCATTGCCCCGGACACCCGGGTGGCCCGCGCCTTCTTCGACAGCCAGCGTGCGACGCTCGAGCCCCTGCTCGCGGTGTCGCGATGACGGCCGAGCACCGCGCGTTGCGCGAAGCGGTCGCCGGGCTGTTGGAGAAGCACTCGCCGGAGTCGCGCGTGCGTGAACTGATGGCCACCGACACCGGCTACGACGAAACGATCTGGCACGAGCTGGCCGAGATGGGCCTGCTCGGCCTCGCCATCCCGGAGGCCCACGGCGGGACCGGCGCCGGGCACGTCGAGCTGGGCATCGTGATGGAGGAAATGGGCCGCGCACTGCTGTGCGCGCCGTTCCTCTCGACGGCGGTGCTGGCCCCGGCACTGCTGGCGGCCACCGACGACCACACCGAACAGGCGCAGGTGTTGCCGCGGATCGCCGCCGGATCGGTGATCGTCACCGTGGCCCACGCCGAGGTTGGGTCGGCCGTGCTGCCGGCCCAGCTGTCGACCTGCGCGCACCGCGGCGCCGACGGCTGGGTGCTCTCCGGCGCCAAGAACTACGTCCTCGACGGCGCGGCGGCCGACCTGATCTACGTGCTGGCGGACACCGACGACGGACCAGGGGTGTTCGCGGTGGACCGGGGCGCGCACGGGCTGACGGCAACCACCTTGACCACCGTCGACGCCACCCGCAAGCTGGCCGCCCTCGGCTTCGCCGGCACGCCGGGCCGGCTGGTCGGCCAGATCGGTTCGGGCCGGGCCGCTTTCGGGGCCGCATTGCAGGCGGGCGGCGTCGCGCTGGTGTCCGAGCAGGCTGGCGGTGCGCAGCGCGTGGTCCGGATGGCCGCCGACTACGCCGGTGCCCGCTTGCAGTTCGCGCGCGCCATCGGCAGCTTCCAGGCCGTCAAGCACATGTGCGCCGACATGCTGGCCGAGGCCGAATCGGCCATCTCGGCGGCCCGGCACGTCGCGGCCGCCCACGATGCCGCGGCCCCGGACCGGGCGGCGGATCTGGCCCTGGCCCAGGCGTTCTGCGCGGACGCGTTCGTCTTCGTCGCCGCCACCAACATCCAGGTGCACGGCGGCATCGGATTCACCTGGGAGCACCCGGCCCACCTCTACCTGCGCCGCGCTCGCACCGACGCGCACCTGCTCGGCGAAACCGCCGAACACCGGGAACGCTACCTGCGACTGAAGGGAGCCTGAGATGTCCGATCCGATTGACGAGATCCGCACCGAAGTCCAGCAGTGGCTGGCCGAGAACTGGACCCCCGGCATGGACCGCGACCGCTGGGCGGACCTGGTGCTCGACGGCGGCTGGTCGGCGCCCTCCTGGGAGACCCAATGGTGGGGGCGCGGGGTCTCCGACCCGCAATCCCGCGTCGTGGCAGCCGAATTCAACGCCGTCGGCGCCCCAGGTACCGGTCACGACCGCGCCAATCTGTTCGCCTGCACCCTGCACGACGAGGGCACCGAAGAACAGAAGCAACGCCTCATCCCGCCGTCGCTGCGCGGGGAATCCAAGTGGTGCCTGCTCTACAGTGAACCCGGCGCCGGGTCCGACCTGGCCGGCCTGCGCACCCGCGCCGACCGCGACGGCGACCGCTTCATCGTCAACGGCCAGAAGGTGTGGACGTCATTCGCGGCCACCGCCGACTACGGTCTGCTGATCGCCCGCACCGACTGGGATGTGCCCAAGCACAAGGGAATCAGCTTCTTCATGCTGCCGATGCGCCAGCCGGGCGTCGAGGTCCGGCCGATCCATCAGATCACCGGTGAGTCGGAGTTCAACGAGGTGTTCCTCACCGACGCCGTCGTCCCGGCCCAGAACATGGTGGGCGCAGCGGGGGACGGCTGGCGGGTGCTGCAGACCGCGCTGGGCTACGAGCGGCGTTTGATGGGCGATCTGGCGCGTACCACCCGGGGAGCCCGCAAACCGCAGGAGCAGGAGGATCCCCTGATCGCGCTGGCACGTGAGTACGGCAAGATCACCGACGGTCACACCCGCCAGCAGATCGCCCGCATCCACGAGCTCAACGCCGTCAACAAGTGGAACACGCAGCGCGCCAAGATGTCCGGCAAGATCGAGGCGGCCACCCTGTTGTCGTTCGGCAAGCTGTCGATGTCGCGGATACTGCACGAGACGGCGCAGGTCCAGACCGACATCATCGGCGCCGAGGCCATGCTGGCCGGACCCGAACATACCGATGGCGACGCCGTCACGTTCCGTGCGCTCAACGCCTACTTCACCTCGATCGGCGGCGGCACCGACCAGATCCAGCGCAACATCGTCGGCGAGCGGGTGCTCGGGCTGCCCAAGGAACCGGATCCCTACCGGGACAACGCGTTCCGCGATCTACCGCACTGACTCAGACGATCCGGCCGTCGATCACGGTCGCGGCCACCAGGTCGGCGTCGAGTTCCCCGAGCACGTCCCGCGGTGGCCGGGATAGCACACACAGATCGGCCGGCTCGCCCCGCGCGACGCGGCGCAACACCGCCGGACGGTCGGGCCGGCCGAGGAATCCCCGCAGGGCGTCTGCGGGTGAAATCCGTTCGGCCGCACCGAGCACCGTGCCACCGAGAGTCCTTCGGTGGACCGCGGCCCGCATCGCCACCCACGGGTCACCGTGGCCGAACGGCGTGTCGGTCGACAGCGCCACCGGGACACCGGCTTCCCGCAGGCTGGCCAGCCGCCACAGTTGATCATGTTGTGCCGCTGCAACTTCAGCGAGATACTCGTCGCCACGCTCGGCGACGAAGTTCGGCTGCGTCACCACCGTGACCCCGAGCTCGGCCAGGCCGGTGATGCAGTCGCCAGGTACCACGGCGGCGTGTTCCATCCGATCACCCGGCAGTACACCGGCCGTAGCCAGCGCAGCGAGGGTCACCACCAGTTGGGCGTCGGTGACGGCATGTACGGCCACGGGATGGCCGGCGGCGTGATTGCTGGTCACCCATTCGATCAGCGCATCCAGGTCCAGCGCCGGGTCGTCCAGGATCATCTTGGCCGGGCCGATGCTGACCAGGTCCGATGGGCTGGTACCCGCCACCGCCATGCAGTGCAGGTGCTGCCGGAGTTCCCCGGATCTCCCTGCCCGCGTGAATTTTTCGATATCGGCATCGGTGTAGTCGGGTGTCGCGTCGGTGACGCCGGTGACGCCGCATGCCGCCAGCCGGGTGCTCAGTTCGCCGAACGAGGGGGCTTCGGTCCGAGCCAGCGCGACGTCCTCCCGGAACAGCCGGCCATCGGGGTGGTGGGCGGCCCCGACCCGATTCAGGGCCGCCGAGTTCAGGATCCACAACGCGCCGCTGCGGTGCTGCACCCGGACCGGTGCGTGCGGCGAAAGCTCGTCCAGCCGTACACGATCGAGCTCGCCGGCGACGCCGTCGTGGTAGCCGACCGCCCGGATCCAACCGTCCGGCCGGGGCGAGGCCTGGTTCAGCACGGTCCGCATCGCCTCGGCGGTGCGGACGGCGGGCGGGCCGACGTGCACGGAACCCAGCGCCGCGGCGGCGGCCCGCAGATGCACGTGGTGGTCGTGCAGGCCGGGAATCACCGTGCCGCCGCCGGCGTCCAGCACGTCCTCCCCGGGCCGCGCCGTCAGCTCGCCGACGTCGGTGATGGTCGCTCCCACCCGGACGTCGGCGATGGTGCCGTCGAGCAACCGCGCCCCGGTGATCAGCATTCGGCCCGCTCCAAGAGCAACCGCCGGACCGCCGGTGCGTCGGCCCCGAGCGCCGATGCCCGGCCGGTGACGGCGAGGCGCACCGGATCAGCATCTTCGGTGGCCCCGTCGGGCAGGGCGGCATAGGTCGCGGCCACCTCGGACATGGCGATCTCGATCAGTTCGCCGCCGCCGCGGGCCAGCGACGCGACCACGGCCGCAGCGGCCTCGAGCCCGGTGAGCGGATCCGCGATGGCGTCGCCCACGAAGACCGGGTGACCGTCGTCATCGCGGTCGACCAGTCCACCGGCCACCGCGGCGTCGTCGCCGAACGCGGGCCGGCCGTCCGCACCCGCATATCCGCTGAGCCGCAACCACACCCGGCCCGGGCGGCCCGGCCGCGACGGCCCCAGACCACGACGGGCCAGCGCCGCCGGCCGCGCGCCCTCGAGGACCACGTCGGCGCCGGCGAGCAGCGCTTCCAGATCCACTCGGTCGCGGTCGAAATCCATTGCGCAGCTGAGCTTTCCGCTGTTCATCCAGTCGAAGAAGCGTACGTCACCGGCACGGGTTCCGTCCGGCCGTGACGGGCTCTCCACCTTCACCACCGTGGCCCCGGCGCGGGCCAGCAGTTGGCCGCACAGCGGCCCGGCCCACATCGAGGTCAGGTCGACGACCAGCAGGCCGGCCGGCGTGCGGGGCGCCATCGTCGTCCCGCACGTCGACACCCGCGGCGGCACCGCCGCCGCCTCACCCAGCCGGGCCGCCGGCAGGTCGAGCAGGACGGCGCGTTCCACCACTTGCGCCGCGCCGCGGGTCCGGGTCCAGTGCGCGATGTCGGACCAGACGTCGCCAACCTCGTCGGCCTCCACCAACGCCGGAACCGCGGCAACGTCGTCGGTCCGCGACAGCGTCAGGGCGCACCAGCCGTCGGCCGCCCGCAGCAGCCGGGTCGAACCGCCGGCGGACAGCTGCCCGGCGGGGCGCAGCCCGAGCAGAGCGGCACGGCCCGTGAGCAGCTCCGTCCCGTCGGCGCCGAACGGCCGGGCGATCTCGGCGGCGCGCCGCAGCACGCCACCGGAAATGCCCAGCACGCTCATCGTCGCCTCAGAACATCAGCGCCGTGAACCGCCAGTCCAGCACCTGCCGGTCGGGCTCACCCACCGCGTGGACCAGCGAGCGCAGCCCCAGCCGGTTGCCGGCGGCCGACTCGACGTGCAGCTCGCTGTAGAGGGTGTCACCCTCGTGCACCGGACCGGTGTGGTCACACGACTCCCAGCCGAGCACGGTCACCAGGTTGGGCAGCAGCCGGGTGGCCTGCGCCAGCGCCAGCCCGATGGTGTGCCCGCCGTACACCAGCCGCTGTCCACCGATCCGTGAATCATGGTGGGTGGCTGCGATATTGAGGCTGAGTCGGGCCAACTCCGGTGCACTGCTGACCACATCCGCGGTGCTGTGCAACACGGTGCCGGCCAGCGCGGTGTCGAAATGTGGGCCGGGCACGCGCTGCCGGAACACCTCGGCATCCCAGCCGGCGGTGGGATCCGGTGCGGGCGGCAGGTCCACGCCGATGGACGACAGTTGGTCGTCATGACCGGTGTCGGTTGCGTCCGGACCCAACGGCAGCATCGCGCACCGGTAGAAGTCCAGGACCAGCCGGTCGACCTGGTCGATGGTGATCATCCGCAAGGCGGCCAGTCCGGTGGGCACCCGGCCCGGTTTGGCCGAATTTTGTTTCAGCCCAACCACTTCGGTCCGAGTGTGGAGGGTGTCGCCGATCACCGGGAAGTGGTGGAACGTCAGCCCGCGATAGAACAGGTTGGCCTTGACCCGCTGGGTCACCAGCGTGGACTGCCCGATGGCCACATCGCAAACCAGCGCCGGATGCGCCAGCGCCCCGGGCACACCGGTGACGGCGTGGGACAGCGTCGCGTCCAACGGCAGGCGCATCCGGTCGCCGAGGATCGACTGGTGCGCCGCGGCCGCGCCGGAGGTCAGTGTCATCGAGGGAGCGGCGTCGAACACCTGCCCGACCGTCAGATCGTCGAAGTAGGGGATCACAGCGGTGACCCTACTATCCTGCGGTTTCGGTGCATTTCCCGTCGCCAGCCGACGGTGTATGCACCGAAATCACTCGGTGAGGCTGTCGACCAGGCCCCAGGTCAGGGCTGTCGCCGGCGCGATCGTCCGGCCGGAGAGCACCAGGTAGGCCATCCGCCACCGGCCGATGCGCCGGGTGATGCTGACCGTCCCGCCCGCACCGGGGATCAGGCCGAGCGCCAATTCCGGCAATCCCAGAGTCGCGTCCGGGTGGCAGGCGACGTGTCCACAGAAGGCGGCCATCTCGAGGCCGCTGCCCAGCACCTGGCCGTGAACCTCGGCTCGGCAGGACGCGCCGAGACGCTGCCGCAGCGTGTCCAGGGCCAGGGCCGGGGAATACCGGGTGCGGGCCAGGTGTCCGGCGGCCGGATCCGCCAGGGTGCCGAACTCGGCGAGATCTCCGCCGCTACAGAATGATTCACCGTTCCCGCCTAGCAGTACGCGGTCGATGCCGGGGTCCACCAACGCCACGGTCAACGCTTCCAGCAGCGCCGCGCGAGCATCGGTGGAAAAGGCGTTGTGCCGCTGCGGACGGTTGAATCGGATCTCGAGCGTGTGCCCGTCACGCCGGGCGACCACCGGATCGGGGATCTCGACGGGCCGCGCCGGGCCGCGCTCGTCGAGCCAGCGCGCGAACTCCGGGCCGCCCTGCAGGGTCGAGTAGGCCAGCGACTCGGTGATCACCCCGGGCAGCGCCGGTGCGTCGACGTCCACTGCGCGCAGCACGTCGTCACAGACCGACGCGGCGTGCGGCCAGCGTCGGCACCGCTCGGACAAACCTGCCAGCATGTCGGGCACCGATGCGACCGATACGGTTCGCCGGTCGTCGCAGTCCTGTTCGGTGAGGGTGAAAGTGGCCTTCTGGAGCCAGTATTCGGCCGCTGGGTCGTCCGGGTCGCCGGTGGCGACGACGATCCGGTCGGGTGCGCCCCGATCCGGCCCGTCGGGCGGGTCAGTGAGGCCGACGACCCGCAGGGGATCCACTAGCCGGAGTACTTATCGATCAGTGTCTGCTTGTACAGCTTTCCGGTGTCGGTGCGGGGCAACTGCGCCTCGAACGAGATCGACCGCGGACACTTGTAGTGGCTGAGCCGCTCGCGCAGCCAGGCCAGCAGTTCCTCGGCGAACTCATCGGTCGCGTCGGCCTCGTCGACCGTCTGCACCACACCCTTGACAGACTGGCCCATTTCATCGTCCGGGACGCCGAACACCGCGGCGTCCATCACCTTCGGGTGGGTGACGAGCATGTTCTCGGCTTCCTGCGGGTAGATGTTGACCCCGCCTGAGATGATCATGTGATGGCGGCGGTCCGTCAAGTACAGATACCCGTCCTCGTCGAGATATCCGATGTCGCCCACCGTCTTCCAGCCCTGCGCGCTGCGGGCCTTTGCCGTCTTCTCCGAGTCGTTGAGGTACTCGAAGTCGAAACCGCCCTCGAAGTAGATCTCCCCGGCCTGCCCGGCGGGCAATTCGGTGCCGTCCTCCCCCACGATGTGCAACGTCCCGGTCATCGCCCGGCCGACCGACCCCGGATGCGCCAGCCATTCGTCGGCGGTGATGAGCGTCGAACCGATGGCCTCCGAGGACGCGTAGTACTCGTCGACGATGGGACCCCACCAGTCGATCATCTGCTTCTTGATGTCCACCGGGCAGGGGGCGGCGGCGTGCATGACGCGTTGCAGACTGGAGACATCGTACGAATTACGCACGGATTCAGGCAGTTTCAACATCCGAGTGAACATCACCGGAACGAACTGGCCGTGCGTCACCTGGTGCTTGACGATGGCGTCCAGGCAGCCCTCGGCGTCGAAGCGCTCCAGGACCACCACCGGGATGCCGGCCGCCTGCGTCTGCATCGACCACACCGACGGCGCGGTGTGATAGAGCGGCGCTGGGCTGAGATAGACGGCGTCGGGATTCATCCAGAACCCGACGAGCGCGGACATCAGGCCGGGCGCCTCGGACGGATGCACATGCGGCAGTTCACGTTTGATGCCCTTGGGCCGGCCGGTGGTGCCCGACGAGTACTGCAGCAGATCGCCCTCGGTCTCGTCATCGATCGGGGTGCTGGGCTGGCCGGCGACGCACTCGGGGTAGCGCAGCCAGCCGTCGAGATCGTCGTCGGCGATCATGCGCACACCCGGCAGGCCTTGCGGCAGTTCGGATTCCAGGTTCTCCAACGTCGAGCGCAGTGCAGCGGAGCCGATCACCGCCTTGGCGTCGCAGTTGCCGATGATGTAGGCCGCCTCGGCCGGGGCCAGGTGCGTGTTGATCGGGACGTAGTAGAGACCGGCACGGCGTGCCGCCCACATGACCGCGTGGATGTGCGCGTTGTTCTCCATCAGGATCGCGACCGAGTCACCCTCGACCAGACCGGCCTGGCGGAAGTAGTGCGCCAGCTGATTCGCGCGGGCCTCCAGTTCGTCGAAGGTCACCACGGTTCCGGACGGGTACAGGATGACGGCCGGTTTACCCGTTCCGGTGTGTTCGCGAATCTGCATGAGCTGACTCTACGATGCGCCATCTTGACAGGTGTCAAGCGGGATGGGCGGGGCTGCGGTTGCCACTGTCCGGGAATTGTCCATGGTCTGACCGCCCGACGTGCCTGCCATGACATCCGGGGGGAACGGGAGTGCGATGGACAACACAGCGGGCCCGGCCGCGAAGTTGCCGACTACGCCCTGAGCCAGATTGCATTGGCGCGCAGCGAGATTCGATAGCATTTCGTCAACACGGCCACGGTCCTGTTCAGCGGCGTCGAGGGCTCCACCACCTTGGACAGACCACGAATAGTACCATTTCTTGTACCACTCATGGAAGGGGCGGCAATGGCCATCACCGCAAGCGAGGCTCGGAAGAACCTGTTCCCGCTGATCGAACAGGTGAATGCCGATCGGGCTCCGGTGGAGATCACGTCGAAGAACGGTCGCGCGATCCTGATGGCGGCCGATGACTGGGAAGCCTGGCAGGAGACGGCGTACCTGTTCCGTACACCGGCGAACGCACGCCGGCTGCTCGACGCCGCCGACGCACTGGATAAAGGTCGCGGTATCCGGCCGGAACTTGACACCGCGGAGTGAAAATCGTTGTCGCGCCGCAGGCGTGGGATGACTACGTGCATTGGCAGACAGCTGACCGGACCCTGCTGAAGAGGATCAACCGGCTCATCGCAGACGCATGCCGGTCTCCGCACCAGGGCATCGGCAAACCCGAGCCGCTGAAGTATGGCCTCGCTGGAGCGTGGTCACGGCGCATCACTGAAGAGCATCGCCTGGTCTACCGCGTGGTCGATGACGAACTGCAGATTCTGCAGGCCAGGTACCACTACGAGTAGATCAGCCCGGGGCTCACTCGTCAGCCCGCGACCGTGCGCAGAAGTTCACGCTGAGCGGCGTGTCGGCGGACCGACACGCACGCTCGCGGAGAGAAGAGATAAGCGATAAGGGCGGTCAGCCCTCGGTCAGCCCAGGCGCTGCTTGAGCGCGTCGAACTCGTCCTTGATGCCGGTGGGCAGCTTCTCGCCGATGAACTCGAACCACTCGGCCATCTGCGGCAGCTCCTCGCGCCACTCGTCGGCGTTGACCGCCAGCGCGGCCTCGACGTCGGCGCGGTCGATGTCCAGACCGGTCAGGTCCAGGTCGTCGACCTGCGGCACCACACCGATCGGGGTGGTCTCGCCGGACGCGGTGCCCTCGATGCGCTCGATGACCCACTTGAGCACGCGGCTGTTCTCGCCGAAGCCCGGCCACAGGAACCGGCCGTCGTCGCCGCGGCGGAACCAGTTGACGAAGAAGACCTTCGGCAGCTTGGACTCGTCGGCGTTCTTGCCGATGTTGATCCAATGCTGGAAGTAGTCGCCGACGTTGTAGCCGATGAACGGCAGCATGGCCATCGGGTCGCGACGGACGGCGCCGACCTTGCCCTCGGCGGCGGCGGTCTGCTCGGAGCCGATGGTGGATCCGATGAAGACGCCGTGCTGCCAGTCGGTGGCCTCGCTCACCAGCGGGACGGTGGTCTTGCGGCGACCGCCGAACAGGATCGCCGAGATCGGCACACCCTGCGGGTCGTCCCACTCGGGAGCCAGCGTCGGGCACTGCGAGATCGGGGTGCAGTACCGCGAATTCGGGTGCGCGGCCTTGTCCTCGGACTCGCGGTACCAGTCGTGGCCCTTCCAGTCGATGAGGTGGTCGGGATCGCCCTCGAGGCCTTCCCACCACACATCGCCGTCGTCGGTCTTCGCGACGTTGGTGAACACGGTATTGCCCTTGGCGATGGTCTTCATCGCATTGGGGTTGGAGTCCCAGTTGGTGCCCGGCGCGACGCCGAAGAAGCCGAACTCGGGGTTGGTGGCGTACAGCCGGCCGTCCTTGCCGAACCGCATCCAGGCGATGTCGTCACCGACCGTCTCCGCCCGCCAGCCCTCCAGAGTGGGCTGCAGCATCGCGAGGTTGGTCTTGCCGCAGGCCGACGGGAACGCCGCGGCCACGTAGTAGGCCTTGTTCTCCGGACTGATCAGCTTGAGGATCAGCATGTGCTCGGCCATCCAGCCCTCGTCGCGGGCCATCGCCGAGGCGATCCGCAGCGAGTAGCACTTCTTGCCCAGCAGCGCGTTGCCGCCATAACCCGAGCCGAAGCTCCAGATCTCGCGGGTCTCCGGGAAATGGGTGATGTATTTGGTGTCGTTGCACGGCCACGAGACGTCCTGCTGGCCGGGCTCGAGGGGCGCGCCGATCGAGTGCAGCGCCTTCACGAAGAAGCCGTCGGCGCCGAGCTTGTCGAGCGCGGCCTGGCCCATCCTGGTCATGGTGCGCATCGAGACGACGACGTACTCCGAATCGGTGATCTCGACACCGAGCTTGGGATCCTCGGCGTCCAGCGGGCCCATGCAGAACGGGACGACGTACATCGTGCGGCCGCGCATCGATCCGCGGTACAGGTCGGACATCAGCGTCCGCATCTCGGCCGGGTCCATCCAGTTGTTGGTGGGGCCGGCGTCGATCTCACGCTCGGAGCAGATGAACGTCCGTGACTCGACGCGGGCCACGTCGGTCGGGTCGGACATCGCCAGGTAGGAGTTGGGCTGCTTCTCCGGGTCGAGTTTCTGGAAGGTGCCGGCCTCGACGAGGTGCGCACACAACCGCTGGTACTCCTCCTCGGAGCCGTCGGCGAACACCACGCGGTCGGGCTGCGTCAGCGCGGCGACCTCGGCCACCCAGGCCAGCAGGCCCTGATGTTTCGTCGGCGCGGTATCCAGGCCCGGAACGGTCGCTGCGGTCATGAAACTCTCCTACCCAAGTGATTCTGGGAATACTCCCACCGAGATCGATCCCATACCCCCGGTAATACCTGGTAAGAGGTTA